>DATCOZ010000002.1:0-4358 GCA_036564345.1 Candidatus Dormiibacterota bacterium | reverse complement strand
CAAGGAGCAGGCGCTCGCCCGTGCCCAGCATCGCCCCGGCCTGCCGGAGCTCGCCAACGCCGCTGAGAGCAACCCGTTCCCGGCAAGCCTGGACGTCCACGTCAGCACGATCGACAAGGTCGGCACCGTCGACGCCGCCTTTCGGGGGAACCCGGCGGTCGACTCCGGCGTGCCCAGCTCCTTCGACCCCAACGCCTACAAGCGCTTCGAGCAGGTCCTCTTCTGGGTCGCGGCGGTTGGCGTCGCCTTCCTGCTGCTGCTCGCGTTCATCGCCGTGACGGTGACCGCCAACAGCATCCGCTCGGCGATCATCTCCCGCGGCGACGAGATCAGCATCATGCAGCTGGTCGGCGCGCCGCTCTGGATGGTTCGCGGTCCCTTCGTCATCGAGGGCGCCGTCACCGGCGCCGTCGCGGGCGGGCTTGCCGGCATCCTCGCCCTCTTGGCCTGCGTGCTCGCCGTCCAGGCGGGAGCATCGAACTTCGCCCAGGTGGCGCCCGGCCTCACCTTCCAGGCAGGTCTCCAGATCGGCCTCGCGCTGCTCATCATCGGACCACTCATCGGCTCTCTGTCCTCCCTCGGGAGCGTGCGCCGATACCTCGAGTCATGATCGGGCTGCGGGCCGCCGTCGCGACGCTGGTCGTCCTCCTCCTGCTGCCGGCCGCGACGCCCGCCTCCGCGGCGACCCCGGCCGACGACCTGGCCGCCGCCCAGGCGCGTGCTGCCGTCATCGAGGCGGTTCGCGCACAGCTCGGATCCCAGCTCGCCACCGCGCTCCAGACCGCGGACCGGGTGGCCCAGTCGCTGCGCGACAACGCCTCCCAGCAGGAGACGCTGAAGGCGTCGATCGCCGACAGCGACGCCAAGATCCTCGCCCTCGAAGACGAGGTGTCGCGGCTCGACGTCGAGATGGAGACGGTGAACGAGAGGATCCGCGGCGAGAAGGCGCAGATCAGCTCGCTGGCCCGCGCCATCTACGTCCAGCCCAACTCGGTGCTGCTGCTGCTGGTCGAGTCCCCCAGCCTGGGCGACATGATCACCCGGGTGAACGATCTCCGCTCCGCGGGGAAGCGGGCGCAGACGCTGAAGGGCAAGCTGAAGGTCGACCTGGCACAGGTCGACACCGACCTCAAGAAGCAGCAGGCGGCACGCGATGAGCAGGTG
Source organism: Candidatus Dormiibacterota bacterium (assembly GCA_036564345.1). GTDB lineage: Bacteria > Chloroflexota > Dormibacteria > Dormibacterales > Dormibacteraceae > UBA6019. The sequence goes on along the minus strand of DATCOZ010000002.1, from coordinate 3,194 downwards.
AAGCTGAAGGACCAGCAGGTCGCCGACCTCGCCAAGCTGCAGGACCTCCAGGCGAAGCAGGAGAAGGCCCAGGCCGACCTCGCCGAGCAGATCGGGGCCACCCGCTACGAGCTGTCGCGGGTCAACTACCAGTCGGCCGAGCTCGCCCAGCAGATCGCGGACATCCTCCTCCAGCAGGAGTCGGACATCATCGCCGCGGCCGAGTCGGCGGTCTGGAACCAGGTCGACACCATCCACCCGGTCGGGATCCCCACGACGGTCAGCAGCGGCCATTCGATCCAGTACCGCTTCATCTGGCCGGAGCCGACCGCTGTCGAGACTCAGCCCTTCGGTCCCTGCTCGTTCTGGTTCGAGCCCCCCTACGGCGGCTACGCCCACTTCCACACCGGCATCGACATGTCGTCGCCGGAAGGCTCGCCCGTCCTCGCCGCCGACGACGGGGTCGTGCTCCTTGCCGGCTCCTCCTTCGTCAACGGGGTCCTGGTCGGTTACGGCAACTTCGTCGTCATCGCGCACAGTGGCGGCCTGACGACCCTCTACGGCCATCTCCTCCGGATCGCCGTCAAGGTGGGCGACACGATCAGCCAGGGCCAGCTCGTGGGCCTCGAGGGGTCGACCGGCAACTCGACCGGCGCCCATCTCCACTTCGAGCTCCGCCAGGGGACGGCCCCGATCGACCCAGCTCCGTTCCTCCCCCCGGGAGCCCCCTCGCCCTTCAGAGGTTAGTTACCCCTTTCCCAGACCGGGGCAAGGGTCAGGTTCAACCCAGGGAATTGGTCGCCAAATGCCCTCCCCAGGCCTGGGGAGGGTCAGGGTGGGGCCACCGGCAGGCCGGGATCAAGCGCTACGGGCTGCTCGGGGGCGGTTGGCACACTTACGTCCGGCACGACGGCCAGTTTTGGATTGTTGTTTCGCCCCACCCTCACCCTCCCCGCAAGCGGGTAGTGGATAAATGGGCTCGCAAGCGGGGAGGGGAGTAACCGGCTCAGGCGGATCACCGCCGCGTCGAGGAGGCAGTACGCCCCGGCTATCACGGAGGGAGGGTTGCCCTGGTGGAGGTGGCTGATCGGGGCGATCGCCTGCCAGGTCCAGTTGTGGAAGCCGGTTCCGAAGAGCTCGAGCACCGAGGTCATCAGGAAGGCCGCGGCGTAGACCGGCGCCTGCCGGGAGCGGAGGGGGAAGTAGGCGAAGACCGGCCAGAGCAGGGCTCCCGTAACGTCGAGGCGGCCGGTCAGGAGCGGCAGCACCGTCACGCCGAGCAGCGCCCAGCCGGTCGCCAATCCGAGCGCCAGGCCCACCAGCAGCCGCCGCCACCGGAGCATGAGCGGGGTCGCCGCCGCGGTCAGCGCGAAGAGGTAGACGAGCCCATGCCCGGCCGGGACGTAGAGCGGAACGTTGTCGAATCGGTAGCGGTAGAGGCCGACGCCGAGCGAGAAGTAGAGCTCTCCGCAGGTCGCGATGAGGACCGCCAGCCAGACCTGGCGCCGCTGCGCGGCTGGTGCGAAACGGAGGACGAAGACGAGAACGGCGAAGGTGAGCACGCCGAGCGCGTACTGCTCGTAGACGTTCGCGACGCGGGAGTCGGCGTAGAGGCCGAGGGGGGTGTAGGCAAGTAGGAAGAGCTGGTAGCGGTAAGGAGCAAGCCGGGTGAGCGGGGCCAAGGTGTTTCCGGGACAAAAGATAACGGGGGCCGCTCGCGCGGCCCCCGTTCGGGTTGACGTTTCGGTTCGGCTAGCGGGCGGAGATGATCGCCCCGGTCGGGACGTAGCGCCCGCCGGTGGAGTCGCCCTGCCACTTCTCGAGCTTCTCCTGCCGGATCGGGTAGTGATCGGTCTTGGTCGTGTGGACCACGATCCCCGGCAGGGTCAGGAAGTTGTTGGTCTCGTTCAGCTTGTTGGCGGCGATATCCATGACGTTCGCGCGGGTCATGTTGGTTCCCGCCTGGGTGAGGACGTCGACGAAGGTGAAGGCGCAGGCCATGCCCGCGACGCAGAAGGCGTCGATGACCTGGCAGCCGTTCCCGTACTTGCCGATGATGTCCTTGTACTTCACGATCCCCGGGTCGTTTGCCTGGGCGGGGTCGTTGGGATCCTTCAGGTAGGTGGTGGTGATCATGCCGTCGAAGGCCGCCGAGTTGCCGAGAGCCTTCAGGACCGCCTGCACGATCGGGGTGCTGGCGCCCACGCTGTTGAGGTAGATGTGGGCGGGCTTCCAGCCGCTGCTCTGCGAGTTCTTCAGCGCGCTGGCGGTGTAGGCCGGGGTCGTGACGACGTAGAAGGTGTCGGCGCCGCTGGCCTTGAGCTGGTTGACCTGGGAGCTCATGTCCACCGGGTCGCCGGCGTTGTAGGTGGCGGTCTTGACGATCAAGGTGCTGGCCTTGTCAGCGAGGCCGTCGGTGATGCCCTTGACGTAGTCCTTGCCGTAGTCGTCGTTCTGGTACAGGATCGCGATCTTGGCACTGGGGTTGTTGGTCAGGATGTCCTTGGCGTAGATCTTGCCTTCGGCCTGGTAGTCCGGCTGCCAGCCGATCGTCCAGGGGTACTGCGCAAAGTCGCCGCCCCAGTGGTTGGAGCCGGTGAAGACGAAGAGGTCGGGCACCTTGTTGTCGTTGTAGTACTGGCGGACGGCCAGGTTCGGGCCGGTGCCGAGGTTGCCGACGGCGGCGAAGATCTTGTCCTGGTCGACTAGCTCGCGCGCCTTGGCCGGCGTGTTCGCCGCGTTGTAGACGTCGTCGACGACGGTGAAGGTGATCTTCCGGCCGTTGACACCCTTGTTGTCGTTGACGGACTGGAAGTACGCGTTCATGCCCTTCGCGACCGCGGCGTAGGCCGAGGCGGTTCCGCTGAGCGGGAACGTTGCGCCGATGGTGATCGTGTCCTTCGTCACCCCGACGTCGGTCGCGACCGGCGTGTTGTTCGCCTGCTGCGCGCCGCAGGCGAGCGTTGTCACGGCGGCCGTCAAAGCCACCGCGGCCTTTCTCAGGCCACTCCATTTACCGTGCATTCAGTTTTCATCCTCCTCTGACTGGGTGCCGCTGTTCGGGCGGGAACAACTTGAACAGAACTTGCCGCTCACATCAATTGCTGATCTCGCTCGGCTCTCCTCCTACTTGTCCTCTTCCTCCGGTACGAGTCCCTCCTCCTCCAGAACGGAGGTCGCTACGATCGGCGCCGCCTCGCCGCGCGCGGCCGCCC
>DATCOZ010000326.1:0-3752 GCA_036564345.1 Candidatus Dormiibacterota bacterium | reverse complement strand
GGCGACCCGGTCCATCGGCCGCCGGCTGAGCGATTCGTCGCCCAGCAGCGTGGTCGGGAACGGCTGGCCCGCCAGCAGGCCGGCCAGGAGCCGCATGGTGGTGCCCGAGTTGCCGCAGTCGAGCGCCGCCTGGGGCTGCTTCAGCCCGTGCAGTCCGACACCCCGCACCCCGCTTGGCGTGACCTCGACGCCGAGCGCGCGCAGGCAGGAAGCGGTGCTGGCGACGTCGTCGCCGGTCGCCAGGTTGTCGATCCGGGCCGACCCGGCGGCGACCGCGTTGAGGATCAGTGCGCGATGGGAGATCGACTTGTCGCCGGGAACCGCGACGGAGCCCCGCAGCCGGGCGGGTGGCCGGATGGTCGCGATCAACGCTGCCCGTCCAGCCAGCGCTCTCGCTTCTCCCGCGCCTCCTCGAAGAGCTCGGCCAGCCGCGGGTCGCCCGACTCGATGTGGCGGCGCAGCTTGGCCACCTGCTGCTCGATGGCGAGCAGCCACTCGACCAGGTTCTCGGCGTTGGTCGCGGCGATCCCGGCGTACATCTCCGGGCTCCCCGCCGCGAGGCGCGTCATGTCCCGAAAGCCGGTCGAGGCGAGCCCGGCCATCTCCGGCCACTCGCGCGAGCCGGCCACCGCCAGCGCGTAGGCGGCGGAGAGGACGAAGGCCGAATGGCTGACGGCGGCGACCAGGCGGTCGTGGCGCTCGGGGTCCATGACGATCGGGTAGGAACCCACCGCCCGCACCAGGTCCTCGACCCTGGAGTCGATCCGGGTCAGCACCCACGGCGCTCCCCGGAACAGCTCGGGGTCGGCGGCGTCGATACCCGACGACTCGCGGCCGCACATCGGGTGCCCGCCGACGAAGTCGACGCCCGACTCGGCGGCCCAGACCATGATCCGGGCCTTGGTCGACGCCATGTCGGTGACGAGGGCGCCGCGGGAAAGGTTCGGCAGAAGGTCCCTGATCGCCAGCGGCGGGACCGCCAGCATGATCAGGTCGGCGCCCTCGATGCCCGGCTCGCGGATGATCCCCCGCTCGAGTGCGGTCGCCATCGTGGCCGGGTTCGAGTCGACGCCCACGATCTCGATCTCGGGGCGGGTGCGGCGGAGGGCCTCGGCGAAGGAGGCCCCCATCAACCCCAGCCCGACGACGCCGAGACGCACGCCTACTGCGACGCCGCTGCGGCGGAGAGCACTCCTGTGAGGCGCTTCAGGTCGGCCATCAGGCGGTCGAAGGTGGCGAAATCGAGCGACTGGGCGCCGTCGGAAAGCGCGTCGTCGGGGTGCGGGTGGACTTCGACGATGAGGCCGTTCGCGCCCGCCGCCACCGCCGCCAGCGAGAGCGGCGGGACGAGCGACCAGCGACCCGTGCCCTGGGAGGGGTCGACGATCACCGGCAGGTGGGACAGCTCGCGGACCAGCGGCACCGCGTTGATGTCGAGGGTGAAGCGGGTGGCGGGCTCGAAGGTGCGGATGCCGCGCTCGCAGAGCATCACGTTGCGGTTGCCCTGGGAGAGCAGGTACTCGGCCGCCAGCAGCCACTCCTCGATCGTCGAGGACATGCCCCGCTTCAGCATCACCGGGTGTCCTGAGCGGCCGGCCTCCTGGAGGAGCGCGTAGTTCTGCATGTTCCGGGTGCCGATCTGGAGGATGTCGGCGTAGCGGGCCACGAGCTCGACGTCGCCCGGGGTGACGACCTCGGTGATCACCTTGAGGCCGGTCTCCTCGCGCGCCCGGGCCAGCATCTTCAGCCCCTCCTCGCCGAGGCCCTGGAAGGAGTAGGGCGAGGTGCGCGGCTTGAAGGCGCCGCCGCGGAGGATCTTCGCCCCCTGGGCGGCGACGTGGCGGGCGGTCTCCATCAGCATCTCGACGCCTTCGACCGAGCAGGGGCCGGCCATCATCGCGACCTCGTCGCCGCCGATCTTCACTCCGCCCACGTCGATGACGGTGTTCTTCGGCTGCCATTCCCGGCTGGCGAGCTTGTAGGGCTTGGTGATCTGGACGATCTCCTGGATCCCGGGCAGGTGGGCGAAGGCCTCGCGGTAGGCGTAGGCGTTGCCACCGATCACCCCGATGATCGAGCGGTCCTCGCCCTTCGACAGCTCGGGCGTGAGGCCGAGCTCGCCGATCTTCTCGACGACGGCGTCGACCTGGGCGGGCAGCGCCTGGTGCGACATGACGATGATCACTGGATGTTCAGCTCCCCGGCTGTTCGATCGAGATCCGCACGGATCGCCTGCGCCCTGCGCAGGTAGGCGGACTTCATCTCGGATTGGGCCTTGTCGGTGTTGTAGAGGAGAAGGATACGGATGCACATCGGTACTGACCGGGGATTCGGTCCCGGGACGACCATGTCGTTGCCGCAGAGAAGCGGCACCGTGGTCCAGCCCATCCGCCGCGCCGCGAGCGCCGGGAACTCGGCGTCGAGGTCGAGGGTGGTCGTGAAGTAGGCGAAGCAGACCTCGTCGCGGTCGAGCTCATTCAACCGAGCGAGCTCGACGAGGAGCTCCGTCGTCGCCTCCACGATCGCCTCGGAGCTGTTCCTGGCAGCGGTCGTCGCGCCCCTGATCCCCCTCACCGGCATGCGGTCAGCAGCTCCTCGACCAGCCGGGCGGGGTCGCGATTTTCTTCCACTTCTCTGACGACGGCACTACCCACGGCGGCGGCGTCGGCGATGCCCCGCAGAGCTGCGACGTGGGCGGGCGTCGCGATGCCGAAGCCGGCGGCGACTGGCAGCTTGGTGTGCGAGTGGACCTTTCCGAGCAGCTCTGCGATGCCCTCGGGTAGTTCTGCCCGCACTCCGGTGATGCCGGTCAGCGTGACACAGTAGACGAAGCCGCTCGATGCATCGCAGATCAGTCTGATGCGCTCCTCGCTGCTGGTCGGAGCGACCATGAAGATGGTGGCCAGTCCCTGCTTGTGAAGCGCGGCGGCGACGCTCTCGCTCTCCTCCGGCGGCAGGTCGGGCAGGATAACCCCGGCCACGCCGGCTGCCGCCGCGTCGGCTGCGAACCGCTCCGGCCCGTAGGAGAGGATCGGGTTCACGTAGGACATGAAGACCACCGGCGCCCGGCCCGAGACGGCGGCCGCGATCTCCAGGCAGCCTGCGACGGTCGTCCCCGCCTCGAGGGCCGTCTGCCCCGCGCGCTGGATCACCGGTCCATCTGCGAGAGGGTCGCTGAAGGGGATCCCGAGCTCGAGCGCCGCGATCGGCAGCGCCGCCAGCGAGCGGGCCGCGGCGACCGACCGGTCGCGGTCGGGGTGGCCGGCCATCAGGTAGGGGATCAGCCCCAGGCCGCCGTTCTCAAGCCGGAGCAAGGTTGTCCATGTCCTTGTCGCCGCGGCCGCTGAGGCAGACCAGCACCCGTCCCTGCAGCGTGCCCGCGAAGTGAAGCGCGTGGGAGGGCTCGAGCGCGGGAAGGATGCCTTCCAGTCGGGTGCAGAGGCGGAGCGCCGCCACCGCCTGGCCGTCGTCCACAGCGTGGTACTCGGCCCGCTCGGCGTCGCGCAGGAAGGAGTGCTCCGGGCCCACGCCCGGATAGTCGAGGCCGGCTGAGATGGAGTGCGTCGGCAGGACCTGGCCGTCGCCGTCCTGGAGCAGGTAGGAGAGGGCGCCGTGGAGCACGCCGGGGCGGCCCGCCACCAGCGACGCCGCGTGCCGGCCGGTGCTGACGCCCGAGCCGCCGGCCTCCACGCCGACCAGCCGCACCTCCTCGTCGGCGACGAACGCGGTGAAGATGCCGATCGCGTTGGAGC
>DATCOZ010000325.1:0-3774 GCA_036564345.1 Candidatus Dormiibacterota bacterium | reverse complement strand
TCCTTCATTCCCATAAAGCGGGTCGTCGCGGTGGACGGCCATCAGGTAGCTGGTTGTGAAGCCGCCCTCCCACCAGTGGTCGCGGGGCAGCGTCCCCTCCACCCGGTAGCCGGCCTTCTCATAGGCACGGCGGCCTCCCGGGTTGGTCTCGTAGACCTTCAGGTAGACCTTCTCCATCCCGAGCTCGCGGAAGGCGTAGGCGGTCGCCAGCCGGCACGCCTCGGTGCCATAGCCCCGGTTCCAGCGGGTGGGCGGCCCGATCCAGATGCCCCATTCGCAGTTGCGGTCGCGGAAGTCGAGCTCGCGCAGCCCGGTGCAGCCGATGAAGGCGCCGTCGGCGAGCAGCTCGATCGCCCAGTTGACGGCGCTCGGGTCGTTGCGCCGGACCCAGTCCAGCGCCTGTTCGACCGAGTAGGGCGCGTGCGCCCAGGCGTCGAGCGTCCGCGCCACCTCGGGCATCGAGACGTACTCCGCGATGAAAGGAGCATCTTCGGGCAGAGGGGCGCGGAGCTTGACAAGCTCGCCGCAGAGGTCCACGACGTCAGATTAGACGGCGATTCGTAGCGCTCGCCCTCGCCCTAGCCAAAGAATTCACTCAGCCGCTGCGCCACCAGCCCCGGCTTGCCGCCCCGATCGGTTGGGCCCGATGCGCCGTGGTCGAGTCCGGGGAACTCGACGCGGGTGACGTGGGGGAGGACCTTCTCCACCGCGTCGGCGGCGACCTTGAGGTAAGCCGGGCTCTTGCCGCCGCTGAGAAGAAGCACCTCGCTGTTGATGGCCCTGAAGCTCTCCAGCGCGCCTTCCAGCTCGACGATCAGCTGAAAGTCGTAGTGCAGCGTCGGAGCGAGCGCCCTCATCGTCGGGGCGTCGCCGGTGGCCTTCTTCTCCTCGTTCGCCATGAACATCGTGGTGAGCTTCTCCAGCAACCAGCGAGGCATCAGGTTGAAGATCGGCGGGCCCATCTGCGAGCCCAACATGCCAGTGACGAGCGCCGCTGCCACCTTGCCCCTGGCGATCTCCTCGTCATAGCGAGTCAGAAAAGCCATCGACAGCGAGCCGTCGACGACCAGCGCCGGTTCGAAGACGGCGACCTTGCGAAGGGCCGGCAGGGTGAGTGCCGCCTGGAGGCAGATGACCGCGCCGGCGCTGACTCCGAAGACATCGCGGGCGCCCGTCTCGGTGAGGAGGGCGTCCAGGTCCTCGACCTCCTTGCGGATCGAATAGCCGGCGCCGAACGGACCGCTCAGGCCGCGGCCGCGACGGTCGGGAAAGTAGACGGTGTAGCAGGCGGCGAGCGCCTCGGCCAGCTCCAGGTGGCTTCGGGACGACTCCATGGCGCCGTGCAGCAGCACCACGCCGGGGCCGTGGCCGAGCTGGCGGTAGCCGATGGTGGTGCCGTCCGTCGAGGTGAAGGACCTGGTTTTGACGGCGGTCGAACGATCGTCGACGGGAGCTTGGGTTTGCACCTCTTTTCCTTCTGATAACTAACATCGTTAGGGGCGTTGACGCTCACTGTATCCCTATCGGTGTTAGGATGCAACCCTCATGGATAGAAACCTGGTCGTCACGGCAGCCCTCGACCTGCTCGGCCGGGAGGGGCTCGACGCGCTCTCGATGCGGACCCTGGCCGACCGGCTGGGGGTCAAGGCGGCTTCCCTCTACTGGCACGTCCGCGACCGCCGCGAGCTGCTCGAGCTGGTGGCGGCGGCGATCCTGGCCGAGGTTCCGGTGCCGTCCCGGGGCCAGGAATGGCGGGCGGCGGCGATGACGATCTGCGCCGGGCTGGAGGCGGTGCTGGCCCGGCGGCGGGACGGCCATCGAGTGCTGCTCGAGGTTCCCGGCGCGGTGGAGGCGAGCGCTGCCTGGAGGGCGCTGGCGGGCGTGCTTGAGGAGGCCGGCCTCGGCTCCCCCGAGGCGGGCTCGACGGCGAGCATGATGCTGCTCCACGTCGTCGCCGGCGCCGGCCGCGAGGCGGACCAGGAGCCGGTCGAGGCCGGACGGCCGGCGCGGATCGCGATCGACTCCGGCTCGCGAGGCGTCGTGCTCCGGGCCGGCGGTCCGATGGACGGCCTCTTCTCGGTGCCCCACGATCCCACCGTGGCGGCGCCGGCGATCGTCCGCGGCGACACCGTCATCGTCCGCCGGCTGCGCGGCGTCGGCCGGGGCGAGATCGAGCTGAACCCGGCCCACCCGTGGTCGTTCAAGGTCCAGGCGCCAACCTGGAACACCTTGCTCGACCTCGCCGGCCTGGAGGTCGGGGAGATCAGGGTCGACAGCGGCGCGGTGAGGGTCGAGTGCGTGCTGCCACGGCCTCGCGGCGTGGTCCCGATCCACATCTCCAGCGGCGTGGTCGACGTCCGCCTCCGGCGACCGCCCGGGGTTCCGGTCGTGGCCGAGGTGAGCACCGGCGTGGTCCAGCTCCGCCTCGACGCGTTCGGGTCCACCGCCACCACCTCCGACCTCCGCTGGGAGAGCCACCCGGGTGCCGCGATGGCCGCCGACCACTACCTGCTTCAGCTCTCGAGCGGCTGCCTCAAGGTCCGGCTGGAGGAGGACGCCTCGATCCCCGACCGGGGGCCGGACCTACGCGCGGCTCCGGTGCGGACCTCGTCGGTCGCGGCGCTCGAGGTGGTGCTGGACGGGGTTGCCAGCCGGCGCGGCTAGGCGGGCACCACCAGGCTCTCCAGGTCCCGCGGGTACTCGGTCATGACGCGCGAACCCTCAGAAGTGATCACCACCGTGTCGGAATGGCGGAAGCCGCCCAGCGCCGGTAGGTAGATGCCGGGCTCGATCGTGAAGACCATCCCCGGCTCGAGGACGGCCGGGTCGCCGCGGTCGAGGAAGGGCGCCTCGTGGCCCTCGAGGCCGATCGAGTGGCCGATGTGGTGGCGGAGGTGGTTCTCCTGGCCGAGCTCAACCGCGAGCCGGAGCACCGCCAGCTCCACCTCGGCGACCGGCAGGCCGGGCTTGAGCACCTCGATCGCCCGCGCCTGGAGCGCCTTCATCGCTTCGAAGGCCGCCCGCTGGGCGGTGGACGGCTCGCCGACGAACATGGTCCGTTCCAGCTCCGAGCGGTAGCCGTCGATGTCGGCGGCGGCGCCGCTCACCAGGACGTCGCCAGGCTGCACGCCGTGGCCGAGGACGAACCCGTGCGGCATGGCGGTGCTCTTGCCGGCTACGAACATCGCCGTCAGGCCCGCCCAGCCGAGGCCGCGAGGCCGCCAGCCGGGCATCTCGGCGATCATCTCGCGAAGCGTCTCCAGCTCCGCCGGGGCGTAGGACTCGATCTCGGTCTGGCCGGAGCGGATCGCGGCCTGCATCCGGCGGTGGCCGCGGACCGCCCAGTCGCAGGCGAGCTGGATGCACTCGAGCTCGACGGCCGACTTCACGCGGCGGAGCTCCTCGACGAGAAGCTCCCCATCCGCGACGGGGTGGCCGGTGAGGTCGCTCAGCCGGGGTCCTCGATAGCCCCAGCAGGGCACCTGGCCGTCGTGGTCGGCGGCGACCCGGGCGGGGGCGGCGTTGATCTCGAGCAGCGCCTCCTGCACGCGCTCGAGCGGGTGGCGTTCGCCGGGGTAGTCGAAGTAGACGATGACGCGGTCGATGCCGGCAAGGCTCTCGGCGTGCTCCTTCTCGACCGCCGGCACGACCAGCGCCGAGTACCCGCTGCCGAGGATGAGCGCGATCGGCCGCTCGGTCGAAACGTGGTGGAACCCGGCCAGGTAGGCGATCCGTGCCGGGTAGAAGACGACCAGCGCGTCAAAGCCGGCGGCG
>DATCOZ010000324.1:0-8052 GCA_036564345.1 Candidatus Dormiibacterota bacterium | reverse complement strand
GTCTCCATCAGCATCTCGACGCCCTCGACCGAGCAGGGGCCGGCCATCATCGCGACCTCGTCGCCGCCGATCTTCACTCCGCCGACGTCGATGACGGTGGCCTTCGGCTGCCATTCCCGGCTGGCCAGCTTGTAGGGCTTGGTGATCTGGACGATCTCCTGGATCCCGGGCAGGTGGGCGAACGCCTCCCGGTAGGCATAGGCGTTGCCGCCGATGACCCCGATGATCGAGCGGTCCTCGCCCTTCGAGAGCTCGGGGGTGAGGCCGAGCTCGCCGATCTTCTCGACGACGGCGTCGACCTGGGCGGGCAGCGCCTGGTGCGACATGACGATGATCACTGGACGCTCACTGGATGTTCAGCTCCCCGGCTGTTCGGTCGAGGTCCGCGCGGATCGCCTGCGCCCCACGCAGGTAGGCGGACTTCATCTCGGATTGGGCCCGATCGGTGTTGTAGAGGAGAAGGATACGGATGCACATCGGAACCGACCGGGGATTCGGCCCCGGAACGACCATGTCGTTGCCGCAGAGAAGGGGCACCCCGATCCAGCCCATCCGCCGCGCCGCCAGCGCGGGAAACTCGGCGTCGAGGTCGAGCGTGGTCGTGAAGTAGGCGAAGCAGACCTCGGCCATCTCGAGATCGTTGAGCCTGGCGAGCTCGGTCAGGAGCTCGGTCGTCGCCTCGACGATCGCCTCCGCCGTGTTGCCACCGGCGGTAGTCGCGCCGCGGATCCCCCTCACCGGCATGCCGCGAGCAGCTCCTCGACCAGCCGGGCGGGGTCGCGGCCCTCGGCGACCTCGTTGACGACCGCGCTCCCAACTGCGGCGGCGTCGGCAATGCCTCGGAGTGCGGCGACGTGGGCGGGTGTCGCAATGCCGAAACCGGCCGCGACCGGGAGCGTTGTGTGCGGGCGGATCCGGCTGAGCAGTTCGCCCACACCGGGGGGAAGCTCCGCCCGGACGCCGGTGATACCGGTCAGGGTGACGCAGTAGACGAAGCCGCTGGAGGCGCCGCAGATGAGCCGGATGCGCTCCTCACTGCTGGTCGGCGCCACCATGAAGACGGTCGCCAGGCCGCACCCGTGCAGCGCCGCCACGACGCTCTCGCCCTCCTCCGGCGGCAGGTCGGGCAGGATCACCCCCGCCACGCCGGCGCTGGCCGCGTCGGCCGCGAAGCGCTCGGGGCCGTAGGAGAGGATCGGGTTGACGTAGGACATGAACACCACCGGCGCCCTGCCCGAGACTGCGGCCGCGATCTCCAGGCAGCCCGCGACGGTCGCCCCAGCCTCCAGCGCCGCCTGGCCGGCGCGCTGGATCACCGGACCGTCGGCGAGCGGGTCACTGAAGGGGATGCCCAGCTCCAGCGCCGCGATCGGCAGGGCCGCCAGCGAGCGGGCCGCGGCGATCGACCGGTCGCGGTCGGGGTGGCCGGCCATCAGGTAGGGGATCAGCCCTAAGCCTCCGTTCTCAATCCTGAGCAAGGTTGTCCATGTCCTTGTCGCCCCGGCCGCTGAGGCAGACCAGCACCCGAGCGTCCTTCAGCGACCCCGCGAAGTGGAGCGCGTGGGAGGGCTCGAGGGCGGGCAGGATTCCCTCCAGCCGGGTGCAGAGGCGGAGCGCCGCCACCGCCTCGTCGTCGTCGACGGCGTGGTACTCGGCCCGCTCGGCGTCGCGCAGGAAGGAGTGCTCCGGGCCGACGCCCGGGTAGTCGAGGCCGGCCGAGATCGAGTGCGTCGGCAATACCTGGCCGTCGGCGTCCTGGAGCAGGTAGGAGAGCGCGCCGTGGAGCACGCCCGGCCGGCCCGCCACCAGCGAGGCGGCGTGCTTGCCGGTCGCGACACCCGCTCCACCCGCCTCCACCCCGACCAGCCGCACGTCCTCGTCGGCGACGAATGCGGTGAAGACGCCGATCGCGTTGGAGCCGCCGCCGACGCAGGCGACGACCACCTCGGGCAGCCGCCCCTCGGCCTCCAGGTACTGCGCCCGCGCCTCGTCGCCGATCACCCGCTGGAGGTCGCGCACCATCTCCGGGTAAGGGTGAGGCCCGACCGCCGAGCCGATGATGTAGTGGGTGGTCCGGACGTTGCTGACCCAGTCCCGGATCGCCTCCGAGGTGGCGTCCTTGAGGGTCATCGTGCCCGCCGTCACCTCCCGCACCTCGGCTCCGAGGAGCCGCATCCGCTGCACGTTGACGGCCTGCCGGCGCATGTCCTCGCGACCCATGTAGACGGTGCAGTCGAGGCCGAAGCGGGCGCAGAGGGTGGCCACCGCGACACCATGCTGGCCGGCGCCGGTCTCGGCGATGATCCGCCGCTTCCCCATCCGGACCGCCAGCAGCGCCTGGCCGAGCGCGTTGTTGACCTTGTGGGCGCCGGTGTGACAGAGGTCCTCCCGCTTCAGGTGGATACGGTTGCCGTGGTGGGCGGAGAGTCGCTCGGCGAAGTAGAGCGGCGTCGGCCTCCCGATGAAGGTCTTCCGGTGCCGTTCCAGGTCGGCCGTGAAGCCGGGGTCCGCCTTCGCCTCGTCCCAGGCCGCCTCCAGCTCCGCCAGCGGCGACATCAGCGTCTCGGGGACGTACTGGCCGCCGTAGATCCCGAAGCGGCCCTTCACGCCTGGCGCCTCACCGCGTCGATGAAGGCGCCGATCAGGGCCGGGCTCTTGACGCGCGGCTCCGACTCGACCCCGCTCGAGACGTCGACGCCGTAGGGCCGAAGCCGGCGGATCACGGAGCCGACGTTGAGCGGGTTGAGCCCGCCGGCGACGAAGACCTGGCGGGTGACGGTCAGCGCCTCGGCCGTCTCCCAGTTCCAGGTGTGGCCAGTTCCTCCCCTTGAGTCGAGCGACCAGGAGTCGAGCAGGACCGGGTCGGGCCAGCCGTCGGCGTCGGGGATCACGCCGTCGCGAACCTTGAGCGCCTTCATCACGATGTGCTCGCTCGGGAACCCGGGCTTCTCGCCGCCGTGGAGCTGCACGATGTCGAGCCCCAGGAACTCGGCGATCGAGTTCACCTCGCGCGGCGACTGGTCCATGAAGACGCCCACCAACGCCGGCCCGTCGGGCAGCTCGTCAAGGATCTTCACCGCGTCATCGGGAGTGATCCGCCGCTTCGACTCACAGAACTGAAACCCAAGCAGATCAGCCCCGGCCTCAACAGCGGCAAGCGCCGAATCGACATCGCAGATGCCACAGATCTTGACCAGCGTGTGCCTTTCCTCATCGATCATGTCCGTACCACTGGGGGCTGTTTTCCCCCTCTCCACGAAGTGGGGAGGGCAGGGTGGGGCGATCCAGTCACCCAGTTCCAGCTCGGTGCGCTTCGTAGCTTCATTCCCGCTCCGGCTTGGTCATCTCGCGGATGAGCGTCCGCGGATCCTCGGCCCGCATCAGAGCCTCGCCGACCAGCACCGCGTCCGCCCCGGCCACCCGCATCCGGCGCGCGTCGCCGGCGTCGCGGATCCCGCTCTCCGAGACGAGGACGGTTCCCGAGGGGACGCGGGGGCGGAGGCGCGCCGTCAGCCCGGTGTCGACAGTCAGCGTCTTGAGGTTGCGGTGGTTGATCCCGACGATGTCGGCGCCCACGCCGATCGCCGTGTCGAGCTCGCGCGTCGTGTGGATCTCGACCAGCGCCGCCATACCGAGCCGGCGTACCAGCGCCAGCAGCTCGCGCAGCTGCGCCTCCTCGAGCGCGGCGACGATCAGGAGCACCGCGTCGGCACCGTAGGCCCGTGCCTCGAACACCTGGTAGGGGTCGGTGACGAAATCCTTCCGGAGGACGGGGACGCGGACCGCCTGGCGGGCCAGGGCGAGGTGCTCGGGCTTCCCGCCGAAACGGCTCCCCTGGGTGAGCACGGAGAGCGCCGCGGCACCCGCCTTGGCATAGGTCTCGGCGATGGCGGACGGCCGGTAGGCGCCGGCCGCCAGCTGGCCGGCGCTGGGCGACTTCGACTTCATCTCGGCGATCACCGCCAGCTCCGGCCGCTGCAGCGCGGCCTTGAAGTCGCGGATCGAGGGCGCCGCCTGCGCCTGCCGCTCGACCTTCGCCTGGGGCACGAGGGCGCGCCGTTCGGCGACCTCGGCGCGCGTCTCGGCGACGATCTCCTCGAGGATGGTGGCTTTTACGCTGGGACGGCCTGTGAGGCTTTCGCCCACCTCTCCAACACCTCCCCGGCCCGACCCGAGTCGAGAGCCTCCGCGGCGAGGCCGATGCCCTCCTTGAAATCGCCGGCCAGGCCGGCCGCCCGGAGCGCCGCGGCCGAGTTCAGCAACACGACGTCGCGCTTCGGTCCTTTGGCGCCACCGAGCAGCTCGCGGGCGATCGCGGCGTTCTCCGCGGGTCCGCCGCCCCGCATCGTCTCCAGCGGGGCGATCGGGAGGCCGAGCTCGGCCGGCTCCAGGATGTACTCGTGCTGGCGGCCGTCCTCCACCTCGATGACCCGCGACGGACCGGTGGTCGTCAGCTCGTCCATCCCGTCGGCGCCGTGGAAGACGAGGGCGTGCTCGACGCCGAGCCGCCTCAGCGCGTCGGCCATCCGGCCGGCGAGCGCCGCGTCGGCCACCCCGAGCGCCTGGCGGCGGGCGCCGGCCGGGTTGCAGAGCGGGCCGAGGATGTTGAAAACGGTGCGGACGCCGAGCTCGCGGCGCGGCACCGCCGCGAAGCGGAAGCCCTGGTGGTAGATGGGCGCGAAGAGGAAGGCGATGCCGACCTCGTCGATGCAGCTGGCGATCGCACCGGGCGCCAGGTCGATCTTGACCCCGAGCGCCTCGAGGACGTCGGCGCTGCCGCAGACCGAGGACGCGGCGCGGTTGCCGTGCTTGGCGACCCGGGCGCCACAGGCGGCCGAGACGATCGCGGAGAGGGTCGAGATGTTGAAGGTGCCGAGCGAGTCGCCGCCGGTGCCGCAGGTGTCGAGCAGGTCGCTTCCGTCGATCTCGAGCGGCGTGGCGTTGGCGCGCAGCGTCCGGGCGAGGCCGGCGATCTCCTCGGCCGTCTCGCCCTTGATCCGGAGCGCGATCAGGAAGCCGGCGATCTGGGAGGGCGTGGCATCGCCGTCGACGATCATCTGCATCGCCCCGCTCGCATCGGCCTCGGTCAGGTGCTGGCCCTTGACCAGCTTGGCCATCGCCTCGATCATGCCGCCAGACTGAGGAAGTTCTGGAGCAGCCGCTTCCCTTCGATGGTCAGCACCGACTCGGGGTGGAACTGGACGCCGTAGGTGCGGTGGTCGCGGTGACGAAGGCCCATGACGACCCCGTCGTGGGTCCAGGCCGAGACCTCGAGCTCGCGCGGAATCGAGTTGCGTTCGACCACCAGCGAATGGTATCGGGTGGCCTCGAACGGGACGGGCAGCCCGGTGAAGGGCGGCCGGCCGTCGTGGTGGACCCAGCTCGTCATCCCGTGCATCGGGCGATACCGGGCCACGATCCCGCCGAATGCCTGGCCCAGGCACTGGTGGCCGAGGCAGACACCCAGGATCGGCAGCGTCCCGCTGAGGTCGCGTATCGCCTCCAGCGAGACGCCCGCGTCGTCCGGGTCGCCCGGCCCGGGGGAGATGACCAGCGCGTCGTAGCCGCGCAGGTCCGCGACGGTGACCGCGTCGTTGCGATGGACCTCGGCGGTCGCCCCGAGCTCGGACAGGTACTGGAAGAGGTTGTAGGTGAAGGAGTCGTAGTTGTCGATCAGGGCGATACGGGGTGCGCTCACGGCATCGCCTCCGCCTGCTTGATGGCCTCGAAGAGGACGCCCGCCTTGGCCAGCGTCTCCTGGTACTCGCGCTCCGGCACCGAGTCGGCCACGATCCCGGCGCCGGCCTGGACGAAGGCCTCGCCGCCCGCGATGACGACCGTCCGGAGCGTGATCGCCATGTCCAGGTTGCCGCCGAAGCCGACATAGCCGAAGGCGCCCGAGTAGGGCCCGCGGCGGTCGGGCTCGAGCTCCGCGATGATCTCCATCGCGCGGATCTTGGGCGCCCCGGAGACGGTGCCGGCGGGGAAGGCGGCGCGGAGCGCGTCGAGGCCGGTGGCGGCTTCGCCGAGCTCGCCGGTGACGGTGGACGAGATGTGCATCACGTGGGAGTAGCGCTCGACCTCCATCAGCCGATCGACGCTCACGGTGCCCGGCCGCGCGACCCGACCGACGTCATTGCGGCCGAGATCGACCAGCATCACGTGCTCGGCCCGCTCCTTGGGGTCGGCCAGCAGCTCGCGCTCCAGCGCCGCGTCCTCGACCGGATCGGAGCCTCGGCGCCGCGTCCCGGCCAGCGGGCGGACGCGGATGTGGCGGTCCTCGACCTGGACCAGCACCTCGGGCGAGGTGCCCACGATGTGCGACCCGTCACCGAGGTCCAGGTAGTACATGTAGGGCGAGGGGTTGAGCGCGCGCAGGCAGCGGTAGACGTCCAGCGGGCGAGCCCCGAGCGGCTTGCGGAAGCACTGCGAAAGGACGACCTGGAACGCCTCGCCGGCGTGGATCTCCTCCCGCGCGGCGTCGACCATCGCGCAGTAGGCGCCCTCGCTCAGGTTCGACGACCAGGTCGCCCCATTGGCGTGCGGCTTGGCCTGGGCGGGCGGCGACTCGGCGCCGAGGCGGTGTTCCATCTCGTCCAGCCGGGCGACCGCCGCCGCGTAGTCCTCGCGGTCCGGCCGGTGGATGGTGAGCAGCTTGAGGCGGTGGGTCACGTGATCGAAGACGGCCAGGTCCTCGGCCTTGAGGAAGCCGCTCTCGCCCATCGCCGGCGACTCCCCGGCGGCGGCAGGCAGCCGCTCGAAGTGCCGGGCGACCTCGTAGCCGAGGAACCCCACCACCCCGCCGTGGAAGCGGGGCAGGCCGGCCACCGGCGCCACCTCGGCTTCGGCGACTTCGCGGAGCGCCAGCAGCGGGTCACCATTCCCCACCTCGAACGGCTCCGGCCGGTGGCCGATGAAGGAGAAGCGGGCCAGCCGCTCGCCGCCCTCGACGCTCTCCAGCAGGAAGCCGCGCGACCCCGGCGGGCAGAGCAGCGAGTAGGCGCGGACCGGGGTCAGCAGGTCGGCAAGCAGCTCTCGCTGGAGCGGGATCAGCCGGTAGCGCCGCGCGTACTCGCGCGCCTCCTCTTCGGAGGGAGTGGTGCTCATCTGGTCTCCTTCTCGCCTGGAACTCGCCCCGAGCTCTCGCGGCCCGGGCACGGAGCCGTCACTCTAGCAAATAGCGTCGCGCCGCTAGGCGAAAGCCTGCTCCCCCGTGATCTCCTTGCCGACGATCAAAGACTGGATGCTGTCCGTCCCCTCGTAGGTGAAGACCGCCTCCATGTCCGCCTGGTGGCGGGCGACGTGGTAGTCGAGCAGGATCCCGTTGCCGCCCAGGATCTCCCGAGCGCCGGCCGCGATGGCGCGCGCCTTGCGGGCGTTGTTCATCTTCGCGATCGACGCCATCCCGGGCGTCACCTTGCCCTTCGCCGCGAGCACGCTCAGGCGGTGGCAGAGCAGCTGCATGGCGGTGATCTCGGCGAGCATCCAGGCCAGCTGGTTCTGGACCAGCTGGAAGCCGGCCAGCGGCTTGCCGAACTGGACCCGCTCCTTCGCGTAGGTGAGCGCCGCCTCGTAGCAGGCGAGGGCGTGGCCGAGGGCGTCCCAGGCGACCCCGTAGCGCGTCGCCGTCAGCACGGTCCCGGTGTCCTTGAAGGTGCGCGACCTGGCAAGCCGGTTGGCGACCGGCACCCGGACGTTCTCGAGCGTTATCTCGGCCTGCCAGACCGCCCGCTTCGACAGCTTGCCGGTCATGACGCGCGCCTCGTAGCCGTCAGCCGGGCGCTCGACGACGAAGCCGCCGACGCCGCCCTTCTCGTCGCGGGCCCAGACGATCACCAGGTCGGCGATGCTGCCGTTCCCGATCCAGCGCTTCGACCCGTTGAGGACGTAATGGTCGCCGTCGCGGACGGCGGTCGTCTCCAGCAGCAGCGAGTCGGAGCCGTGGTCGGGCTCGGTCAGCGCGAACGCCCCGATCTTCTCGAGCCGGGCCATGGCGGGGAGCCAGCGCCGCTTCTGCTCCGGCGAGCCGAGCCTCGCGATCGACCCCATGGC
>DATCOZ010000321.1:0-2576 GCA_036564345.1 Candidatus Dormiibacterota bacterium | reverse complement strand
ACGCGATCGAGGAGATGATCGCGGAAGGCGACCTCGTGGTCACGCGCATGATGGCCATCGGAAAGCACACTGGTGACATGTTCGGCATCCGGGCAACGGGTGCCCAGCTCGAGATGAAGGCGATCGCCATCCACCGAGTCTCGGGCCGGCGGATCGTCGAGCATTGGTCGTGCAAGGACGAACTCGGCTTCCTACGCCAACTCGGCGTGCTGCCGGACAGTAGCTCTCGTTAGCCCTTCGACAGCGTGGCGGCCAGGGTCCGCGTCTCCCCCTGCTAGAACCATCGGGCCTTGCCGTCCTATGCGCTTATAGCTTCCACGCCTTCACTAAGACGATCCGCTTAGCCACCGCCGTTCGGACTGGGTCCGTGCTTCACGAGATTCGCGGTGGAGGAACTGCTGGACGCCATGAACACCGGGCAGGCTGCGGTGATCTGGCTCAGCACGGTCGGGATCCGATCGGTCAGGGCGGCGATTTGTTAGCGGATGGCGTCCCTGCAACGGGATAGGGAGGAGGTTGGGGATGCCGCTGATCGACTTTTCGAACCCGACACCCGCCAGGGAATGGCTTACTTTTCTGGGCGTGCGCTCGCTTGTGCCCTCGCCGGGCGGGGACGCCGCCGCCGCATTGGCGGCCTCCTCACTGCGGCTCCTGCCGCCCTCGCTGCTGGAGCAGCTGACAGGCACCGCGCCGCTTCAGACGGTGCCGGCCGGGACGATGACGCATCGCGAAGGGGACCCACCCTTCCTAGAGCTCGTGCTGAGCGGGCTGATCCGTGGCCACGTCGACGCTCCCAATGGGAGGACGATGACCATCCGGTACTGCCGGCCGGGAGCCCTGATGGGCACCGCCACCCTCTTCAACCCCGATCGCCCAAGGACGCACGCGAACCTCACCCCCGTGGTCGATTCTTGCGTCATGGTCCTGCAGCCGAAACTGGTGCAGTCGCTCGCCTCCACGGAGATAGCAGTTGCATTGGCGCTGCTTGCAGAGACCAGCGCTCGCACCGCGGAGTACATCAGCGAGCTGGAGGCAACTACGTTCGCGTCTGCTCGGCAGCGGTTGGCCAGACACTTGCTCGACCTCGCTGCGGAGGGTGCCGCCGGGAGCCAGTTGGTCGCCCGCGCCAGCCAGGAGGAACTTGCGGAGGCAGCCGGAACGGTGCGCGAGGTGGCCGTCCGAGTCCTGAGGGAGATGCGCGAAGAGGGGCTCGTCCGCACCCGGCGCGGCGCGGTGGAACTGCTCGACGCGGCTCGCCTCGACGCCGAGACCTACGCCGGCAGCCTGGCCGCCCTTGTGCGACCAAAGTCGCTGTAGGCAGCTGCCCTCGCCTGCGAGTATGACCGCGTCCGAGGAGGTGGACCAGATGGCGATGGTGTTCGACGAGCGGCTCTCAAAGCAGCTCGAGGCCAACTACCGGAAGCGTGATTTTCAGCGCCGCCGGCGCCTGGTCGAGGAGGCACTCGGCCTTGGTAAGGGCGAGACGGTGCTTGACGTCGGCTGCGGGCCCGGCTTCTATCTTGAGGAGCTGGCGCCGGCGGTCGAGCCCGGCGGACAGCTTGCTGGCATCGACTCCAGCGAGCAGATGGTCGAGCTGGCGCGCCGGCGCTGCGCCGGGATCCCCAACGTAGAGCTCCAAATGGCCTCGGCCACCAGCCTTCCGTTCGCGGACGCGAAGTTCGACGCCGCCATCAGCGTGCAAGTCCTGGAGTTCGTGGCCGAACTCGACGCTGCTTTGACCGAGCTCCACCGGGTTCTCCGGCCTGGTGGGCGGGTTGTGGTCTGGGACGTGGACTGGACAGCAGCCGCCTGGCATTCTGACCAGCCCGACCGGAGTGCGCGCGTGCTCCGAGCCTGGGATGGACACCTCAGCCACCCGGCCCTCCCGCGCACGCTGGCGGCCCGGCTGCGGGCAGCAGGGTTCACCGGGGTGACCGTGGAGGGCCACGCCTTCGCCACCGCCGATTTCTCAGAGGAGGCCTACGGGGTGGCGCTGATCCCCGCCATCACCCGCCACGCGGCCGAAGCCGGCGGTCTCGGAGAGGAAGCACAGGAGTGGGCGGACGAACTCCGACGCCTCGGCGAGGCTGGGCGGTTCTTCGCCTCGGTCCCGCAGTACTGCTTCACCGCGGTCCGGCCATAGCGGGATCAGTCAAGGGCGCTTCCTCGTGCGGGCTCGACAGGTCGAATAGGCAGCGACCCGCACCTGGCTGCTCCGGATCGGCATCTGCTCGTCGCTCTCGAGCGACCGCCACGCGCTGGCGACGATCGCCGCTGACCATTGCATCCGGGCGTGCGTCGCACGCTGGCCAAGGCGTGCGAATTGTCCTCCGACGTGGACAGCTGATCTCGGCGAGAGTCAAGAACCGTGCGACGATCGTGCGAACTTGGGCGGAGCGGGAAGGGAAGGATTCGAACCGCCGCGGTTCCCCCTGATCAAGAGCGGCACCTGAAGGGGCCGGCTTCTTGGGCGACAGCCCCGCGCCCTCGACTTGGTACACCTTTAAGAAATACGGGGCAGGCTGCGGTGACCTGGCTCAGCAGGCGGTCGGGCTCGTCGGATGCGTATGGCGGTG
>DATCOZ010000317.1:0-6319 GCA_036564345.1 Candidatus Dormiibacterota bacterium | reverse complement strand
GTTCTATGGTGCCGGCCGGTGTTTCCGCTCCGCAGGCGACTTCCCAGCTTTGGACCGCGAGTATCCCGGTCCGTCGCGCTCCAGTTGATCTGAAGCCGGGCGATCACGTGGCGCTCCTGGTTACGGGAACCACGACCACCGGCTCGCCGGCCGAGTTCGTCTTCCTTCAGGACGTCCAGGTCCTCTCCATCAGTAGCGGCTCTGCAGACCTCTGGCTCCAACCGAACGTCGTAGCGCAGGTCGAGTGGTATGCCGACCACGGAGGCATCGTGCTGCTCAAGATGCAGCCCGGCTCGGTCCAGCAGAAGCTGCCGGCTGGCGGAGGGCCCTAAATGGCCACCGTGGGGATCTTCTCGGCGCGCGCCGACGGTGCCACCACCGTTGCCGTTGGGCTCGCCGCCTGCCTCTCCGCCCGCGCCAGGACACTGCTCATTGACCTCAACCTCGACTGTCCAGAGGTTGCGCCCTTGCTGGACACAGGCTGTTCGAAGACCATCTACCACCTCGCCTACAACGCCCAGCTCGCACCGGTAAGCCCGGACGAGTTAGAGGAACACCTCGGCTGGCGCGACGGCCTGGCCGTGCTTGCCGGGATCACGCATCCAGAGCATGCGGAGCGGATCACCGATCACTTCCTCGCCGGCCTGCTCGAGGCTGCGAGCCGTCGTTTCGAACACGTGGTGATGGACCTCGGGCGGCTGCGGGTGTCACTGGCCAGCCCGCTCACCTCGACAACGCTGCTCTGGGTCGTTCAGCCGAGCCCGCTGGGCATGGAGGCCTTGGAGCGGACCTTCCGGCGCATCGAGGACCGGAGCGCGAGCTGGCTCCCAGCCACACGCCTGGTGCTGAACCGAGTGTCGGAGCATTCACTTGGCGGCGCCGAGAGATACCTGGGCGAGGAGTACGGATTCGAAGTGGCCGCGAGCCTGCCTGAAACACCTGACTATTGGAAGCGGGTAGAGCTGGAGCACTCCGCCCGCGCGCTGAGCGTTGCGAACCCGGATCACCCGCGGTACCTATCAGCACACGGCGAGCAGGCACTAAGGGCTCGCAAGGGCATCGAGGCGCTTGCGGCGAAGACAGCTGAGGCCGCCACTCGCGAACCGGTCGGATGCGGAGGCGGGTAACGTGCAGACACTGGAAGCTTCGGCCGACCAGGTAAGGGCCGCTGAGGGACTCATCCTCTCGGCCTTCCGCAAGAGCCTCGATGAATATCTGCAAGGCCGTCTGGACCCGCGGCCCCAGCCTGCTGATGACCGGGCCATCTTCGGGCTGGCCGACAAGGCGGTTCGCGACTATCACGCCGCCACCGCTCGAGACCAGTCGCTCGCTCAGCTCTCGCAGGTCCAGTACTGGGAGGTCCGCCAGCGCCTCTACATCACCCATGGAGCACTCGGCCCGCTTGGCGAGCTCCTTTCGATTGAGGGCGTCGAGGACATCCACATCGACGGTACCGATGCCGGCTACCTGGAGTTCGGCGACCGGCGCGAGCCACTGCCCGTGAAGTACGCCTCCGAGGATGACCTGATCACGCTGGTTCGCTTCTACGCCGAGCAGGCGGGAAAGCATTTCGACCCTTCGAATCCGATCGTGACGGTGACGATGCGGGACGGGAGCAGGCTCAACGCGATCCTCCCACCGGTCGCCAAGCCGATGGTGATCACCATCCGAAAGCAGCAGCTGCGGCGCTTTCTCTACCTCGAGGACCTGGCCAAGGCGGGAACCATCCCGCACGGCGCGCTACGGCTGCTGGAGGCCGCGGTGCGAGCCCGGCTCAACATGATCCTGAGCGGCCCAACGGGTACTGGGAAGACGACGCTTGCCCGGGTCCTTGCCCTCCTCATCCCAGAGGGGGAGCGGACCTGTGTGCTGGAGACCGAGACAGAGCTCTGGCTGCACGAGCTGCGCCGCGGCTTCATCAGCCTCGAGGAGCGCGACGCCAACGTGGAGGGCGCCGGCCGGATCACGCTCCAGGACCTCTTCCAGAAAGGTGCCCTCCGCCAGCGGCCGCGACGGGTGATCGTCGGCGAGGTCCGGGGGAAGGAGGCTCTGGACATGCTGCACGCGATGACCAGCGGCCACGACGGCAGCCTCACCACGCTTCATGCCAGCGGGCCACGGATGGCTCTCAGCCGCCTGGAGGTGCTGGCCATGTCGGCGGACTCCAACCTCGTGCCACAGGTCGTCCGCCAGATGGTGGGGAGCGGGGTGGACCTGGTGGCGCACCTCAGCAATTACCAGCGAGGCGATGACCAGGTCCGCAGACTCGGCAGTCTTTCCTTTGTTGCGGAGAACCCGGAGGACCCGCTCGGAGCACCCTCGGTGCTCGATCTCTGCAACTACCGGGTCGAGTCCGACAGCTGGGAGTGGAGGCCCGAGTCGCTCAAGTACATGCCGGACAAGATCCGACTCAAGTTCCAGGTCACGGGCATCGATCCGGGCCAGCTGGTCCGAGACATGATTGAAGATGGATGGGCCTAGGCTCCTCCTCGCGGTCTCAGCGCTAGCAGCGGCTTCGCTCTGCCTCCTGCTCCTTGCGGCGCCAGACCTGCCGCTCGCGCATCGCCGGCTGCGGCCATTGGTCATCCGGATCCTGGCTGCCAGGGGGACAACGACGGCGCTTGCCCAAGCCGAGCTCGGCTGGGTGCCGGCGCCGCTCTGGCTCGGACTTCGGATCGGACTCTCGCTTGTTCTCGGCGCTCTCGCCTGGGCCTGGTTCGGCCTCGCCGTCGTTGGTCTTCTCTGTGGCCTGGTCGTCTACCACGTTCTTGGCATGGCGCTCGAGGCGAGGCGGCGCCGAGCCGAAGCGCGCCGCCAGTCCGCGCTGCTCGAGGCAATCCGCTATGGCGCTGCGGTCATGGCGAGGTCTGGGAACGCCGGCCAGATGATGGAGGCGCTGGCTGAGAGCGGGCCTTTCCAAGCGCGCCGGATCTTCGCCGAGATCGTCGACGCCAGGGCTGGGACCGCAGCCCTCGGGCTTGCGCAGGCCGTCGAGCGTATGCGCTACCAGCTGGCAGATCCCGTCTTTGACGACCTTGCGCTGTCCCTCAGCTTGCACTGGCGACAGGGTGGCCGGCTGGTGCCGGCACTGGAGGTGCTTGTCGCCGACTGGGAGCAGACACTGCGTCTGCAGAAGGAAGCCAAGGCGATGCGAGCGGGGGTCGAGGCCTCGGTTCTTCTGCTTGCCTTCCTCCCCTTTGTCTTCCTGGTCACACTCCAGCTCCTTGCGCCGGCCCTCCTGACCCCCCTTCGTTCTCCGTTCGGAGAGTTCCTCTTCGGTCTGGCAGTGGCATGGATGGTGGCGGGTTACCGCCTGCTCCAGAAGATGTCGGAGCCGCCACGCGAGGAGCGGGTACCGCTCCGCGAGTCGATCGCGTGACACCGACCCTCCTCGCCGGGCTGGCTCTCGCGGCCGTCTGCGGGATCTCGGTCGCGGCTTGCTACCTCGCGCTGCCGCGGCGTCTCACCGCAGAGGAGTGGATTCTTCACCGCCGGGCGCTGGCAGCGGCAGCTGAGCCGCGCGCCTCGAGACCGGTTGCCGGAGGGGTTGCCTGGCGCCCGCGATGGCTGGCGTCAGACCAATATCGAGCCGTCGCGGACTCCAGCGCCCGCGACCTGCAACTGCTGAGGCTCGCCGGCCAGGCGGCGCCGGCCACCTCGGAGGTGATGGCAGAGACGATCGGTTCGAGCGCGGCAGCAGGTGCGGCGATTGGAGCCTTCATAGCGCTCGCCATCTGGCTTCTCGAGGGAAGACCGGGCCTGCCCTCGCTGGTGCCTCTCGTGGCCGCAGTCGGGGCCCTGGCTCTGCCGGCGCTGGTTTGGGTGCGACTCCGCTTCCGCGCTGGACAGGTTCGCCGAACCATCGACCGGAGGCTACCGCGCGTCCTGACGGGCGCCCGGGTGCTCCTCGAAAGTGGAGCGGCGACTCCCGAGGGAGCGCTGGCGACGGCGGCGACGACCTACCAGGACCCGGCTGGCGACCTGCTTCGCGAAGCCCTGCGAATTAAGGAAGTCCAGCGGATCGAGCTCGAAGCGGCGCTTGACCAGGTTGGCGAGCGTTACGGCGTTCAGGCATTCCACCGCCTCGGCGATGCCTTCCGGGTGGGCACCCGATATGGCACACCCATGTCGGCGCTGATCGCTGACTTCGCTGGTTCGATGCGGGCCGGCTGGCACGCCGAGTACCGCGAGCGGATCACCCGCGCGCCTGTCGTCATGACGGTTCCTGCCCTGGTCTTCTTCGTCCTGCCGCTGCTGGTCCTGATCCTGTTCCTGGTCTTCTCGCCACTGATGGGCACGCTCTCGCAGCTGTGATTGGATTGATGCGCTCCAAGCAGGGAGGCCAGAGCCTCGTCGAGTTCTCCCTTACCGTCAGCCTCCTGATGCTGCTGGTTGTGGCAACCGCTCAGGTCGCCATCTACCTCCACTACCGCACAAGCCTTGATCTCGCCACCAGGGAGGGAGCTTTCCAGGCGAGTCTTGTCGGACACCAGCCGAAGGATGGGGAGGTGGCCACCCAACAGCTCTGGGTCAAGGTCGAACCGGGCGGCGGGCGCGTTGAGGTAACCGCATCGCGGCAGGGGAACCTGGTGGTCGTCACTGCGAAGACCTACGCCCCGGCTATCGTGCCGGTCCCGATTCCGCCCTTCAACCGCCTCCTGGTCAGCTCCCGCTCTGTGCACACCGAAGAGCTCTTCCAACCGGGGTCAACGCCATGAGGAACGATCAATCGGGCCAGGCGCTCGTCGAGTGGGCCGCGTCAGCCTTCGTCCTTCTGCTGTTCGCGCTCGGCCTGTTGGCGGTCGGCCAGGTGATCGGCGAGTACATGGCCGTGCGGTCGGCGGCCACGCAGGCGGCCTTCGCCGCCGCCCGTGCCCCCAGCGAACAGTCCGCGCAGCGAGCCGGCGAGACGGCGGCCCAGGAGGCGGTCAAAGGCTCACAGGTTCAGGACTTCAAGGTAACCATCGACACGCAGGGCTTCCAGCGCGGAGGCACCCTGGCGGCGACAGCTGAGGGTTACGTGAGCCTCGCTGCCTTCCCGATCGTCTCCCAGGTCCTCGGCAAGCGAGTCCCGCTCAAGTGGCAGGCTCACGCACTTGTAGAGCCGTACCGGAGCCGGACGCCATGAGTCCGGATCGCAAGACGCAGAACGGCCAGGTGCTCGTCCTCGCGGCGCTCGTCATGGCGTTTCTGTTCCTGCCGCTCTCGATCCTCGTGATCGACACGGGGCTGGTCGAGGCCGGCTACGCCCAGCTCGGCGAGACTCTCCAAGCTTCCGCCGAGGATGGCGCCTCGACCCTCGACGAGTCGGCCTTCCGAAGCAGCGACGGCAAGACGGTCCGCCTCGATCCGGGCGCTGCTCGACTGGTCGTGGATCGGTCGATGAACATCAGTCAGCTGCAGGGCCTCGACTCCTGGAGCGTGAACGTCGTAGGCAACACGGTCTCCATTCAGGGCAAGCTCAAGGTGAAGCTGCTGGTCCTGGGAACGGCGACGCTCACCGAATCGAGGAGTGCGACCTTTGCTTACGGTCCCTAGCTCACAGCGTTCCGGAATCCGCGTCGGCCCGATCGTGGCCTCGGTTGCAGTTGCGGTGGTCGGCCTGTTGGTGTGGTCGGGAGCCGATTTCGGTAATCCGCTACGGGTGCCAATCCAGGCGTTCCTGAACATTGCCTGGCTGCCCGCCGTACTGGTGACGGCGCTTTTGGTCGCCGTCGCGGTCGGGACGGTGGCTGTCCTACGCTCCGACTCTTCGCCGCCGGAGGACAGAGTCGAACCCCTGATTCCCAGGCCGGTTCTGCCAGCAAGCCGCCGAAGCCAGCCCCTGGTTTCCTTCCATGGACTGGAGCCTGGCGCGGGATCCAGCACCCTGTGCTTCAACCTCGGGACTCTCCTCGCTGCGGAAGGGATCGTAGGTGCGGGTTCGAGAGGACGGCGGCCGAGGCCGCTGTGTCTGCTGGAGGCCGGCCGTTTGAGCGCGCGACTCGAACTCGATCCGCAGCCCCTCACTGACTATCTGTCGCATAACCCGGTCAGCATCGGAGAGGAGATCCTTGGTCTCGCGAAGCGCCATCTGACTGGCTTGGAGCTGCTCTCAATTTCCGAGGGTGCGATCAACGGCCAGCGCCTCCGTTTGCTCCTGCCGATCCTTCGCAAGCACTACGACGTCATCCTTCTCGACTGCCCCTCGGGCGACCGCTGGTTGACCGAGGTGGCTGTGGACCTCAGTGAGCTTGTCCTGGTGGTCGGCCTTTCGACCCGGCGATCAGCCGCCGCTGCTGGCGCTTGGGCGGACGAGGCCTGGCGCCGGGGCTTCGAG
>DATCOZ010000313.1:0-1600 GCA_036564345.1 Candidatus Dormiibacterota bacterium | reverse complement strand
GGGTGGGGCAGGCGCCGGCTCGACGGCGTCCGGCCACTCGACCTCGGGATGCTCCACCGGTGCCGCCGGCTCGGCCGCGGCCGGGACCTCGTACTCGACGGGCGCGACGTCGGTGGCCGGCGGGGGCGCCCAGCCGATGGCGGGACCGGTGGCCCTGTCGTCCTCCGGCGTGTGGGGCCGCGCCGCCGGCAGCTCGTCGAGGCTGACGGCCGCGCTGTGCGCGGGAGCCTCGTGCCGTGGGGCTTCGACCACGTCAGGCTTGTTGCGGCCGACGTCGACCAGCGCCTGGATCAGCGAGAAGATCCAGATGAAGGGCAGGAACAGGAAGCGCAGGCGGTTGCGGCGCCGCAGGTGCTTCTGTTCCAGGAGGCGGGCCTTGAGCTCGAGCTCCGCCTCCAGCCGGTCCCGCGCGGGCGACCACTCCCGCTTCTTGGGTTGGAGCTCGTCGGGGACCAGCCAGTTGGGTCTGTCCCCCTCGCCCCAGACCGGCGCCCGCTGCTCGGTCTCAGCCACGTAAATCGTGCCTGCGGAGAGCCTTCCGCGACCGCCGCGGAGCGAGTTGAGGGGTGCCCTGTCGGGCTTCTTGGGAGCTATTCCTCCTTACCTGCCTCGGTCTTCGCGCGGCGGCCGATCTCGTCGACCACGGTGGGATCGGCCAGTGTCGTGGTGTCGCCCAGGACCCGGTTCTCGGCCACGTCCCGGAGCAGGCGGCGCATGATCTTGCCCGAGCGCGTCTTCGGCAGCTCTGGCGTGAAGACGATGTTGGAGGGCGCGGCGAACTTGCCGATCATCGCGAAGGTGATCGTCCGCGTCTCCCCGGCCGGCTCGCCCTCCCAGTGGTAGGCAACCTTGTCGCCGAGGCCCGCCTCGACGTGGCGGTCGACGCAGTTGTAGGCGACGTTGAGCTTGCCTCCCAGGTAGAACTTGGCGAAGGGCGGCTTCCACTCGTACAGCTCCTGGAAGGGCTCATACCAGGTGACCCGCTTAGCCTCCTCCGTCCAGAAGCCGTCGAAGTCCCGCTCGTAGATGTCCGGCTTCGCGTTGGCCTGCGCCGCGAACTCGGCCGACGGAGGGAAGCGGCGCTCCTCGACCTGCATCGTCTCGATCGCGTGCCTACCGGGTTCGCTGACGGTCATGCGCTCTCCTCATGAACGAATCTCTCGATTCTTTCCAGTGCGTCGGCCAGCTTTTCCTCCGACTGCGTGTAGGCGAGCCGGATGTAGCCCTTGCCGGCCTCCCCGAAGGCGGTGCCGGGCAGGACCGCCACGCCCGCCTCGTTGAGGAGGCGGTCGGCCATCGTCCGCTCGTCCATCCCGGTGCCCTCGACATTGGGGAACGCGTAGAAGGAGCCGTCAGGCCGGGCGCAGCGGAAGCCCGGGATGCGGTTCAGGCCCTCGACCATCAGGTCCCGCCGGCGCATGAACTCGGCCACCATCCGCTTCACCGCCATGTCCGACTCGGGCGCGTTGAAGGCCTCGATGGCCGCCATCTGGGTGAAGGCGGCCGCGCAGGAGGAGGTGTTGATCATCAGCGTCTCCATCCGGGCCGCCAGCTCCCGCGGCGCGACGCCGTAGCCGAGCCGCCAGCCGCACATCGCGTA
>DATCOZ010000295.1:0-2035 GCA_036564345.1 Candidatus Dormiibacterota bacterium | reverse complement strand
GGCTCCTCCTGGCTGACGACGATCTCGCGCCGTTTCATCAACTCCAGCATCGCGAGGAACGTGACGGCGACGACGACCCGGTCGCGGACGCCGGCGAGGAGATCCTGGAGGACGACCGAACCGGCGCCGCGGATCGCCGCGCGGATCACCGCCGCCCGCTCGCCGAGCGTGATCACCCGTGCCATCGCCTCTGGAGGCGGTGGTGGCGGCGGGGCGAGGCGGACGAGCCCCCCCAGCGCCTGGCCCAACAGCGCCGTATCGAGCGGCGGCGCATCGGCCGGACGTGCGCCGGCGAGGGCCGCGGCCGAAGCAGCCGACGGCTCGCGACGGAACAACCCGACCCGCTCGATCGCCTCGTCCTGGAGGCGCCGACCGGCATCCCGGTGGGCGCGATAGATCAGCAGCCGCGCCCGCAGCTCGGCCTCGGGATCGGGCTCGTCCTCAGGCAGGACGCCGGGAGCCAGCTCGACCCGCCGCGGCAGGATCGCCCGGCTCTTGATCAGGATCAGCTGGCTGGCGATCGCGACGAAAGCGCTGACATTTCCCAGGCGATCGCTCTCGAGCGTCGCGAGGGCGTCGAGATACGCATCCGCCAGGGCGCCGAGGGGCACGTTGACGACGTCGAGCTGGCGCGCCTCGATCAGGGCGAGGAGGAGCGCCAGCGGTCCGTCGAAGGCCTCCATCCGGACCTGGGTCGACGCCTCCGGTCGGCGCCCCTCGCCGAAGACCACGGCGGGTGCCGCAGGCCGGAGCTCCGTCGCGTCCAGGGTCATGGCCGCGCCTGATCGACCGTCAGGTCCCAACCAGGACGCCGAAGATCGCGCCAGTGATCGGCAGGAGCACGCGGCCCAGGATCGACTGGCCGCCGAGCGGCAGGATCAGCAGGATGATGATGAAGATCCCGTACTGGGCCAGGACCGGCCGGAGCTGCCAGGCGGTCCGCGGCGACACCAACGACAGCATCACCGTTCCGCCGTCGAGGGGCGGGACGGGAATGAGGTTGAACA
Source organism: Candidatus Dormiibacterota bacterium (assembly GCA_036564345.1). Lineage (GTDB taxonomy): Bacteria > Chloroflexota > Dormibacteria > Dormibacterales > Dormibacteraceae > UBA6019. The sequence goes on along the minus strand of DATCOZ010000295.1, from coordinate 1,028 downwards.
GGCCCAGGATGATGCTGCCCTGGACGATGAAGATCAGGATCGAGACGATCGTGAGCTGCTGGTAGGCGATGTCGGGGTTGGCGAGGATCAGGCGGAGCGGAATCGCGACGGCGGCCGCGATCAGCAGGTTCGACAGCGGACCCGCGAGGGCGACGATCGCCTCGCCGTAGCGGCCGCGGAGGTTGCGCGGGTTGACGGGCGTCTGGGCGAACCCGAGCGGGAAGCCGGTGACGAGGATCGAGATCACGAGCATCGTCCCGCCGAACTGGTCGAAATGGGCGATCGGGTTCAGGGTCAGCTTGCCGAACAGCTTGGCCGTCGAATCCCCCAGGCGATAGGCCGCCAGGGCGTGGGCGAACTCGTGGACGGGGAACGACAGGAGCAGGAAGAACGCGATCAGGGCGATCGCCTCGATCGGATGTTGCTGGACGAACACGCAAAAAGATCCTTCGGGTGACGGCGATTAACTGGCTCGAGACCGATCCTACAGGCGGCGGAGCAGCTCGGCTTTCTTGGCCTCGTACTCGTCCGGGCTGATGGCGCCACGGTCCCGCAGGTCGGCGAGGCTCGCGAGCGTCCGCGTGACGTCGTCCGACGACATCGCATTGGGGGGCGATGGTGGACTCGCCGGCGGCGTCGCGGACGGAGCCGGCACGGGATTCATGGTCGGCCCGGCCGCCCGCATCGCGGGCGAGGGCAGCGGCCGGGCGCCCGACAGCTCCATCTCGAGGTCGTGCTTGGCGTCCATCATCGCCCGCTTGAACGCGTCTGGGTGTGGAAGCATCCGGAGAAGAGAGATCCCGCTTTCCGAGGCGGTCAGGATCTCGAGGTCACCGAAGCCGAACATCCGCCCGACGATCGATTCGGACAGGATGGCGTCGTTGATCTTCTCGAGCGAGCTGTCGACGACGCGTTTGTTGATGACTCCCTCGGCCTGGAGCACGCGGCGCGACGTGACGATGAACAGCTCGTTCTGCCAGCGAAGGATCTGCCAGCCGAGATAGAGCAGCCCACCGACGACGAGGACG
>DATCOZ010000259.1:0-4833 GCA_036564345.1 Candidatus Dormiibacterota bacterium | reverse complement strand
GAAGGCGCGCGGCCAGGCTCCGCTCGGCGGCGGGCGAGGCGCGGTGGAGGGTCGCGCGGGGTGGCGGCAGCGCGTCATCGGGCCCCGGCGCCGCGACGCCCATCGACACCGTGGCGGCGGTGCCGACCTCGAGGCCGAGCTTGGCCCGGACGTAGTCATGGCCGGCCGGCTCGAGCTCGTCCCGCGACCTGCTCGAGGTGTGCACCGCCCAGCGCCGGTGGGACATCAGCGCGCGCACCGCGTAGCCGTCCGCCTCGATCCGTTCGATGCGGCCAAGCCGCTCCCCGCGGATGACGACGAAGTCCCCGACCTTCAGCGGGTTGTCGTCAGGCACGCGCGTGATGCTTGGTATGCCTGACCAAAGGAAATGCCGATCCGTTCGTCTGCTTGACACGTGGCTGGGGCCACCGTGTGGTTCGTACGGTGGTGGCGATGAAAAGCAAAATGGCGTTCGCCACCTTAGCAGCCCTGTTCGTGTCCCTCACACCTGTGGCGGCGTTCGCCGCCGACGCTCCCAAGCCGACGACGGCCGACATCGCCTCGGACACCGTTTGGGTCGTGGTCACCGGTGTCTTCGTGATGTTCATGCAGGCGGGCTTCGCCATGCTGGAGGTCGGCTTCAGCCGGATGAAGAACGTCGGGACGGTGGTGGCCAAGGTGATCACCAACTTCTCGATCAGCTCGATCGTCTACTGGGCGGTCGGCTTCGGGATCGCCTTCGGAGGCGGCGGCATCTTCTGGCTGGTTGGCGGCAGCGGCTGGTTCCCGAGCTTCTCGCCAGGGTCGCAGATGGACCTCCCCGCCCTGGTCGGCAGCACGGCGCCCGCCTCGGCCAAGTTCTTCTTCGAGTTCGTCTTCTGCGCGGTCTCGCTGGCGATCGTCTGGGGCACGATGCTGGAGCGGACCAAGTTCATCGTCTACATCCTCTTCGCGATCCCCTTCGCCGGCTTCATCTATCCCCTGATCAGCCACCAGCTCTTCGGCGGCGGCTGGCTCCAAGCGACGCTCGGGGCGCAGGACTTCGCCGGCTCGACGGTCGTCCACCTGACCGGTGCGACGGCCGGCTTCGCGGGCCTCCTCCTGCTCGGGCCGCGGATCGGCAAGTACGAGCGGAAGCGGAAGCCGAACGCGATCCCCGGCCACAGCATGCCGATCGCCCAGCTGGGCGTCCTCATCCTCTGGTTCGGCTGGTTCGGCTTCAACCCCGGCTCGACTCTGAACGCGACCAACCTCCACTTCGCCGACGTTGTCATCACGACCAACCTGGCCGCTGCCGCGGGTGCGATCGCGGCTCTGGTGTGCATCTACTTCGTCACCAAGACGATGGACGTCGGCATGATCGGCAACGGCGCCATCGCGGCCCTTGTCGCGATCACCGCTCCTTCCGGCTACGTCGAGCCCTGGGCGGCCGTGATCATCGGCGCCGTCGCCGGCGTGATCGTGGTCTTCGGCGTCCTCGCCATCGACAAGTACCTCGACGACCCGATCGGTGCGCTGCCCGCCCACGGGCTGGCGGGCATCTGGGGCACCCTCTCCTGCGGCCTCTTCACGGTCCCGGCGCTGGCCAAGTTCAATGCCGTCGGCGAGGGCGGCCTGTGGTACACCCACTCCTTCCACCAGCTCGGCGTCCAGGCGCTGGCCGTCGGGATCTCCGCCGGCACCGTCTTCGTCCTTAGCTTCGCCTGCTTCTGGGTGATCAAGAAGACGGTCGGCCTGCGCGTCTCGGCGCGCGAGGAGATGGAGGGCCTCGACATCAGCGAGCACGGCATGTGGGGCTACCCGGAGGCGTTCATGCCGGTCCCCGGCGGTGTCTACCGGCCGGCCGAGATGCCGACCGTCAACCCCCACCCGGCCCACGAGTATGGTGACGCGACGGTGAAACCACAGCACCGCGAAGGAGCGTCAGCATGAAGAAGGTAGAGGCCATCATCCGCCACGAAAAGCTGCAGGAGGTCCAGGACGTCCTCGACGAATGCGGCGTCTCGGGCCTGACGGTGACCGAGGTCAAGGGCTGCGGCGCCCAGCGGGGGTACACCGAGTCCTACCGCGGGACCAAGGTCAACATCTCCCTCCGACCGCGGCTGAAGATCGAGGCCGTGGTGCGCGCGGAGATCGTCGAGAGGGTCATCGAAAAGATCGCCGAGGCCGCTCGGACGGGCGAGGTCGGCGACGGCAAGATCTTCGTCTTCAACGTCGAGGAAGCGGTCCGGATCCGGACCGGTGAGCGGGGACCGGAGACGGTCCAGCACGCCGAGCGCGCGATGTGGGGCCACTGAAAAAGGCCCCCGTCGCAATCGCCTTTCGTTTCAGGCGCTAGGGACCCTGGCCGGCCGCGATCTGCGCTTCGAGATTGAGGATGGAGTCGGCGTACTGCCAGGTGTCCGAGGCGTAGGCGCCGCTTAGGAGTGCCGGCTCGCCCTGGTAGTAGGCGGCGAGCGCGGTTCGTGGGTCGTACTTGTCGAGCAGGTCCTTGAGAAGCGCCGCACCCATCTCCGCGTTGTCCATCGGGTCCTCGAGGTTGACCGGCCTGCCGAGAAATCGGGGACCAGCCACTGCGGCGGTGCTGGGCATGACCTGGAGCAGGCCGATCGCCCCCTCGCTGGAGAGCGCGTCGGGGCGCCAGCTGCTCTCCTTGAAGGAGACGGCGAGGAGGAGGTTGGGATCGACGCCCTGGTCCTGGGCGGCCTTGACCAGGATGTCGTGCACCGTCGCCTGAGGCGGCGGTGGGGGCGGCGGGGTCAGCGCGATGCGCGGGTCGTCGGCTGACAGGGTTCCCGTCCCGTTGAGGTTGAGCAGCTGGCCGGGAGGGGCGGCGAGGGCGGGCACGGGCAGCGCCGCGAAGGCAACGGCCAGAGCCATGGACGCCCCCCAGACGATCGACCCGCGAAAGGACCCGCGATTGAGCACGAGATCGATTCAAGGGGGTCGCTTGAACCCATTGCAACCGCGAACCGACGACATTTTGTCGGATCGGTGAAGTAGACGGAAGAGTTAGTCAGGCGGTAGCAGCTTCTCTTAAAAAACCGATCACCAGGGCGGCCAGCTCCTGGGGCTTCTCAGCGGGCAGCATGTGGCCGGAACCGAGGATTATCTCCATCGTCGAATCGGGGATCCCGGCCGCGATGATCTCACCCGCGCGCGGCGGACAGTGCTGGTCGAGGTCAGCGCACACGATTAACGTCCGTGCACGGATCTTTACAAGCTCGGGATCGAGGGCCGAGGTTTTCAGCCCGGCCATGGCCTGAGCCGCGTTCCGGTACCCGGCCGGGTCCTGGGTGGACTGGCGGCGGATTGCGAGGCCCTCCTCCAGCTCGCCCGGGCTGATGTGGTAGGCATCCACCGTGTCGCGGTCGATCGTCGTTCGCAGCTCCGAGTTGCCCATCGCGGCCCGCTCCGCGTACCACTGCGCGGCGGCGGTGCTGACACGACTGCTGGTCGCCACCGCGAAGAGCACGTCGACCTTTTCGGGGTGGTCGATGGCGAGGCGCATGGCGATCGTGCCGCCGAGGCTGAAGCCCGCGACAGTGGCACGCTCGAGACCGATCGCCTCCATCAGCCGTGCGAGGTCGGCGCCGAGCTGGTCGAGCGTGCCGTCGGCATCCCCGACCGTGCTCTGGCCGTGGCCGCGGACGTCGTACAGGATCACCCGGTGGCGGAGGGCCAGGTCGGGGACCGCCTTTCGCCAGAGGCGGTGATCGTCGGCAAGGCCGTGGATGAGAACCAGGGGCGAGCCGCGCCCGATCTCGAACCAGGCGGTCTCGATGTCCCCGGTGCGAGCTCGCATAGTCCGGGTCTACGTTAACAGGAGTCCCTGGAGCGACCTCCGGTCGACCTTTCCCGGGCCGCTCAGCGGCAGTTCGGCAATCATCCGCACCTCCTCCGGCCACTTGTAGCGGGCCATGCCTTCGCCCTCCAGGAAGCTCTTGACCAGCTCGAGGCCGGGCGGCCGGACGGGGTCGCGCGCGACAAGGAAGGCGACCGCCCGCTCGCCCAGCTCGCGGTCGGGCCGGCCGACGACGCAGACGTCGGCGATCGCCGGGTGGCGGCGGAGGACCTGCTCGACCTCGTGCGGGTTGATGTTGGTGCCGCCCCGGATGATCAGGTCCTTCTTACGGCCGATGACGTGGAGGTAGCCGTCCTCGTCGATCCGGCCCAGGTCGCCCATGTGGACCCAGCCGTCCTCCCCGTTGGGCCCGCGGTCCTCGCCCCAATAGCGCTCCTGCACGGTGTCGCCACGCATGCAGATCTCGCCCTCCTCGGTGATCATCGCCTCGCAGCAGCCGTGCGGCCGGCCGACCGTGTGGTGGCGCTTCTCGCGTGGGTCGCTGGGGCTGCCCACGCTCAGCTGGCCGGCGTCCATCGAGCCGTAGAAGATGCAGACGCGGGAGCCGGTCCGGTCCTCCCAGGCGGCCGCGACCTCGGGCGGCATCGGCGCCCCGGCCACCGCCGTAACCCTCACGCCGGCCAGGTCGGCCGCTGCCAGTTGGGGGCTGTCGAGGAGGCGGATCACGTTGGTGGGGACGCCGACGAGCATTGTCGCCTGGTGCTCACCGGCGAGCCTTAACACGGCCTCTGGCGTGAACCGCGGCTCGTGGAGCATGATCAGCCCCGCTCCCAGGCGGAGGCAGAAGAGGCACATTCCGCCGATGCCCTGGGTGAGCGGCGACATGACCAGGACCCGGTCGGCCTCGGTGACCTCGAGGCGACCGGTGAAGCCGGCGAAGGTCGCCTCCTTCAGCTTGGCGCTGAGCGAGGCGAGCTTCGGCAACCCGGTCGTGCCGCTGGTCAGCGCGATCTCCACGATCCGCTCGGGGTCGGAAGGCAGGCTGGGGG
>DATCOZ010000246.1:0-3809 GCA_036564345.1 Candidatus Dormiibacterota bacterium | reverse complement strand
CGACCGCAATACGACGATCCCGACCTCGCGCTCCCAGATCTTCAGCACCGCCGCGGACAACCAGACCTCGGTCGAGGTCCACGTCCTCCAGGGCGAGCGGGAGCTGGCGCGCGACAACCGGACCCTCGGCCGCTTCCACCTCGACGGCATCGCGCCGGCGCCGCGGGGCATGCCACAGATCGAGGTCACCTTCGACATCGACGCCAACGGCATCCTCAACGTGAAGGCGCAGGACAAGGGCACCGGCCGTGAGCAGTCGGTCACCATCACCGCCTCGTCGACCCTTTCCAAGGAAGAGGTCGAGCGGCTGGTCAAGGAGGCCGAGGCGAACTCGGCCGAGGACCGGCGCAAGCGGGAGGAGGTCGAGACCCGCAACCAGGCGGACCAGATGGTCTACCAGGCCGAGAAGGTCATCAAGGAGAACGAGAGCAAGATCCCGGCCGAGCTGAAGACCGAGGTCGAGGCCAAGCTGTCCGCGGTGCGAGAGGCCGCCAAGGGCTCCGACACCGACTCGCTGAAGAAGGCGATGGACGAGCTCAACGACTCGCTCCAGAAGATCGGCCAGCACATCTACGCAGGCCCATCCGACAGTTCCGGCACCGATGGGACTGCGACGGGCGACGGGTCGGACCCGAAGCCGAAGTCGGAGGAAGAGGACGTCGTCGACGCGGAGTACAAAGAGGTCTAGCGAAGACCCCTCCTGAAAGGCCCCGGTTTTCGGAACCGGGGCCCTTTCTTTTGCCGGCCGTTTTTCCCGATCCGGCGGCCGGGTATATACGCTTCGAAATGGTGGCAACCAAGGATTACTACAGGACCCTCGGCGTGGATCGGAAGGCTACCCCTGAGCAGGTCAAGTCAGCCTTCCGCAAGCAGGCGCGCAAGTACCACCCCGACACCAACAAGGGGGACGCCGGGGCGGAGAAGAAGTTCAAGGAGCTGTCCGAGGCCTACGACGTCATCGGCGACCCGAAGAAGCGGGCAGAGTACGACAACCCGATCTCCCAGTTCCGGAGCTCCTCCGGCGGCCCGACCGCGGGCAACCCCTTCGGCAACGGCGGGACGGTCGAGTGGGACCTCGGCGACATCGGCGACCTTGGTGACATCTTCTCCGGCCTGTTCCGGGGTCGCGGCGCCGGCGCCCGGAGCGCTCCCGTCGAGGAGCAGGTCTACGAGACACCGGTCGAGCTGTCGCTGAAGGAGGCGATCGAGGGCGCCCGCCGCCTGGTGCGCCAGGAGGACGGCAAGCAGATCGAGGTCACCTTCCCGGCCGGCGTCGTCGACAGCTCCAAGGTGCGCGCCGGCAGGAACCACACCTTCACGGTCAAGCTCCAACCCGACCCTGCCTGGCGGGTGGAGGGACGCGACATCCACGGCGACGTCGAGGTGCCCGACTACGTCGCGGTGCTCGGCGGCGAGGTCGTGGCGCCCACCCCCAATGGAAAGCGGATCGCCCTCAACATCGCGCCCGGAACCAGGGCCGGCAAGGTGATCCGGGTCCGCGGCAAGGGCATCCCGGGTCTCAGCGGAACGCCCGCCGGCGACCTCCTCCTCCACGTCCGGATCACCGTGCCCAGCAAGCTCGACGACGAGCAGCGCAAGCTCTACGAGAAGCTCCGCGACGCGCTCGGCGGGCGCGCCTAGGCGCTTTCCGCGACGTCGGCCGGCTCGTCCGAGAGGTGCCGGAGCGGTGTCGTGAAGAGGTGGAAGATCACCACCCCGTCGCCGGTGACGTGGCGGCGCACGCGTTCGATCGCGACCGCCGGCAAAAGCGCCTGGTCGGGCTCGGCCGCGATCGTCTCGCGGGGGTTGATGTGGCGCCAGACGTCGCCGCAGAGGTCGGTGCGCAGGTTGCCCGGAAGATAGACGTAGCGGCGGTGGCGGATCGACCTCCGGGCGCGGCTCTCGGCCCGTGCGAAGGCGTCCTGGGCGTTGTGGTCTTTCAGGTAGGGGTCCGCGACCTCGAGGAACTCGGAGGGAGCGAGGTGGGTGGCACCGCGGTAGAGGAAGACGGCACGCCGCCCGGCAGCACGCTCGGCGGCCGCGTCGATCACCTGCTCGGCGGCCTCCGGATCGTGGGGCAGGATCACCAGGACCTCCGCCGGGTGGCCGCTCAGGGCCTCGCGGATCGAATCCGCGGCCCGGTCGGCACGGAAGGAGACGGGGAAGACCGAGGGGCGCCGATTCTGGGCGCGGTAGTAGGTGGCGAAGCCGACGATCAGGCCGACGATGGTCAGGCCGCCGCCAAACTCGGTCGCCAGCGGCTTGGCGACCAGGTTGACGCTCCAGGCGACAGCCACCGCGACAGTCGTCAGGACTCCGATCCCGAAGCCCACCCAAGCCAGCGGCGACCGCTTCCTGCTCTCTCGCCAGCGGACGATGTCGAGCGAGGCACAGGTGAGGACGAAGGCGCCCAGCAGCCCGAAGGCGTAGAGGTCGCCGAGCAGGTTGACGTTGCCCCGCGCGAGGAAGACGACGGCCACCGGCACCCCGACCGCGAGCAGGATCGCCCAATGGGGAGTGTGGCGCCAGCGGTTGCGCTGCTCGAGGACTCGAGGCAGGAAGCCCATCCGGGTCATCGCGATGAAGACGTGGTAGGCGCCGATGATCGCGGTGTTGCTGGCGAAGATCAGGAGCAGCGAGCCTGAGATCGCGACAGTGACGCCGAGCACAGGTCCGGCCACGTGGGCGCCGAGCAGCGAGATGAACTGGTTGGTGTCGGAACCGGACGGCAGGAGGGTCGTCGACCAGAGGGTCAGCAGGGGGCTGGTGAGGGCCATCGTCGCGATGACCCCGGCCATCGTCCGGTAGGCCACCCGGTTCCGGGGCTGGCGCATCGCGGGTGCGATCTGGGCGATGGATTCCAGTCCGGAGAAGGCGAGGAAGGCCGCGGCGTAGCCGGTCAGGATCGCCACCGGCGGGATCCTCGGCCCACCGGCCAGCGCCTGGAAGCTGTGGACGATGCCGTTCGGGCCGAGGCTCAACATCACGGCGCCGACGACGAGCAGCTGGGTGACAGCCGCCGCGATCGCGAAGATGGCGCTCACCGCGGCGCTCTCCTTGATCCCGACCCAGTTCAGGAACCCGAGCAGGAGGAGGGCGCCGATCGTCACCTCGACCGCCAGCGGGGTCAGGGTGGGGTACAGGTAGGAGACGTAGAAGACTCCCGAGAGAGCGCTCAGCGCAGCGGTCAGGTAGTAGTCGACGAGGATGAAAAGCCCGCCCAACAGGCCGGCGAACGGATGCAGGGCTCGCGACGCCACGGTGACGACGCCGCCGCCCTCCGGGTACCGCCAGGCGACCTCGGCGTACTTGAGCGACAGGAAGACGAAGACGACCAGCGTCATACCGACGAAGATCGCCGAGCGCGCGCCGTAGCCCGGGTAGAGGATCCCCGGCACGTAGTAGACCGAGGTGCCGATGTCGGCGAACACCACGGCCCAGCAGAGGAGCGGCCCGAGGTGTCCGCCGCGGACCTTGATCCGGCGGCGGGTGGCGACAGCGGCTCCCACTAGCTTGCGATCAGCCTTCGCAGGCGGAGCTCGGCGGTGACGAGCCGGAGGCGGATGTCGTCGACCGCGCGGTTGAGCTCGAAGTCGCTGAGCTCGAGGTTCGCGAAGGCCAGCAGGTAGGTGTCCGCCCACTCCACCTGGCGGAGCGCGGTCTTGAGCTTGCGCAGCTCGCCAGGGGAGGGCCGGCGCTCGGGCCAGCTGTCAGGGACGCTCTGCTGCTCCATGGCCGGAGCCTATGGCCGAGCCCGTTGGGAGCCCGTTGGTGTCCGGCTAGCTCAGCGTTTGGATCTCATTTGGATT
>DATCOZ010000208.1:0-21671 GCA_036564345.1 Candidatus Dormiibacterota bacterium | reverse complement strand
CGACAAGTTCCCCGAATGCACCCGCTACACCAAGCAGTCGGTCAACTACTGGAAGGACCAGGCCTGGGCCGCCTCGGTCGGACATGCCCGCGATTGGCTGAGCCTCCACTTCGCCACCCTCGAGCCCTGGGAGGGCATGACAGCCTTCGTTGAGAAGCGTCAACCGGACTACCGCGGCATCCGCCGCAAGGCGGCCGAAGGTGGCTCGAGCGAGTTCGTCTGGGGCCCCTATTCGGGAACCTGCAGCTCCTGCGGAGCCAAAGGGATACCGGCCGAGTTCACCTTCTGCGGCAAGTGCGGCGTGTCGCTTGAGAAGGTCCTCGCCGGCACTGCAGCCAGCGCATCCGACAGGCGGTAGCAGGATGGCCTTGAGCTCCGCTGCGGCGATCGACAGGCTGGTGCCAAAGGGCACCAGCCTCCTCGCCGTCGGCGGCATGCACATGCACAACAACCCGATGGAGCTGGTCCGGGAGCTGATCCGGCGGCGCCGGCACGTCCGCCGTCTGCTCACCAGCCCCTCCGCATCGCTGGCCGCCGACTTACTGATCGGCGCGGGGCTGGTCGAGGAGGTCGCAACGGCCTACATCGGCTTCGAGCATCTCGGCCTCGCTCCCGCCTACCGCCGCGCGGCCGAGTCGGGAGCGCTCCCGGTGCTGGAACTCTGCGAGGCGGCGATCGTCCACGGCCTCTACGCCGGGGCCGGCGGCCTGCCCTTCCTGGCCCTTCCGCCAGGGCTCGAGCTCTCCGATGTCAGCAGCGCCAACCCGGACCATTTCCGAATCGTCACCGATCCTTTCACAGGCGATCGGGTTCTGGTGGCCGCACCGCTGCAGCCGGATGTTGCGCTGATCCATGCGCTCGCGGCTGATGAGCGCGGGAACGTGCTCTTCGCCGGCGCCCACTTCACCGATCGCCTGATGGCGATGGCTTCGAAAACGGTGATCGTCCAGGTCGAGCGGTTGGCGGAGCCGGGCGAGATCGCAGCTCATCCCGGGGAGAGCGTCTTGCCCGGCTTCCTCATCGCCGCGGTGGTCGTGGCTCCCGGCGGCTGCCTGCCCACTGCCTCTCATGGCGCCTACGGCTACGAGGAGACGGCCCTTCGCGAGTATTTGAGGCTGGCGCGAACCGAGGAGGGCTTCGAAGAGTACCTCCGGGTCAACGGGATGGCCCCGGCCGAGGTGACAGCGTGAGCGTCGCGATCGCCGCCGACCACTCCATCGACGAGCTGATGGCCGCCGTGATGGCGCGCCAGCTGCGGCCGGGCGAGGTGGCGATCATGGGCGCGGTGAGCGCGCTGCCCCAGGCGGCCTGCCGGCTGGCGCAGCTGACCACGGCGCCCGGGCTCTGGTTCATCGCCGGCGGCAGCGGCGCGGTCAACCCTCACCTCGACCCGCTGGTGGCGTCGAGCTGCGACGAGCGACTGCTCGACGCCGACGTCGTTCTGCCGCTCCCCGATGTGATCCTGCTCGAGGGGCGAGGGGACTTGATCGACGTCTTCTTCGCGGGCGGTCTCCAGATCGACGCGCACGGCAACTGCAACCTCGGCCCGGTCGGGTCCTGGCGTCATCCGAAGCTGCGCGGCCCTGGCGGCGTCGGCCTTCCCTTCGTATCGCGTGCCGGTCGGGTCGTGATCTACTCGCAGTCGCACAACCGCCGGACCTTCGTCCAGCACGTCGACTTCGTCAGTGGCCCCGGCTTCCCGGCCGGCACCGGCCCGCTGCCCGGCGGTGGGCCGGCGCTGATCGTCACCCCGCTCTGCACGATGGACTTCGATCCCGAAACCCATCTCGCACGGCTGGCCACTCTCCACCCCGGCGTCACACTCGACGAGGTTCAGGACGCGACCGGCTTCACACCGATCCTCCCGGCGAAGCTTGAGACCACCCCGGCGCCGACGCCGGAGGAGCTGGCAATCCTCCGCCGCCTAGACCCGGCCGGGCTCTTGCGTGGGAGCGCCCTCTCGTGAAGCGCTTCGAGGGCCAGGTAGCGATCGTCACCGGAGCCGCCAGCGGGATCGGCCGTGCCACTGCGGTCCGGCTGGCCGCGGAGGGCGCGGCGGTCGTCATCGCCGACCTCAACGCGGAGGGCGCGGGCGATGCTGCCAGGACGATCAGCGCCGAGGGAGGCCGGGCGCTTGCGCTGGAGGTGGATGTGACGGATGCCCCGGGGGTCCGGGCCATGACCGAGCGGGCCGTCGGCACCTTCGGCAAGGTCGACATCCTCGTCTCCAACGCCGGCTGGGACCGCGCCGCTCCCTTCGCCGACACCGACGAGGAGCTCTGGGATCGCGTGATCGCGATCAACTATCGCGGTCACCTGGCGACCACCCACGCCGTCCTTCCTTACATGAAGGACCGGGGTCGGGGCCGGATCGTCACGGTCGCCTCAGATGCGGGCCGGGTGGGCTCCAGCGGTGAGGTCGTCTACTCGGGCGCCAAGGGCGCCGTGATCGCGTTCAGCAAGGGCCTGGCCCGCGAGGTCGCCCAGTATGGGATCAACGTCAACTGCGTGGCGCCTGGGCTGGTCGACACCCCACTGCTGGCCGGGATAGCTGAGGGCCACGAGAAGTTGATCGGTGCGATCGTCCGTTCCATTCCGCTCGGCCGCACCGGGCTTCCCGAAGAGATTGCCGCGGCCGTCTGTTTCTTCGCGTCGCCCGACGCCAATTACATAACGGGCCAGACCCTGAGTGTCAACGGCGGCCTGACGATGCTTTGAGCGCAGCAAAGGGAGGTTGACTTCGACATGGAATCGATCCTGGCAGAGCTTTGCCGGCAGCACCGTGACGCCGAGGGGATGCTGGCTAAGCCGGCAGGCATCGGCTCGGGCTAGGCCGCCTGGGCACGGATGGCCCGCCTCTGACCGAGGCGAACCTCGTCAGTCGCGGTTCATGGTGGTGGCGATGTCGGCCTCGTTGCCCCAGGCGTCCGCAAGCGTCCACCACCTTGGAGCGAACTCGTCGCGCACCATCCGGCCACCCGCCGCAAGCGCCGCCGCGATGCGAGCCTCAGCCTGCTCATACGGAACCCAGATCGCGACGTGGATCGAGCCGCCCCCATCCGGGCGCGGCTCATTCATTTGCTCGAACCAGAACGACGTCCCGCGACCGTGGGGATCGACGAGGTCCTCGTCGGGGCTGTCGCGGCGAGGCTCATACCCGAGCACGGACCGCCAGAAGGGCATCACCTGCTGCCTATCGGGCGCACCCGGGATGACAAGCAGGCTCTGAACCGCCGATGGATCGGCAGGGAGGCCCAACTCTCGGGCAGCTGCCGAGATCTGGCGGGCCAGGTCGACGTCGCGCAGGCTCATACCGAGGTAATCGTCGGCGACCGTGACTAGGCGCACGGTCACGCCGTCGTGCCGCAAGTCAACGTCGGGGTGGTGGTCGTCGACGCCCTGCAATTCAGCGATCGCCTGCACGAGGCGGGCGCCCGCGGCGAACGACCCGGTTCGGAAGAACGCACACGCTCCGTCGCCTAGCACGCGCCAATCCTCGGCGCCGTCCGAGTCGTGGAACTGCTTCGGGCTGATTTGGTCGGTCATGCGGGCCTCCTCGTCCGATTCTGTTTCAGAGCCAGCTCACAGCACTAATTCTCACCACACGGCGCACGTCGGCGTCCAGCGCCAGCTAATGCGGCTGCGTTCCGCTGGGGGCCGCCAGCCCTCCGGGAAGGACTTAGAGGGGCACCAATTCGATCGTCGCCGATCGCGCCGCCGGGCTCACGATGGAATCTACGAGATCGGCACCTCGACGCCGTGTGGCGCGCCGATTGCGCCGACGATCGAGCCGACTCGGGCGATCGCGAACGCGGTCGCCATCGACTGGCCGGTGCCGACACATTCGAGGGCTGCGTCGACGCCGATTCTGTCCGTCATCTCGAGGACCTCCTCGATCGCCGCCTCACCGCGCTCGGCGACGATGTCGGTGGCGCCGAACGTCTGGGCGAGCTGCTGGCGGGCCGGGTTCCGGCTGAGGGCGATGACCCGCGCCGCGCCCAGGCGCTGGGCGGCGATGACACCGCAGAAGGTAGATGGGTGGGGGCAGTTGATCGCAACCGTCCCCACCCCCGGGATGGTCCTACTTGACGAGCACCGCAATGCAGTCGCTCTCGAGGACCGTGCCGCCGCCGCTCACGCGGAAGACGACGTAGAAGGTGGTACCCGACAACAGCGGGGTGTCGCGAACGAAGTGGGCTGCGCCCGCGCCTCCGTCGCTGGTCTGAAGAGTCGTGATCGTGGCCCACGGGGCGGTGATGCTTCCGCAACCAGGCGTGTACAGGGCTCGTGCCACTGTCATCTCGGTATTGGCAGGAGCAAGCTCGACCTCAACCTCGCCTTGCGCGTAGAACTCGCCGTGCTCCTGCGCGGTCGTCGCGACCAGCACCCTCCCCTGACCCTGGCCGGCAGCCGCGTGCAGCCAGCTGTGCGTGCCCTGGTCCGCCAAGGCCGGCGTCACCGACAACGATGCGACGACCACTGCGATTACAAATCCGATCTTCACGGTCGATCGACCTCCTGAGCTTCCGGGGCGGAAAGTGAGGCCTCGCGTCCGAGACCGACAGCAGCGTCCGTCGGTCAGGCGGTCCCGTGTGTGACCTATGTCACAAATGGGCGGTGATACCTGGCAAAGCCGTCGTAGACGGCGTTACGCCACCAAGTTTGGCGTCAACGCGTCGCCCAGGCAGCGGCCTCGTCGACCTGCTCGAAGTAGGCGATTTCCAAAGTTCCACCGGGTACTTTGCTGAGCCGCTCTTGAAGGTTCATCGCGGCCAACACGCTATGCGGTAGGACGATCGCGAACCGCATCAGACCGGCGCCCAGCGCAAGCGGAAGCCACTCCCGATCAGCCCTCTCCTGGTCGACCGGGCTGAGGACTCGCTGCTCCCGGCAATCGGCCAGCATGCGAGAACCTTGGTGCTCGTTCAGGGCCCGCAGCTCAGCATCGGGCAGAGCAGCGAACTCTCGTGAGTTCGCCCAGCCCTCCCACTCCACGAGGACCAGCTCGCGGTTCCGATCCCAGCTCACCTTGGCGATGCCCGGCATGTGGAAGTAGACGTCGCCGTCGGCGTCTGTCACGCCGACTTCTTCATGGCGCAGATCGGCAGATTGATTTCCGTCGAACGAGCATACATTGCTGCTGGAGACCGGCCACCGCCGCGCGCGACAGCTGATTTGTCCGCTGGACCAGCCTTTCCGTTGGTATTTTGTGGTTTCCGGCAAGAAGTGCTACACCTGCGGTCACGGCCTGGCTGTGGAGCCGGCGAAGTGGGGGTGTGAATCATGCGAAAGCGTGTGTTAACCGTCCTTGCCGCGGTACTTGTGCTGCTACCACTAGGTGTGACGCAGACGGCCGCGGGGGCCGTCAACCCACCGTCGAATTTCAACGAGTTCACGATCGCGCAGTTGCAGTCGCTGATGTCGTCTGGCCAGCTCAGCTCGGTCGGGCTCACCAACTACTACCTGAGGAGAATCGCCGCACTCGACCAGGAAGGGCCGGGCGTCAACTCCGTGATCGAATTGAACCCCGATGCGTTGGCGATGGCCAGGGCCGCCGACGCTGCGCGCGCCGGCGGCAAGGTGCTGGGTCCGCTGATGGGCATTCCGATCCTCCTCAAGGACAACATCGACACCGGCGACAAGATGCAAACCAGCGCCGGCTCGTTCGCGCTGGTCGGCCATCCCGCCACCAATGACTCGACGGTGGCCGGGAAGCTCCGCGCCGGTGGAGCCGTCATCCTGGGCAAGACCAATCTCTCCGAATGGGCCAACTTCCGCTCCTTCGAATCGATCAGCGGCTGGTCGGGCCGGGGTGGCCAGACCAACAATCCCTACGGGATCAACCGCAACCCCTGTGGCTCCAGCTCGGGGTCGGGGGCGGCGGCTTCCGCCAACTTCGCCGCGGTGTCGCTGGGGACTGAGACTGACGGCAGCGTCGTCTGCCCGGCCAATGCCAATGGGGTTGTTGGGATCAAGCCCACGGTGGGCCTCACCAGCCGCGCCGGGGTGGTCCCCATATCCCACATCCAGGACACTGTCGGCGTTCACGGCCGAACCGTCGCTGACGCGGCGATGACCCTGGGGGTGATCCAGAGCGTCGGTGCCGATGGCAGGGATCCGGCGACGGGCGGCGTCCCGCTCGGCTGGCAGGGCACCGGAAAGACCCGCCCGACCAACATCCCAACCGACTACAAGAAGTTCCTCAACGCGAACGGGCTCAAGGGAGCGCGCCTTGGTGTCACACGAGTCGGTCTGGGCGGCTTCGACCCCTTCGTTCCGACGCCCCCGGCCGTGCTCAACTCCTTTGAGGCCGCGGTGACGGCGCTGACCACCGCGGGCGCCACGGTCATCGACCTGGATGCTGCCGGGTTCACCTTCGCCTCTGCCGACGGCGAGTTCCTGGTGCTCTGCTTCGATTTCAGGAACGACGTTCAGAAGTACCTGAGCAGCCGGGTCGGGGTGCCGGCGGCGGGGGGGACGCTGCAGACCCTGATCGATTTCAACAACGCCAACGCTGACCGCGAGATGCCCTTCTTCAACCAGGACATCTTCGATTTCACTGCAAGCCTCGCGCCGGGCCCGGACGACCCGCAGCCGGCGTTCGGCGGCCTGACCTACAACCAGGCGCTCGCGATCGACCACAACGCAGGCGTGAACGGAGTCGATGCGGCGATCTCACAGTTCAACCTCGACGCGGTGGTCTCGGCCACCGACAACCCCGCCTGGGCGACCGACCTGATCTACGGCGATCATTTCATCTTCGGAACGTCCGGCCTCGCTGCCGGCCCGGGTTATCCGATCGTCCAGGTTCCGGCCGGTATGGTGTTCGGGGCTCCGCTCGGGATCAGCTTCTTCGGGTCGGCCTTCAGCGAGCCCACCCTGATCCGGTTGGCCTCGGGATTCGAGGCGGTCACCCAGGTTCGCGCCAAGAACCTGCCGACGTTCGCGCTGATGCTGCCGTCGAGCAACATCCAGGGCACCACGCTCACCACGCCCAGGCACGCGCCGATGGCGCAGGGCAATCCCGCCAAGCGCATGCCGCACAACCTGTAGCCAAGTCTCTGAGTGGCCCGCGGCCTGCCGCCGCGACGGACCAGCTCTCAGATTGAGGTGGGGGGCACGTTGCCCCCCCATCTCGGGGCGACCAATTGAACCGGGGTGGGCGTTCGTCTTTTGACGAGAGGGCTTTCTCCAGTAGCAGAGGTACCCCCATGCGCACATCTGCGACCGCTTCCTGGCTTCAGACTGGCGTCCTGCGGCTTGGCGCTTCATTGCGTGGTGTCGTTTACGGGTTCGCCCTGATGTTCGCCGTCCCGCTGGCGTGGACCGGCGGCAAAGGGCTGGCCGCGGTGTTCATCGGGGCGGTTGCCCTGTTTGGCATCGCCATGGAGGCCGTGATTTACAGCCGGAAGGACCCGGGGCGCAATTGATAGCAATGATGTAAGATATTCGTCTAATCCTGATTGTGTCAACGAACTTGATCTTCTGGCTCGGCTTGATTGCGCCGCTCGTCTTGGTGTGCCTGATCTTTGTGGTGGTCGGCGTCGCAGGCAAAAAAGAGGACCTTTCTTAGAACGGGCAGGCGTCGTAGGTCCTCGTAAAGCTCCCGAGGTGGAACTGCTTCGGCGCTATCGTTGCGAGCTGAGGAGATGATCGCGAAGCTCGACGTCGACACCGTTCGCAGTAGCCTCCCCGTGACCCGGCGGCTGGCCTACCTCAACACCGGCACCGCCGGGCCGCTGCCCACGCCCACCATCGACGCCATGGCCGAGGCGGCGAAGGCGGAGGCTGAGACGGGCCGCATCAGTGACGACGGCTTCCAGAACCTCTTCGACCGGTTGACCGAGCTCCGCGCCGCCCTCGCCGTCTTCGTTGGCGCAGAGCCAGAGGAGATCGCCGTCTCGCACAACACCACGGAAGGCATGAACATCGGGGTCTGGGGCCTCCCTTGGCAGCGCGGCGACCGGGTCGTCACCACCACCCTCGAGCATCCCGGGGCTCTGCTGCCCCTCTACCTGCTCCACCAGCGATTCGGCGTCGAGGTCGAGTTCGCCGAGATCGGCCGGGGTGGCCGCGCGGAGACGCTCGAAGCGATGGCGAAGGCCATCCGCCCCGGCACCAAGCTGGTCGTGATCTCACACGTCACCTGGGGCACCGGCGCCGTCCTTCCGCTCCGCGAGATCGTCGAGCTGGCCCATGCGGCCGGGGCATTGGTCCTCGTCGACGGCGCGCAGTCGGTGGGCTCGATCCCGGTCGACATGCGCGCCGATGGCGCTGACTTCTACGCCTTTTCCGGCCAGAAATGGCTCTGCGGCCCCGAGGGGACGGGCGGCATCTTCGTCCGCGCTGATCGGCTGGACCGCTTCACGCCCGCCTACGTCGGCGGCTTCGGGTTCAAGCACGATGAGAGCTACCGGCCCAACGACACCGAGGCTTTCGAGTTGGTCCCAGGCGCCCAGCGCTTCGAGGTCAGCAGCGTCTACCGTCCCGGCATCTACGGCCTGAGGGCATCGGTCGAATGGCGAACCGCCCTTGGCGAGGCCACCTTCGCGGCCAGCGCCGAGCTTGCCGGCTATTGCCTGGAGCGGGTCGGGGAGCTGCCCGGGGTGAGCGTGCTGACCCCGAACCAGGAGCCGCTCTCGGGGCTGGTCGCCTTCCGCCTCCCCGATGTCGACGTCGCCAAGGCGGTCGAAGCCATGGCAGCGGCCGGCGTCGCGATCCGCTCCATCCCGGACAACCAAGCTCTCCGAATCTCGTGCGGGTTCTTCAACACCCGCGAGGAGGTCGACCGAGCGCTGAACCAGCTGGAGGCATTCCTCCGGAATTAACCCTGCCGATCGAACGCGAGCGGGTGCTTCGGCTGGTACATCCTGAGCTCGCCGCCGCTGGGCAGCCGGAGCGTAGCCATCCGTCCCCACCGTGCGTCTTCCAATGGGCGCTCGACTTTGATCCCCATGCTCTCGAGCTCCGCAACCGCCGTGTCAATGTCGGCGCAGAGAAGGTAGAGCTCGTGCCGGCCTCCGCGCTCATCGGGATGCACGGCTACTTCCGCGGGCGGAAGCGCGAAGATCGGCCAGCCACCACCGGCGCTGACGAAGGGAAGACCGAGCACATCCTTGAAGAACGCCCGATCGGCCTCGGCGTCGTGGCTGAAAATCACCACGTGAGCACCAGTGACCATTCCGAACCCTCCCTTTTTCAGTTGCGAAACTGGACTGAATCACTAACCGTGGTACCCCTCTTATAGCGGGGTCATCGACGCACACCTCAACTGTTCTCTTCAGGTCCTCAGCGCGCGGCCCAGCCATGCCGGGACGTGACGCCCAGCTTAGGAAAGATCCACCAGGCCGACGTATCGTGAACGGGAATGCGCAAGGTCTATCGCGGGCGAGATATCGAGGTCAGCTTCGACCTCGACATCTGCGTCCACATCGGCGAGTGCCTTCGCGGGCAGCCGCAAGTCTTCCAGCTCAAACGGCGACCGTGGGTTGCGCAGGATCTCGCCGGCGCAGACGAGGTGGCCGACATCGTGCGCCGTTGCCCGAGCGGCGCACTGCTTTACCGCCGGCTGGATGGCGGGCCGGAGGAGGAGTCCATTGGGCCGACCACGGTCACGCCGATTCGCGATGGGCCCCTCATGGTGAGCGGCAAGATCGAGGTCAGGCGGGAGGACGGCAGCGTCGAGACCCTGCCTCGCGCCACCCTGTGCCGCTGCGGCCAGTCGCAGCACAAGCCGTTCTGCGACAACCAGCACCTCGCCGTCGGCTTTCGCGCGCCAGGTCATCCCTACCGAATCCATCTCAGCCCGGTTCGACCTCGCCTGGACGCTCCGATTAGCAAAGCTGAGGATCCGCGCGGGCTGAGCTGATCAGCTCAAGCGATTCAGGAAGTAGCCGGCTTGGTGCCGGGGTCGACCAGGTTGATCCAGGTCAAACCCGCGGGCAGGGCGAGGTCCTTGCCATCGGCGCCGACCAGGCGCAGTGGGTGGTCCGGCGTGGAGAGATCCCAACTCGCCGTGAAATGCTTGCCCCGCGTGTAGACATCGGCCGGGCCGGTGCCCTGGAGGTCGAAGTCGATGCCCTGCTCACCGCGCACGTCCTCGGTGTAGCCGGCGGCGTGGTGGGCCACCTGGAGGAGGACCACGTTGGTGATCTTGAGCGGCTGGTTGCCGTTGGCCTGGTCGGTCTCGGCTCCGGTGTCCGTCGTGTAGGTGTAGGTCTTGTCGGCGGCCGAGTAGGCGTACTTCACAGGGTGGGCGAAGGTCTGGTCGAAGCTGATGCCCTGGACGGGGTCGCCCTGGCCGGCCGGCTCCCCGGCCGCTGGCAGCTGGTAGGTCACCTTGGCCTTCACCCTGTCGAGGCCGGCCTTCAGCTGGTCCCCGCTCGTGTAGAGGTTGTGCGGCGCCTGCCTGGCGGGGTCGCGGCTCATGTACCTGCCGCCGTCCGAGTTCTCGTCCAGCGCCGGCACGTGGGTCCCGTTGATGACACCCAGCACATGGTCGCTGGCGCCCGAGTAGAAGAGGACGCCCTGGTACGACGTGACGAGGCGAAGGGAGACCAGCCGGGCGCTCCGGACGGGTCCGATCTTCTCGCTGCCCGCCGGCTTCAGGTAGATCACGGTGAAACGGGTGATGCCGCCCTCGGTCAGGTACTCGTACACGATGTCCGCCTTCTGCAGACCGGAGTGCGGCCGCGAATCCGAGGCGTTCTCAACCTGGACCAGCGCAGGCGCCTGGCGACCCGGCGTCGGGGTCGCGGCCGGCTTGGGGGCCGGGTTGCCGCAAGCCCCCAGCGCGAGCAAGCTGATGACGACGGCCAGCGCGCCGCGGGCGGACATTACACCTAGGCTATAAGATTCCCTGTCTCCAGGTATCTTCGCGGAGGCTCTGTTCCGGTTAGCGGATGCCTTCCCATAAACGCCGCTCCTCGCCGTCGGGGTCATTCACGACACCCGAGGTCACGTCGAAGCGCATCACGGCCCTCCGGCCGGCGTCGTACGTCTCCCATCCCGGGTCGCCGGTCCGGGCGAAGGCCACCCAGGCGCGATGCATCTCATCTGCGATGGACTGGGGAGGGTTGGGGCCTGCGAGCCTGTCGGTCCACTCGGCGTCCAGGGTGTCGAAGGCGAACCCGATCTCGAGCGCGTGGCAGGCGCCGAGCCGGCCGCCGTATAGGGGCGATCGCCAGGCCAGCTCGTAGACGTGGGTGGATCCGCCGTTGTCGGAGTGGGCCTCGGCCAGGCGGACCGCGGGGATCCGGAAGAACCAGTCGGTGCTGATCGCCGCCAGCAGGTCGCCCGGCGTCGCGTCCGGGCGGGCGGCCGAATACACCTCGATCGCGTTGGCAGGTAGCTGGTAGGCGGCCGCGGTCATCCCCAGGATGTTCTCGTCGATCAGGTCGATGGCGCCGTTCGGCACCATGAAGAGGCGCTGCTCCTCGCGATTCGTGCCGACCATGAGGTCGACACCGGCGCTCGCTCCAGCGGCGATTCTCTCGATCGGTAGCGCAGGCACGACGCCGCCGTCGATCACAGGTTCGAACGGCATCAGGTTCGCGGCGACCTCACCCCACTTGACGGGGTCGGGCACCATGAAAGCCTCGGCGCTGAGCACGACCTGGGCTTCGTAGGCTTTCGCCACCGGTACCGCTGCGATCGCGGCGCGGTCCGCCGGCACGCCGAGCTTATCGGCGAGATAGCCGCCGACCCTCGTCGCCGTCGCGGCCGAAAGAGCGTGGTGACCCGCGCCGCTCTGGGCGATGACCCGCTTGAAAAGACCCTTGGCGCTCGGCATCGAGAGAAGCGTCGTCACGCTCATGCCGCCGGCCGACTCGCCGAAGATGGTGACATTGGCGTTGTCGCCCCCGAAAGCGGCGATGTTGTCCCGCACCCATTCCAGTGCCGCGACCTGGTCGAGCAGGCCGAGGTTGGCGACTCCGTCGCCCAGGAACAGGAAGCCGTCGACGCCGAGCCGGTAGTTGATGCTGACCAGGACCACGCCATCGCGCGCGAACCGGCTGCCATCGTAGTTAGGCACAGCAGCGGTTCCGTTGGCGAAGGCGCCGCCGTGGATCCAGACCATCGCCGGCAGCCCGGTGGCCGCCGGGTCGGGCGTCCAGACGTTCAGGTTGAGGCAGTCCTCGCCCTCGATCGCCGGCTCCGGGAGGATCGCGTCGAAGGGAGGGAAATAGGGCGGCTTCGGCACCGTGGGGCCGAACGCGAGCGCGTCCCGGGTCCCTTCCCAGGAAGGGGCCGGCTGCGGCGGCCGGAAGCGGTTGGCGGCGAACGGCGCGGCGGCGTAGGGGACGCCTTTGAATGACGCGATACCGTCGGCGAGCGCGCCGCGCAAGCGGCCCTGGGGGATGTCGACGACGACATCGGTGACGCTCAGGCTCATGGCTGAAATTCTCCACACCCGGCCGAACCGCGACCGGTGGATTGTGCCACATTGCCGGCACCCGCACGATCAGGAGCACTCCGAAACCGTCCCCGCGGGGCAGCCACCATCGCCTCCCCCGGTGGGATTCCTCGGCGCGGATCAGTCGACGACAGTTACGTGCTTTCGCGGCACACAACGATCACCGTGTGATGGGAAAGGCAGCGGTATAGATGTCCAGCTGGTGCAGCGCACCATCGGGGTTCGCGCCCGTGCTGTTGGAGTTGTCGGACCACGCCGGATGGGCGATTCCGCCAAAGAAGGACAGCCCCGAGTAGTCCCCATAGTCGATTCCATTCCCGGAGTCTCGCGAGTTGGAGGTCCCTGCGCTGATCTGAATGTTCGCTGTGAAGGAGGTGCCGCCGTTGGTGCTGAAGGCGCCCCAGAACTGAGCGTCGTCATTGGCGATACGGTCCGTGTCACCGGGACCGCCGGCGCCGAGATCCAGCCTCGAGTCGTACCACACGGCGGCAAGGTTGCCGGTGGTCTGATCGAGCGAGACCTTCGGCAGGAACTGGCTGTTCGCGGTCTGGTCGTCGTTGACCCGGACTCCCGCGCTCCAGGTGACGCCGCCGTCGTCGGAGTAGCGCACGTAGACATCCGTGTTGTCACTCTCGTTCTGCTGTTCCTTCGTGTAGACGAGGTACACACGCCCGCTGTGGCGTCCGCCGGTCCGATCCCATGCCAGGCCGGGCTCGGCGTCGACGGAGCGATCGGGCTGGGCCGGGATGAAGTCGAACCCGCCGACGTGGGTCTCGGCGACGAAGACTCGATCGCCGAAGCCGGCCGGGCCGAGGCCGTCCGGATCCACGTTGACGAAAAGCTTGCCACCGCCCTGCCCGCTCTCGGTGAGCGTGCACACCTGCATGACCTGCCCGACCGGGCCAATCGCGACATCGCCGTACGTGCAGTTATTGCTTCCCGGTACGACCTCTCCCACAAAGAACGCTCCCACCTGTCCGAGGCCGGTGACGGGAGCGCCGGTGGCGAACATCGGTCCGCCCGCGTTGAAGACGACCCATGCCTCGCCCTTGGCCGCCGTGATCGTCGGCTGGTCGACGTACCGGAACAGCCCACGGTTGTCGCCGCTCGCCTTCGTTGGAGTCGTCTTCGGAGGCTGCCCAACGTTCGCGATGAGGTTGAAGTTCAAACCGCCATCGGTGCTGAGAGCGATCGGGACCTCGTTCTCGACCTGGTAGAGGTAGGCGAGGAAGAGATTTCCATACTCATCGAAGGAAAGGCTGGGATCGCAGCAGGCATCGCCCAGATTGTCGTTATTGCCGATGAGGCGCCTGGTCCAGGTCCTGCCGCCGTCGAAGCTCACACCCTCGAACATCCCAGCAGACAGTCCTGCTTCCCGGTGCCCGACGTTGCTGACGATGACGATGTTGTTCGGGTTTGTAGGGTTGACGGCGATCGCTTCTTCGGACTCATTCAGGTGTCGCTGGCTGACGTCGACGTTCACGGGAACGTGGACGGCGGCGGCTCCTGCACTCGCCGAACCGCCCAGCAGCGACGCGAGGACAGCGGCCACAGTGAGGGGGCTCAGGGTGAGAAATCGGCGCTTCATGTCGTCCCTCCTTCCTCGAAATGAGGAATGACTCATTTCCGTTATCGGATCGGCCACAGGAAAACCCCCGTTTGTCGGCGCCGACTCTCATAATGCGCGTCATCTGACCTGGGGAGGAGGATTCGCATGGTGGAAGGGCTCCGGCGCAAGCTGCAGAGGACCGTCCCGCTGGCGGTGACCCTGGCCGTGCTCACCATGCTCCTTGGACCGGCGGCGCCGGCAAGCGCGGCGCCGGGCGGCGCGCCGATCCTCCGGGCGGCCGGCCACCTTGCGGTGACGAACCTTGGTCCTGGCGCCGGACCGGGGAGCCGGCCCTCGCACCTGGTCCCGCCGCACCACGTCCTTGACCCGGCCGCCCACCGTGACGCCAAGCAGCGCGCCCTGACGGCCCTCCAGCCGGGGTCAACCGGCATCACCACCACCTTGACCGGTCCCACGGCAGCCCTCTTCAACAGCCTGGACCAGCCTGGCGTGGCCGTGTCCGATGAGGGGTTCTGCTGCACACCCGCCGACCCGACCGGCGCCATCGGTCCCAACCACTACCTGGAGATGGTCAACGACCTGGTCGGGGTGTACTCGCGCAGCAACCTCGGCCTGCTCAGCTCGATGGATCTTGCCGCTTTCACCGCCGCGCCCTCCGGCGTGACTCTGAGCGACCCCCAGATCGAATGGGACTTCCAGGCCAACCGCTGGTTCTACCTCGCGATCGCCTTCGCGACCGGGAACAACTTCCTCGTCTTCGGCTGGTCGAAGACAAGCGATCCAAGCGACCTCTCCAACGGATGGTGCCGCTACGGAGTCGGCACCGGCAGCAGCCTCAACGACTTTCCGAAGCTTGGGCACGACGACAACTACCTGCTCTTCGGCAGCAATGTCTACAACGACAGCCTGTCGGGGGAGCCCTTCATCACCGCCAACATCTGGGCATATCCGAAACCGACGCCCGGCGATTCCGCGTGCGCAGCCCCCGCTGTGGCGTACTACTTCGCGGACGCCACCCACCTGCTCCTCAACGCCGACGGCACGCCCGCCGACACGCCGGTCCCGGCGAACACCACCGAGAGCTCGAGCGGCGGCTACATCGTGGCTGCCCACTCGCCCCTGACCAAGCCGGCCGGGCCCCGCAGCCGGGTGATGGTTTGGCACATGACCAAGCAGGGGGGCCTACCGACGCTGGTCGCCGACGGCGACATCGCGGTCAACGCCTATGACGTCCCGGCGGACGTCCCGCAGCCGCAGAACTTCCTCGACACGCTCGACGCGCAGCTGACGCAGGCCGTGGCGCGTGTCGACCCGGACGCCGGTGCACTCGCGGTCTGGACCCAGCACACGATCGGCGGCGCGGGCGGTCGCTCGGTCGTCCGCTGGTACGAGCTGCTTCCCGGTAGCCTCACGGTGCGCCAACAGGGCGAGGTTTCGAGCCCCACCGACTTCATCTTCAACGGCGCGATCTCCCCGTCGATCGCCGGGAATGATGCCGTCGTCGAATACAACCGGGCGAACGCCTCGCAGACCCCAGTCATCGGGGCGCAGAGCCGGCAGGGCTCGACCCCGCTGGGGACGATGGACGCGGGCGAGGTTCTGCTGGGCAGCAGCACGGACGTCGACCAGGACATCAGCTGCAGCGCGCCCTACGGCCCGCCCTGCCGGTGGGGCGACTACTCCGGCGCCACTCCAGATCCCATCAACGCGGGGGTTGTTTGGGGCAGCAACATGATCAACGGCCAGTCCATCTTCGGCTTCCCGCAGTGGACGACGCAAAACTTCGCCATCGCGACCGGCGCCACGGCGTCGCCCAACTTCAGCCTCAGCGTCTCGCCCGCGAGCCAGACCGTAACCGTGGGCGCAAGCACCACCTACAACGTGACGATTACGCCGACCGGGGGATTCGGCGGCTCGGTCGCGCTGAGTCTGAGTGGGCTGCCCAGTGGAGCCAGCGGCAGCTTCAGCCCCAACCCTGCAACCACCACCTCCACGCTCACGGTGGTCACCGATTCAAGCATTGCCGCGGGGACCTATCCGATGACGATCACGGGGATCTCTGGAGGCCTCACGCAGATCACGTCGGCGACGCTGGTCGTCAGCGCGCCCAATCCCCCCGACTTCGGCCTGAGCGCTTCTCCGTCCAGCCGAACTGTCGGCCGGGGTGTGACCGCCACTTCGTACTCGGTGACCGTCAACCCGCTCAACGGCTTCGGCGGATCGGTGACCCTGGGCATCGCGGGCCTCCC
The DNA here is from genome assembly GCA_036564345.1 of Candidatus Dormiibacterota bacterium. GTDB lineage: Bacteria > Chloroflexota > Dormibacteria > Dormibacterales > Dormibacteraceae > UBA6019. Next base: position 5,437 of record DATCOZ010000208.1, on the reverse strand, counting down.
GGTCGGAGCAGTCGCCAACTTCAGCCCGAACCCGGCCACCAGCGCCTCGACGCTGAACGTGGCCATCGACTCGACCACGCCGGCCGGCAGCTACGTGCTGACGATCTCGGGCACGAGCGGCAGCCTGACCCATTCCACGACCGTCACCCTCATCGTCAACTCAGACTTCGCGCTGACGGCCTCGCCGACGTCGGTGGCCATCATCTCTGGCGACCGGGCGACCTACGTCGTGACGATCCAGGGGCTGAACGGGTTCAGCGGCTCAGTCTCGCTGAGCGTTAGCGGCCTGCCGTCGAAGACCACTGCGACCTTCAGCCCCAACCCCGCGACGAGCTCGTCAACCCTGACCATCCGGACCAACCGCGGAAAGACGCCCTCCGGCAGTTACTCACTCCTGATCGTGGGCACGAGCGGGGGCCTCACCCGCACGACCACGGTCACGCTGAACGTCACTTAGAGAACAGACCGAGGGGTGAGCGGAAGCGACGGCGCTGGGTGCAACCTCGACCTCCCCGACGTCATCCCGCGGTCGATACGCCGACAGGTTCCGGTCACGTCGTCGGAACGCGGTAGGACCTCCTCATACTCCGCCGAGAAGGGTTTCAAGATCCCGCGCCAGTAGCCAACGGTTCCGGATTCTGCGGGGTCATAGATGTCGAGCTCAACAACTCAGTCGACCAGGCGCGCACCCCTGTTCTTCAGGCGATGGGCGGCCGCCGCGGTTGCTGGGATGCTGGCCCTCGGCCTCCTTCCGACCGGCGCCTCGGCCGTAGCCGGGCCGGTCGAGTGGAACCAATCGGCTGCGACTGGGCCGACGCCCAGCGTCCAGCCGTACCTTTCGTACGACTCCGCTCGCAATCGCACCGTCCTTTTCGGCGGTGCCCCGACCAGCGGCAGCGCTTACTACTCGGACACCTGGGAATACGACGGCACCAACTGGTCGAAAGTCGCTACGGCAGGTCCGTCCGGCCGGGCTCTCGGACAGATGGTCTACGACTCGGCCCGCGGCGTGAGCGTGCTGTTCGGAGGTGCCACTGCCAATTCCTATCTAGGTGAGACCTGGGAATGGAACGGCTCGGCCTGGACCCAGAGGGTGACGTCTAACGCACCTGCGCCGAGGCTTTGGTTCGGTATGACGTACGACTCGGCTCGACAACGAACGGTGTTGTTTGGCGGCAGTGCCAGCGGCAACTTCAGTTTGGCTGACACCTGGGAGTACGACGGGAACAACTGGACCCAGGTGGCTACCGTCCACACGCCTCCAGGTCGTTATGGCGAAGGACTGGCCTTCGACTCGGCCAGGAACAGGGTGGTCATGTTCGGCGGGCACAACGCGAATCGGCTCAACGACACCTGGGAATACAACGGAACCGACTGGACGCAGGTGACGACAACAACATCGCCCGCGCCTCGCTTCTGGCATTCAATGGGGTACGACCCGAGCCGCCAGCGGACGGTGATCTTCGGCGGCGACTATCTACTTCCTAACACCCTGGGCCCGAACAATGAGACCTGGGAATACGACGGCAGCAACTGGTCGCAGCTGCTAACCACCATCAAGCCGAGTCCGCGCATCGAGGCGCCAATGGCTTATGACTCCGTGCTCGGGGGGCTGATGATCTTCGGCGGCAGCGACGAGTCCGGACGTCCAGACGTCGCCCTCGGCGACACCTGGATGCTGGGCGCCGCTCTCATGACGGCGCCGGCGGCGGCCCTGTCAGTTGCATCGATCGCCTTCCCCCAACAACCGGTCTTGACGACTGCCGCTCGGCCGGTGACCCTCGTCAATACCGGCAACGCACCGCTGAGCATCACGTCGATCGGCGGCTCGGGCGACTTCGGCGCGACGGACGGTTGCCCGCGCTCCCCGGCAACCTTGGCGGCCGGGGATTCCTGCACGATCACCGTTTCCTTCTCGCCGACGACAGGCAACGGTTCGGTCACCACCGGGAGCCTCACCGTCATCGACGACGCCGGAACCGGCACCCAGTCGATCCCTCTCAGCGGCAGTGGATTCTGGGGCTTTCTCAGCGTGTCTCCTTCCGCTCTTGACTTCGGGTCGAACCAGATCAACCCCAGCGGCGGCACCGCGGCGGCGATCGTCACCATCACAGCACCCGCTCAAACGACGGTTATCACGGGGGTCGAGGCGATCGGGACCTTCGTGGCCGCCAATCTCGACTGTCCGCTCAACACGCCGATCTCCCAGGGTGCGTCTTGCCGGATCATGGTCGGCTTCACCCCGTCCACGCCCGGTTCTTACGCCGGCCAATTAGTCATCCACGACAGTGAGCCCGGCTTCCAGCGAGTGGTGGCGCTCTCGGGTGTGGCGACTCCGGTCCCTCCGCCGCCGGTTTCGATTCGGCTTCAGCTCTCCCTCCCGGGAACTGTCGCCCACGCTCTGAACGTGCTCGCGTTGACCGATGCGGGGTCGGGGCAAGCGACCTTCACCCTGGCGGGGAAGCAGCTGGGCGGTCCCATTGAGCTGACCGCGGGATACGCCGCGATCTCTATCAACCTCGACGACTCGGTCATTCCGGCCGGAGCAGGCGTCTATCCGCTCATCGTGTCGGTCCACAGCACCGACCCCAACCTTTCAGATGCGTCAGTAACGCAACTCGTGACGGTTCAACCCGAGACCGTGTCGCTCATGTGGTCGGGCACTTCACTCGGCACCGCGGGGCAAATCGCCAACCTGTCCGTGTCCGTCGCGCCGCTTTTCGGCGACTCCGAATTCGTCGACTTCAACACTCACCCGGTGTGGGCTCGTTTTGAAGTCACTGACGGCAGCGGATCGACCCTGACTTATTTCGCGATAGTCCAGGACATCATCACGCCGGACGGTTACTACGGCCAGGGCGTAGCCTCCGTCAGCGGGCCCGCCCTCGTCGCCGGTGCCTACCAGGTTCGTGTGCGGCTCGTCGACGCTGTGCAGTCTTCGAATCCGAACCCGTTTGCCGGCAGTGAGGACCTGCGAACAGCGCTCGCCGCGCACCCGGCGCGCGGCGGCTGGTTGGCCGGTGTCGGCCAGCAGTCGTCCAGCCTCGCATTCGACTTCACGGTCGGCAAGGCGCCGGCGGGGTCGGTCGTCTGGGTGTTCCCGACCCAGGTCGTCGGAGTCGACGGCCAGTGGCACGACGCCTACCGCGTCTACCAGTCGACATCGGTGCAGTCTCTCAGCAACCACAAGGGCACGGCGGTCGTGTCCGGGCAGATCTCAGGCGCGATCGTCGACGCGAGCACGGCGCAGGACTATCCGGGTTTCGACGTGGCGACGACGTTCACGCTGACAACCGATCCGTCTGGCAGCGTCCAGCTCGTGACCGGTAATGGTGACTTCTTCTGGGACAAGCTCAGCCCGATAGGCGTCATCAACCACCTGTAGGGCCGCGACTGCAGGCGTGGCACCCGCGCAACGCGGCGGCGACTCGAAGCATGGTCACGGGTGACGATTGCGCCCACGCGGCGAGGCCGGGCCGCCGAGCCGTTCGCCGGCGCTCGGAACTGTCTATCGTTGACCAACGCAGATGAGCCGAGCAAACGAGCTTGCCGATCAGTTCGCCGCCGCACACCAGGAGTTCTACGACTTCGTCAAGAACGCCACGCCCGGTCAATGGCGGGCAAAGGGCATCAACCACCCCGAGATCAAAGTCGGTGACGAGGACGAAGGGCGGCCGGTCGGGCTGATCGTCCACCACGTCGGCAACGCCTACCGGAACAACCGGTCTCGCTGCCAGGCCTGGATCCGCGGCGAGGATCCCGCACCGCCGACGAGCGAGACGAACAAGCGACATGCCGCCGAGAATCCCGATCCCGACCACCAGGACACGCTTCGCTTCGTGCAGGATCAGGCGACCGAGACAGCGGCATTCATCCGGGGGCTGAGCGACAGCGACCTGGCCGCGACGGGAGCCTTCGTGTTCGGTCCGACGACCGTCGACGAATTCATCGGGCGCACCCTGCCCTTCCACGTCCGCTGGCACATGGGCTCGATCAAAGCGACCTGGGACCAATTGGCGGACGGCCAGACCACCTCGTCCGACTAGAGCGGCAGAGTTACCCAGATCCCCATTTGGTCGCTGCATCGCTGCCTGCCTGCCAAAGGTAGTGAGCGAACAGGACCAGGAGGGGAAGCCGGCTGGCGTCCGCCTCCGGCGTCACTTCGATGTCGAAGGAATCGCCGTTGCGAAACGCTTCAACGCGCAGCTGGCCATCGCCGCTGACGATCGCCCAACCCGATACGGCACCATCGATTCGAAATGAGTCGAAGATGCCGGTGAAGGTTCCGCCAGAACGCCTGCTGGCGACCTCCTCGCCCCCGAAAGACAGCACGGGCCGGCCTCGACGGGTACGAAGATCGTAGTAACCGGACGCAACCGCGATGGTGGCGTCCGTGTTCATCAGCCGCGGCCAGCGGGACTTCCAGTCAAGGTCGCCTAACCAGGTCTTACCTCGGATGACCGTGTAGTGCCTCCCGCTACCCGTCCTTCGCTCCAGTTTCAGCAGGTCCAACTACGCCTCGAGAGATCATGATGCCGCGACATCCGGCGCTCCTGCGCTGAGCCGTTGGCAAGGCTGACGCGTCCCTGACTACGGCGGCAAGCGGAGTACGAAGGTGCTGCCAGCGCCCTCTGCCGAGCGTTCCAGGACCAGGGAACCGCCCATCAGCTCCATCAGGTGCCGGCTGAGGGAGAGGCCGAGCCCGGTGCCGTCGCGAGGTCGGTCGGCACCCGATCGTGCCTGGGCGAACTCCTCGAAGATGTGCTCGTGCTGGTCGGCGCCGATGCCTATCCCGGTGTCGCAGACGCTGACTAGGATTCCCGAACGCGAGTTCTTGATGTGGACGGTGATCGTCCCTCCCGAAGGCGTGAACTTGACCGCATTGGCAAGCAGGTTCATCAACGCTTGCGCGAATCGCTGGTCGTCGGCCGTGGCACGAGTGACCGCCGGCGATTTGACCACGATGGCGAGGCCGCCGCTCTTGGCAAGGCCCTCCATCGCAGTGCAGACGCGGTGGACCGCGGCGACGATGTCCACCGGTCCGAGACTGATCTCGAGCTGGCCGGCCTGGATCTTGGCCAGGTCCAGCACCTCGTCGACGATCGCGAGCAGGTGCTGTCCGCTCGCCTGGATGTTGTCGGCATAGCGCCGCTGGCGGTCGGTGAGCTCCCCGAACTCCTTCGTGCCGAGCAGCTGGGCGAACCCGATGACCGAGTTCAGAGGGGTTCGCAGCTCGTGGCTCATCATCGAGAGGTAGCGCGTCTTCTGCTCGCTCTCCTCCCGCGCGCTGGCCGCATCCGCCTCGGCCGTCACGTCGAAGGCGACGCCGATCGAGCCCGTTCGTCGCTTCAGCTCGTCGTGGGTGGTGTTGAAGTAGACCTGCCAGCGCCTTCCGGCACGCGCGAAGACAGCCCGCCGGCGGGTCGGATTGCCCTTC
>DATCOZ010000195.1:0-6736 GCA_036564345.1 Candidatus Dormiibacterota bacterium | reverse complement strand
ACCGAGCACGACGTGATGCAGAACGCCTACGGCTACGGCCTCTTCACGGGCGGCCTCGGCTTCCACATCGGCGCCGAGCGGGTCGGCTGCACCGTGGTGCCGACCTCCTCCGGCGTCACCGCGCGCCAGGTGATGCTGATGCAGGACCTCGGCACGACGGTCCTCGCCTGCACGCCCTCCTACGCCCTGGTGCTCGCGGAAGCGCTCAAGGAGGAGGTCGTCCGGCTGCGGCTCAAGCTGCGGGTCGGCTTCTTCGGCGCCGAGCCCTGGACGGAGGGGATGAGGCGGCAGATCGAGGCAGGTCTCGGCCTCGAGGCGTTCGACGTCTACGGCCTGACCGAGCTCGGCGGTCCCGGCGTCGCCATCGAGTGCCGGGAGCACGACGGCCTCCACCTGTTCGAGGACCACTTCCTTGCCGAGACGGTGGACCCGGAGACGGGTCGCCCGGTCCCCAGCGGGCAGGAGGGCGAGCTGGTGCTCACGAGCCTCACCCGGCGGGCGACCCCGATCGTCCGCTACCGGACCCGCGACCGCGTAGTCCTCATCGACGAGCCCTGTGCCTGTGGCAGCCCCTTCCGCCGGATCTCAAAGCTCCGCGGCCGGACCGACGACATGCTCATCGTGCGCGGCGTCAACATCTTCCCGAGCATGGTCGAGGAGATCCTGCTCAGCATCGCCGGCCTGACGGGCAACTACCAGATCGTCGTCGACCGCACCCAGAAGCGGCATGACGCGATGCAGGTCCTCGTCGAGGCCGAGCCCGGGACCCACAAGGAGCACCTCGGCCATGCCGCGCAGGAACGGATCAAGGAGCTGATCGGCCTGACGGTCGACGTGACAGTCCTCGCCGGCGGCGTGCTCCCTCGCAGCGAGGGCAAGGCGAAGCGGGTCGTCGACCGCCGGGAGCTGAACGGCTAGCCCGCCTCCGCACGAGGGAAATTACTTGGTATGCGGCGCCAGGAGGAGGGTTGGGTCCACTGGAGGGCCGCCGTAGGCGTAGATGTGGACCGGTCCGCCGTGCATCTCGATCGTGCTCTCGCGGATCGCCCCGAGCTTCTCGGCGATCCGGATGGAGGCGAGGTTCTCGGGCCGGATCAGGCTGATCAGGTGGGTGGCGCCGACCGACTCGTAGGCCATCCTCACCACCGCCTTGGCGCCCTCGGTCGCGTAGCCCATGCCCCAATGCTGGCGGCCCAGCAGCCAGCCCGCCTCGAGCCCCGGCCAGCCCTCGGGGTTGATCAGGCCAATCCTGCCGATGAAGGTGCCGGTCGCCTTCTCCTCCACCGCGTAAAGGCCGTAACCGCGGAGGACCCAATGGCCGAGCGCGCCGGCCACCGCGCGCCAGGTCTGCTCCCGGGTCAGGGTGCTGCCGTCCCCGATGAAGCGCATCACCTCAGGGTCCGCGCAGATCCTGGCGTAGAGATCGACGTCGGTCTCCAGGAACTGACGGAGCAGCAGGCGCTCGGTCTCCAGCAGGTCGGGAGCCTCAACCAGGCTCGGGGGGTCAAGGGGGATCATCAAGTTGCCACCTCCGCGCGATCCCGACCGCTCGCCAGCTTGCGGCCCCACCCAGGCTGGGCATCCAGGAAGTGCTCGTCGGCCGGCTGCTCGGGGAAGATCTTGTGTGGGTTGAGGATGCCGAGCGGGTCGTAGAGGTCCTTCAGCCGGCGCCACCAGGCGATCTCCTCAGCGCTGTGCTCGAGGGCCGCGAAGTCGCGCTTGAGCGCCCCGAGGCCGTGCTCGGCGGAGACCGTGCCGCCGAGCTCCACGGCATCGCGGAAGATCTGGGCCGCGATCGGACCGACGAGGTGTCGCTGCTCCTCCTCGAAAACCAGGGTCGGGTGCAGGTTGCCGTCACCGGCGTGAGCCACGGTCGGCATCTGGATCCCGTGCTTCTCGGCCAGGGCCTGGAACCGCCTCACCATCTCCGGCACCTTCGAGATGGGCACCGCGATGTCCTCGCTGAAGACGTTCTTGCGCAGGTCCACGAGGATCGAGCCGAACTGCCGGCGGGCGTTCCAGATGCCCTCCCGCTCGGCCTCGGTCTGGGCGACGCGGTTGTCGACGCCGTCCAGGATCTCGACCATCTCGGCAAGCTGGAGGAGTACCTGCTCGCGGTCATTGCCATCCTGCTCGATCACTATCACCGCCTCGTGGTCGGGCTTGAAGCCGGCCGGCAGGAAGCTGCTGACGACCTCTAACGCGGCCCGGTTCATCATCTCCAGGGCGGCCGGGAAATGCCCCGCCTGGAGCACCCGGCGGACCGCATCGGCGGCGTCCTCGATGGTCGCGAAGCCGACCATCGCGGTGGCGTGGTGGCGGGGACGCGGAACCAGCTTCAGGATCACCTCGGTCACGATGCCGAGGGTTCCCTCCGAGCCGACGAAGAGCTGCATCATCCGGTAGCCGGAGGAGCGCTTGCGGATTCGGCCGCCCAGCTTCAGGATGCTGCCGTCGGCGAGGACGACCGTCATCCCGACCACGTAGTCGGCGGTCAGGCCGTACTTCAAGCAGTGGGGGCCGCCCGAGTTGCAGGCGACGTTGCCGCCGATCGTCGAGATCAGCTTGCTGGCCGGGTCGGGCGGATACATCAGGCCGTGCTCAGCCGCCGCGGCGTCGAGGTCTCCGTTTATCACGCCGGCGCCCGCCACCGCCATCAGGTTGGCGCTGTCGATCTCCAGCTCGGTAAAGCGCTCGAGGCTGAGGACGACGCCTCCAGAGAGCGGCACGGGGCCGCCTACGAGGCCGCTGCCGGCGCCGCGCGAGGTGACCGGGGTGCGCGTCTCGGCACAGACCTTCACCACCTCGGCCACCTCCTCGGTCGTCGCCGGGAGGACGGCAGCATGGAGGGCGTGCTGGAGGAAGGTGCCGTCGTGCTCGTAGTCCTCCAGGCGTTCGTCGACGATGACGTTGGCTTCGCCGACGATGGCACGAAGCCGGGCCACCAGGTCCGTCAAGAGTCGGAGGCCTCGGTGAGCCTGGCGATCACGGTTCCGACGGCGGCTGTCGTCCCCTCCGGCACGACGATCTCGGCCAGCACCCCGTCGACGGGGGACTCCAACTCAGCATTGACCTTGTCGGTCTCGATCTCCACCAGCGGCTCGCCTTTGCGGACCCTGTCGCCGGCCTTCTTGAGCCACCGGGAGACGGTGCCTTCGACGAGCGAGTCGGCTAGCCGGGGAAGCTGGAAATCCACGATTCGAGGCCAATTGTGGCAGCATCGAAGTTGATGGGTCGGTGCTTCGCGGCTCTCGCCTCGATGCTCTTCCTGGCCGGCTGCGCCCTCCCCGGCACGGTCCAGGCGAGGTCCTTCACGACCGGCTTCAAGGCTGGGGACACGATCACCTACCGAGCTCACACGACGCTCTCCGGCATGCTGCTGCTCGGCTCCCAACAGACCCCGCTGAACTCGGACCAGACCCTCACCCAGGTGCTCAAGGTCCGGTCGGTCGACAACTCGGGCACGGCCACGGTCGAGGTGACCACCCGGGACGTCGTCGGCGTCGCCGGCGGCGGCAGCAGCACCATCGGGCCGGCGGCGGTCGTTCTCCAGATCGGAGCCGACGGCCGGATCCAGTCGGGAGCCGGGGCGCAGCTCGGGGGCCGGATTCCGAGCATTCCCGGCTCCGACCAGCTGACGCCGGTCCTTCCCGGCCATCCGGTCAAGCCGGGCGATACCTGGGACAAGGCCTACAGCCGGCCCAATCCCTACGGTGCCGGTGTGATCAGCTTCGCCAGCCACAACCGCTACGTGAGGGACGAGGCGGTCGACGGCCGCGACGCCGCCGTCATCGACACCACCCTCGAGGGCCCGATCGACTTCACGATCGACCTCTCCAGGCTGCCGGCGGCGGCCGGCGCGACAGCGCCTCCCGTGACCGGGGTCATCCACTACACCGGCGCGATCCACTCCACCCACCGCTACTGGATCGGCCTCACCGACCAGCAGGTCCTCAAGTCGACCGGCAGCGTGACGTTCCGGCTGAGCTACGCCGCGAGAGTACCCATCGGCCAGGCCGGAGGACCGCAGCAGATCGACTTCAACGGCCAGATCAAGTCGGACCTGACCCGGATCAGAACTCTCCCCGGCTAGGCGGGGAGAGACGCCCAGGGTCAGGGGATCGGCGCCGGCTTCAGGAAGATGGGCGTCGTCACGACCTTGCCCAACGCGGGGTCCTGGTAGTTGGAAGCCGCCGAGAGGGCGGTGTAGAACCACTCGTTGAACTGGACGGCACGGTCGAAGAGGTACTGGGGATCGGTGCTCGGCGTATAGGGCTGGCGAGGCAGGTAGCCCTGGTCGTTGGGCGCGAGGTAGAAGTCGTCGGTTCCGTAGACGCTGGTCGATGCGTAGGAGTAGATGGCCACCCCAAGGGGACGATTCCCGGCGGCCGTCGGCGCCAGGGCAGCCCGGATCTGGGTCATGGTGTCCTCCGGGTAGTTCAGGAAGGCTCCCACGCCGACCAGGAGGTGGCCCTTGCCAAGGTCCTTCTCCCAGGCCGTCCAGGCGCGGAAGAACTTCTGCTGGCTGGGGCTGGAATCGCGGTCGTAGTTCATCGGCACGCCGAGGTCGAGATAGCCCTTCCGGAACCAGGTCGCCCAGTCCTGGTAGACGTCGTTGTAGGTCCGCGTCGCCTGGAACTCGGCGTCGCTGCTGGGGCCGTTGCCGTAGGCGATCAGGGCGCCGCTCAGCTTCACCGTCGGGCGGATCGCCTGGATGGCCTCGTGCAGCCCCTTGACGAAGGCGGTGACCTGGTCGCGGCGCCATTGCTGCCAGGCCGGGTCGGACGGGTCCGGACGGTCGGTGCGGCCCGTTGCCTTGCCGAAGAGGTCGAGCGAGGTCTGGCTGTAGCCCCAGTCGCCGCCGTCCGGGTAGCGCACGAAGTCCATGTGGATGCCGTCGACGTTGTAATGGCGGACGACCTGGGTCATCACCTCCTGGGTGTAGGCGCGGACCGCGGGTATTCCGGGGTCGAGGTAGCCGTAGCCATCGTTGGTCCCGCTGAAGCGGATGTTTCCCCATTGCTCGCTGTAGTCCAGCCAGACGGCGCTCGTCTGGCCGACGAAGAAGGTGTTCATCCAGGCATGGACCTCGAGCGGCGGGTTCGCCGTGTGCGCCTTGTGGATGAGGTAGGCGAGCGGATCCCAGTTGGGATGGTTGGGATAGTTGATGTCGGTGGCGAGCGGCTCCACCCCGCGCAGGAAGTAAGCGTCACCGCGCTTGCGGACCTGGACGAAGAGGGCGTTGAGGTTGCCCTTGAGAGCGCGCGCGATCAGCGTGTCGATCTGCTGCGGGCTCTTGATCCCGTCGTGGAAACCGTCGACCCAGAGGGCGCGGTACTCGGGCGGTCCGTCGGGATGGATCACGGGCGCGTCGGGCGTGGCGGTCGGCGTGGGTTCGGACGCCGCGCTCGGCGACGCGGCTGGGGAGAGCGAGGCGATCGGGCCCGCGGCCGCATTCGTGCAGGCCACCTCAGCGATCAAAAGAAGGCACACCAGGAGCCCCCGGCTCCGCGACATGCCGGGATTATGCCTCGGCGCGGAGGACGTGGGCCCTCGAGGGCGTCGTGAAGGGGCCCTCACCAGCGGCCTCCCTGACCTTGCGGGCCGCCTCCTTCACGATCAGGCCCCGGACGTGGTCGCTCAGCCCCTCCAGGCGGGAGGCGAAGGCCCACCAGCTGGCGTTCATCTCCGCGAAATGCTCGGCGGACTCCCAGCTCGTCTCGACCTCGACGAGCTCGGTCTCCGCGAAGCGGAAGCCGGCCCCCAGCGCCGCCGCCCTGAGGCGGTCGAGGTCGTCGAGAACGGCACGGGTCGGCGCCAGCTCGGGCTGCGGCTTGGCCGGCCCGAGCCGCTTGTCGAAGGAAGCGCGGAAGGCCACGACGGCCGGGCTCGGGTCAGGGCCGTCGGAGGGCGGGACGCTGGCCGCGAAACGCCCCTTGGGCTTGAGGACCCGGCGCACCTCCCGCAGACCACGGCCGAGGTTGGGCAGGAAATGGAGGCCGTGGCCGCAGGCGGCCGCGTCGAAGGTGGCGGGCGGGAACTGCAGCTGCTCGACGTCCATGTGAAGGAAGCGCACGGGCAGGCTCCGGCCGCCGGCGGCCTTGCGGGCGATCTCCAGCATCCCCTCGGCGAGATCGACGCCGATGACCTCGCCGACGCCGTTCAGGTCCCGAGCCAGCGGTATCGTCAGCGTGCCCGGCCCGCAGCAGAGGTCGAGGACGCGCATGCCCGGGCGCGCCCGCACGTAGTCGAGGAGGGCGTCGCGGCCGGCCGCCTGCCCCTTCCGCATGGCCTCCTCCAGCCGCTGCCGATAGGCCTCGGCATTGCGACTGAAGACGCCGGTGAGGTACTCCTTCGAAGTCAAGGCCAGCCACATCTTAGGCACCACGCCGGGCGGTGTTTAATGTCCACCCGAGTGACAGCCAGGTTCCTCCCCACGGCCGTCGCCGCCGTCATGGTCCTTGTCGCCTGCTCTCCCGGCTCGATCGCCGGTGGATTTCCCGCCGGGCCGGTGAACGTTGGGCTCGAGACCTCCCTCACCGGCATCGACCTACCCCTCGGGGCCGATATCCGGCTGGGAGCCCAGCAGGCGGTCGACGAGGCCAACGCCGGCGGCGGGATCGCCGGCCACGATGTCAGGCTGCTCGTCGCCGACGATCGAAGCGCGGCCGACCAGGCCGGGTCCGCCTACACCAGCCTGGTCGCGGCGGGTGCGGTCGGCGTGATCGGTCCGCTG
>DATCOZ010000174.1:0-10160 GCA_036564345.1 Candidatus Dormiibacterota bacterium | reverse complement strand
TCCGAGCAGTGGACGATGCAGCCGTCCTGCACGTTGCTGCCCTCCCCCACCTCGATGTGCGACTCGTCGCCGCGGAGCACCGCCCCGAACCAGATGCTGGCGCCGGCGCCGACCCGGACGTCTCCGATCAGGACCGCGGTGGGCGCGACGAAGGCGTCGGGATGCACGGTCGGACGCTTGCCGCCGAACTCGAATTCAGGCATCTGGGGTCGATAGCTATACTTTCACACCGTGTATTTCCCCTCCCGGAGGCTGACCCGTGGCTAAGCGAACCGCGTCGGCGCGCAAGCAGATGCGGGCTACGGTCGGCCGGACGCTGCGCAACAAGTCGGTGCGCTCGGCTGTGAAGACCCGGGTGGTCCGGGTTCGCAGGGCGATCGCCGAGCACGGGGAGGGCGTCGTCGAGCTCGGTCTTGCGGCCATCGCTGGCCTCGACCGCGCCGCGAACAAGGGCATCCTGCACACCAACAACGCGGGCAGGCGGAAGTCCCGCCTGATGAAGGCGCTCAACGCGCACGAGAAGGCGCCGGGCGAGGTCGCCACCAAGCCCGTCAAGGCCAAGGCCGCGGCTGCCAAGCCGGCGCCGAAGGCGGCGAGGCCGGCCGCGTCCCGGGCGAAGGCTCCGACGCGGCCTGCCGCGAAGGCCACCGCCAAGCCTGCCGCGAAAGCCAAGCCCGCCGCCAAGAAGCGCTAGCCACCAGGCTTCGGGTCTCCGCGAGGCTTGACGGATCGGCGAGCCCACGGCCGCTGAATCGCCCCACCCTTCCCTCCCCAGGTCTGGGGAGGGTTTAGAGCCTGGCCAGTACGCCGTCCAGGCCCAGCTCGGCGTCGAGCTGGCCGCTCTTGACCTCCCATTCGTAGGCAAGCAGGGCTTTCAGGCCCTCTTCCAGGCGCTCCGAGTCGACGCTGCCCGCCGCCTCGAACGCCTTCTGGATCCGGAAGGGGTGCTCGGACATCGCCGCCTGTACCTCGGCCAGCGACTCCCCCCGATCTCTCCGCGCTCGGACGGCGAGGACCATCGCCAGCTGGCGGCTCACCCGGTAGGCGAGGGTGGTCGGCGACTCGCCGCCGCGAACCAGGCTCCGCGCGACCCGGAAGGCGTCACCGGAGGGCCGCGGCAGCAGGTTGTCGGTTAGCCGGAAGACCTCCTCTTCGTGGCCGCCGGCGAGCAGCGCGGCAAGCGCCTCGCGGTCGAGCGGGAAGCCCGAGGCGTGGTACGAGGAGAGCTTGCGCAGCTCGGAGTCGATGACGCCGAGGTCGGCCGGGCTGGAGCGGATGACCAGCGGAGCGATGCTGGGCGGCAGGCCGAGCGTCCGTGCGCGGTCGGAGGCCCAGTCGCCGAGGGCCCGGCCTTTGAGCCGGGGAAACTCCCGGACAAGGCCTCCCTCGGCGGCGGTCACCGCCTTGGCGAGGGAGTTGCCCGCGCCGAGCTTCCCGCTCACCGTCAGCAGCACCCGGGTCGTGTCCGGGATCTCCTTGAGACCGGCCGCGAGGCCCTCTACGCGCCGCACCGCGAGCGATCGCACGGCAACGATCCGGAAGGGATCGAGGAAGGGCAGCTGGCGGACCGCGTCCCGCAGCTTGGCCGAGTTCAGCGCACCCGGGTCGAGAGGCTCGAAGCCGAAGTCGGAGATGAGCTCGGTCCGCCAGGCGTCGAGCACCCGCTTCGCCTCCTCCTCGACGAGGAAGGACTCCTCCCCGTGGAGGAGGAGGACGCGGGGGTCGGCCACGGCCCTGGGCATCGCCAGATAGTAGTCAGAGCAAGGGCACGGCGATGCTCCCCTCCTGTGAGGTGCGGCGAAGATTGCCGGCGGGCAGGCCGCGGGCCGGTGGGGCGCTGCCGGCTACGAGCATGACCTTCGGCTTCGCGGCGGCGAGCAGCTCGGCCGCCGGCGCCGACCTGCCGCCGTCGGGCAAGAGCAGGTAGTCGCACGGCCCGCCCAGGCGCGCCGCCGCGAGCAGCTGCGCGTCGGCGTCGAGATCGCTGAGGTCGCAGAACGCCTGGCCGCCCGGTACGGCAAAACGGAGCGCGAGGTCGGCGGCACCCGGCTGGTCGCCAGGAGCGCCCGGCTCGGGTGCGAGCACCTCGACCGTCATCCCGGCCAGCATCAGGCGCTGGCCCGCGACGGCTCGAACGATCGCGGCGCCCCTGCCCGCCTGCTCGGCCACCACGGAGCGCCAGCCGCTGCCGCCGAGGTCGGTCGCAGGCAGCACAACCTCGGCCGCGGCCCGCTCGAACCCGGCCAGTCCGCCGCTGTGGGCGAGCGCGGGCGAGGTGATCACCAGGGCGGCCAGCCGGTCCTCCCAGGGCGGCAGCTGCTCGCCGAGGGCTGCGGCCAGACGGGAGGGGCTGGGCCCGCCGTCGACCAGCACCCGGCCGGCCGGACCGGTGAGCAGGAGAGCCTGCCCGTCACCCACGTCGAGGAGGACCGCGGCCGGCGGCCGTGCTCGCCAGGCCACCACCTCCCCGGCGGCGATCGCCAGCGGCACACCGGCGGCGAGGACGAGCGCCAGGATGCGCCGGGCTCCGTCCGTGCGGAGCGCGACGAGGAGTCCGCCCAGCGTCGAGTAGTAGGCGCCGCCGACCCAGGCGGGAAATGTCGGGACCGGGATCGCGGCCAGGGGAACGGCGGCGAGCAGTACCGCAACCTGCTCGAGGTAGGCGAGCAGCGCGTCGAGCGGGATCGCCAGAAGGCGCCCTGCCTCGGGCAAGGCCGCGAGGGAGCCGACCAGCAGTCCCGCGCCGACCATCGCCGGGAGGAGTGGGAGCACCAGTGCGTTGGCAAGCGGAGCCACCGGAGACAGGACGTGGAAGCCGGCCGCCGTCAGGGGCACGGTTCCGACCTGGGCCGCGAGCGTGACGGCGAACGGCTCGCGGAGGATCGCCGGAAGCCACCTCAGGCGGGCGGCGATCGATGGGGTCAGCAGCACGATTGCGGCCGTGCCCAGGAAGGAGAGCTGGAAGCCGACATCCCAGCCAAGCTCGGGATGCCAGCCGAGCATCGCCGCGGCGACCACGGCAAGCGAGGTCCAGACGTGGGCGGGCCGTCCGAGCCTGGTCGCGAGGAGGGCCAGGCCGCCCATCGCGGCCGCGCGAACGGCGGCGGGAGTGGCGCCGCCGGCGAGCGCGTAGAGGCCGACCAGGACCAGCACCGGGAGGGTTGACCAGCGGCCGAGGAGAGGGGCCAGGGCCGCGCCGGCCAGGCGCGCGAAGACGGCGACCTTGAGGCCACTCAGGACCAGGAGGTGGACGAGGCCGGTGGCCTGGAGCGCCTGCTCGAGGCGGAGCGGAACGCCTCCCCGGATGCCGAGCACCACGCCTAGCAACACGGCCGCGTGGGGTTGGGGAAGGAGCGACTCGATCGCGCTTCGATAGCTCTCGCGCAGCTGGGACGGAAGCTGAGCCGGCGACCACGGCGCCGGCCGGCTCGAGACCCGGCTGGCGGCCAGCTCCAGCAGCACCTGTCGCTGGGCCAGGTAGGCGCGCCGATCGAAGCCGGGACGCTCGTCGGGCAGCCGGAGCCGCCCGCTGACCTCGAGCCGGTCGCCGTAGCTGATCGAGGCCTGGCCGCGGGCCTTGACCAGGAGGTTCCCGGGCGGGGCCAGCACGCGGCCGTCGGCGGTCAGCAGCGAGCCGGGCTGGAGCAGGATCTCGTAGCCGCCCGCAACCGCCTTGGGATCGTCGGCGGCGGCGCCCGCGACGGTCACCGTTTGGCCGGCGAGGGCCGCCGCGTGCTGGGCAAGGCCCGGATCGGCCGCGGGCAGCTCCGCACGAGCGATCCCGGCGAGCGCGCCGGCGACGGCCAGGCCCAACGCGAGCGGCCGGACCAGGGCCGCAAGACCGACCGTGACGACGGCGAGCAAAACGGCGGCCACCCCGATCAGCGGCCGCCCGGGGACCGCAAGCACGGTGAGCGCGACCGCCGCCGAGAAGGCGCCGCAGACCGCGAGCAGCGGGGTCATCCGAGGGTGAGCGCCTTCTTCGCGAGTGCATAGTCGCTCCTGCTCATGCCGAGGACCGAGGTGAGCTCGGTGAGGCTGGCGAGCGGGCCGAAGCGGTCGCGGTAGTCGATCACCGCCTGGGCGAGCTCGGGCGTGAACCCGGGCACGGCCGCAAGCTCCTCGGCGGTCGCCGTGTTGACCGCCACCTTCGCGGCGACCACTCCTCCGCCGGCGCCCTTGAGGAAGGGGACCTTCACCTGCTCGCCATCCTTGAGCCGTCCTGCCAGGTCGGGCAGCCGCCCGCTGTCAGCCCCGGGCGCGAGGCCGCCCGCCGCGGCGATCGCCGCATACACCCGATCGCCTCGCTGCAGGCGATAGAGTCCCGGCTTCACGACCGCGCCGCTGACATGGACGAGCAGGCCGGCCGGGGGAGGCAGGGCGGGAAGCGCCGCCGCAGCCGCCGACGCCACGGGCGTTGAAGCCGGCGGAGTCAGGGTCAGGACAGCCGTGAGAGCTGCCGCACCGAGGAGGACCGGCAATAGCACCAGCACCAGGCGCGGCCAGCCGGGGACAAGGTGGACCATGGGAGGCGAATTCTCGGCGCGGTGCCACTGCTGAGTGAAGGAGCCCGGTTAAGGACCGCATCCGATCGCAAGGGACAGGCGGGAACCGGCCCAGTTGCGCACAGACTCAGAACGGGGGGAGAGGGAAAAGTTCTTTGTCTTTTCTGGACCGGCACCCGACCTGCCAACAGGTAAACCCCGACCCCGTAAAAATCGCCGTAACAGCACAGTTGAAGTAGGGAAAGGTGGCGGCCCGCAGACACTTTTCCCTCCGCTCTCTTGCCGCAGGCCGCCGAGAATCCCCAACGCTCCGACAGCCAACCCTGGTCACCCGCCCGCGAAAGGCGACCGCGTCAGAGGTCAGGCGGCGGGAAGATCCGCGCAGGCAACGAGCTTTCTCTCAAATTCTCCGATCTGGGCGATGTAGTCGCCCATCCCGATGATCCCGCCACCCACGTAAGCACGGGGGTAGCTCTTCTCTACGAGGCCGTTGCCGGATGCGTCGCCGATGAGATCGCCGACGGCCTGAATGGGAGGAAGGAAGGGCGTCCCGCAGGGTCCGCCGCCAATCGTCTTCACCGGGTAGCTGCCGCCGGGATGGAGCGAGTGACCCTCGACATGGAGCGTGTAGCCGGCGGCCCGGAGCGCCACCGTCAGGGTCGCCTGCACGGTGCCACCGTTCTGCGGGCTGAGCACGGC
Source organism: Candidatus Dormiibacterota bacterium (assembly GCA_036564345.1). Taxonomy (GTDB): domain Bacteria; phylum Chloroflexota; class Dormibacteria; order Dormibacterales; family Dormibacteraceae; genus UBA6019. The sequence goes on along the minus strand of DATCOZ010000174.1, from coordinate 4,956 downwards.
CGAAAGCATCTTGATCGGTTCCGACGTCGCCGGCGACTGTGACGTCGCAGCCGTTGGCGGGCTGGGGGTCGAAGCAGTCGACGCACCGCCCCCACACCCTGAGAGAGATGCGGCGAGGATGCTCAGGACTGCGCTTTCCAGCAGTCGACCCGAGGGCTTCACGCGGGCCGGAGCGTACAGCACGCATGCCTGGCGCGCTTGATCGCGACGACCTGCAAGGCGCTTCCCGTCAGAGCTTCAGCTGCACCGGCCGGCGAGGTTGGCCTCAGGTATCGAGGCCCCGGATCAGGCCGCTGGTAATGTGGCGACTGGCTGGGCTCCGGCCGATCTGAATACGAGATTGGGGAGTGGCCAAGTGGTAAGGCACCGGTCTTTGGAACCGGTATCGGAGGTTCGAACCCTCCCTCCCCAGCTACCTCGGCCTCACTTGAAATGGGAACCGCCCCCGGCTGTACGCCAAGAGCGGCCCCTGCGCGGGGAAAGGGATGTCTGTTCTCTACTCGGCGCGCTGCTCGTGGTGCGGCTGGTAGGGCGTCGCCGGCGGAAGCGACTCGTAGCTGGTCTGCGGAGCAGCAGGCTGCGCTTCGGCTTCCTGGCGGGCATCCTCGGCGGCCTTCTTCTCCAGCCGCGTGGCGGCGCCCCGACCGGTCGCGTACCACTGCTCCCACATTTGACCGGCCACCTCGCGGCCGCCCAGGCCGAAGGCCAGCCCGAGCGCGAGCGCGATGGCGGCGACGAAGGCAATGAAGAGAGAGTTGACGAGGGTGGCGGCGATCCCGATCTGGCTCAGGGCCATGAGCACGGCCAGCCCGATGATCGTGATTCGGGCGGCGCCCGCCAGCAGGTTCGGGTTACGGAAGCCCATCTCGGCGGCGCCACCGCGGACGATGTTGCCCACGAGGGAGGCGATCAGGAAGCCGACCATGACGACGATCAGCGCGACGATCAGGCTCGGGATGAAGAGGACGATCGAGTTGATCAGCGTGGTCACGGCGCTGATGTGGAGGACCTCGGCGGCCATCTCGATGAAGATCAGCCGGATCAGCCATTTGACGAGCTCGGCGATGATCGTCGACGCGCTGGCATCGCGTGCGCCCGTCATGGTGATGAACCCGGTGACGCCGGTCCGCTGCGCCATCGTCTCGAAGCCGATCCGCCGCAGCAGGGTGGCGACAACGCGGGCGACAAGACTGGACAGGAACCAGCCGACGACGAGCAGGATGATCGCCCCGAGAATGGCGGGCAGGAGTAGGAAGAAGCCGGTGACGGCGACGAGCACCGCCTCCGTGAAGTTGTGGATCGTGGGCATTTGGCTTTGACTCCGGTTAGTCGGGCTGCTTCGGAGGCGGACCGAGGCACTCCGCCTCAGCCGGGTCCTACTTGTTATTAGTACCAGTATATGAACTGATGACAGGACTATCCAGTTCGAGCACCGTCGCCTTGGGCCAGCCTGCTACAGGCGCTCCAACTCGCTCAGCAAGCGGCGGTAGATGTCCACCTGCTCGTTATCCGGGATGCCGTACCAGGGGACGCTGAGCGCCAGCCGGTCGGCATGGGCCGCCCAGCGGCTCACCCCGGCGGCGAGGTCGTCGAGCGTCACGACCGCCAGCAGGTCGAGGACCTTTTCGTCGATGAGCCCCTGGGCGTCGCTGCGGCGGCGCTCCGCGATGGCGCCGAGGATGGCATCGGCTTCGGCGCTGAGCCCGGAATGGTCGAGGACCCGGCGGTAGCCGGGGACGGTGTAGGTGGTCATCTGCCGCGCGAGCATCTCGCGGGTCGGGGCGACGACGATCGAGAGGAGGACCAGCGGCGCCGGCCGGCCGCTCTTGGCGGCGCCGGCGGCCAGTGCCGGGCGGATGACCTCGTCGAGATAGGCCTCGGTCGAGAACATGTGAGCCGCGAAGCCGTCGGCGCATTCGCCCGCGATCGCGGTCATGACCGGGTTGACGCCGGCGACGTAGATCGGCGGCTCGGGCCAATCCGCGTCGGCGCCGGGCATGAAGACGGGCTGCCGGATGTGGTAGTGCTCGCCCTCGTAGCGGCCGTGGCCCTCGCGGTAGGCCTTGAAGCAGGCCCTGACCGCGTTGACGTAGTCGCGGAGCATCGGCCCGGGGTGCTCGGCGGAGACACCGAAGCGGTTCTCGAGGGTTCCCTTGACCTGGCTGCCGAGGCCGAGCACGAAGCGGCCGCCGCTCCAGCCGGAGAGGTCCCAGGCCGCCTGGGCGGTGGCCGCCGGCGAGCGCGAGAAGGCGACCGCCACGTTGGTGCCGACGTCAACGCGGGAGGTCGTCGAAAGGGCGGCGGCGCTCAGGAGGTAGGGCTCGCGGCGGACGTCGGCAAGCCAGACGGACTCCGCGCCTGCGGCCTCTGACTCCTGGGCGAGCCGCTGCGCCTCGGCCATCCCGATGCCGCCGGGAAGCATCACGCCCGGCCGGCGGTCAGCGAGGGGCATCAGCTGACAACAACGAACCCGGCCGCGGCGAAGTCCTGGTCGAAAGAGGCGCCGGCGACGATCACACCACGTCGTCGATCGCGGCGGGCTCGAAATCGTCCGCACCCACCATGCGGCCGAGGGGGTCCGCGGAGAGCGGCGGGAGCGGAGCTAGCCGATCACGGACAAACCGACGAATGAGGGCCGCCTTGGAAGTGTCTTCATCTAGCGCCCGCAGCTCAAGCTGGGCGTAGAGATCCTCTTCGATCAACACCTGCAGCCTCTTCATGTGGTGAGCTTACCCTCCCCCATTCCACCCGCCCTCTTGGGGGAAAGTCTTTGTCTGGGTGGATCCTAAGGCCGGCGCGGGCGGAGCCGGAAGCATCCCGGTTAAGGGACCAGGTTGATCAGCCTGTCGGGGACGTAGATGACCCGCCGCGGCCGCGCCGCGTGGTCGAGGAAGGAGGCCACCCGATCACTCTTCAGCGCCAGCTCCACCGCCTCTAGCTCGCTCAGGCCGTGGGGCACCTCGAGCCTGTCGCGTACCTTGCCGGCCACCTGGACGACAAGCGTCGCGGTCGGCTCGACGAGCAGTACCTCGTCATAAGAGGGCCAGCCGGCGTCGGCGGCGAGACCATCGCCGCCCAGCCGCTGCCAAAGCTCCTCGCCCAGGTGCGGCGCCATCGGGTTCAAAAGCAGCACCAGAGTACGGACGGCCCCGTCCCAAACCTCCCCGCGGGAGCCGCCGCCGTGGAGGTGCTCCTCGAGGGCGTTGGCCAGCTCCATCAGCGCGGCGACCGCGGTGTTGAAGCGGAAGCCCGCGTAGTCGTCGGTGACGCGCTTGGTCGCCTGGTGGACGCGCCGCGTCAGGACCTCGTCGGTGGCGCCGGAACCGGCGCGAGCCAGCGAATCCGGCTCGACCGCCAGCCGCCATACCTTCTGAAGGAAGCGGACCGGCCCCGCGATCGCCCGGTCCGACCACTCCGCGTCATCCTCCGGCGGGGCGAGGAACATCAGGTAGACGCGACCGGCGTCCGCCCCTTCCCGAGCGACCATCTCCTCGGGAGCGATGCCGTTGCCCCTCGACTTCGACATCACCTGCCCGTGTCGCTTCAGCATCCCCTGCGTGAAAAGTCGCGTGAACGGCTCGATGACGGAGCCGGTCATCCCCTCGTCGTGCAGGAACTTCTGGAAGAAGCGGGAGTAGAGGAGGTGGAGGATCGCGTGCTCGACGCCGCCGGTGTACTGGTCCACCGCCATCCAGTGCGCCGCCAGCTCAGGGTCGAAGGGCATCCGCTCCTCGTGCGCGCTGGTGTAGCGGAGAAAGTACCAGGAGGAGTCGATGAAGGTGTCCATGGTGTCGGTGTCGCGGCGCGCGTAGCGGCCGCAGCGGGGGCACTTGGTCTCGAAGAAGGCGGGGTTGTCAGCCAGGGGCTTGTTCTCCGGCGGCAGCAACACCGGCAGCTGCTCCTCGGGGATGGGGACCAGCCCGCAGACGGCGCAGTGCACGATCGGTATCGGGCAGCCCCAGTAGCGCTGCCGCGAGATCAGCCAATCGCGGAGGCGGTAGCGGGTGACGCGCTTGCCGATCCCGCGCTGCTCCAGCTCCTCGGCGATAGCGTCAAAGCCTGCACTTCCGGCGAGCCCGTCGAAGCGGCCGCTGTTGACCATCACGCCGCGCTCCGTATAGGCCGTCTCGCTGACGCCGCGCGGACCCGACTCGGGTGCGATCACCTCGACGACAGGCAATTCGTAGCGGCGGGCGAACTCGAGGTCGCGCTGGTCGTGGGCCGGGACGGCCATGATCGCTCCGGTGCCGTAGCCCATCAGGACGTAGTCGGCCACCCAGATCGGAAGCCACTGGCCGTTCATCGGGTTGATCGCGTGGGCGCCGGTGAAGACGCCCGTCTTGCCGCGCTCGGTCGAGAGCCGCTCGATCTCGGTCTCCCGCCGCGCCCTCTCGACGGAGGCGCGGACCTCCTCGAGCCGGCCGGGATCGGTGATCCGTTCGACCAGCGGATGCTCCGGCGCCAGCACCATGAAGGTCGCTCCGTAGAGGGTGTCGGGGCGGGTCGTGTAGACGCGGAGGTTCTCGTCGAAGCCGTCGATCTTGAAGTCGATCTCGACCCCTTGGGAGCGGCCGATCCAGTTCGCCTGCATCGTCCTGACCTTCTCCGGCCAGCCTTCCAGCAGGGAGAGGTCGTCGAGCAGCCGGTCGGCGTAGTCGGTGATCTTGAGGAACCACTGCTCGAGGTCGCGCTTCTCGACCGGCGTCTCCAGGTGCCGCCAGCAGCAGCCGTTGATGACCTGCTCGTTGGCGAGCACCGTCTTGTCGATCGGGCACCAGTTGACCGGCGACATCTTCCGGTAGGCCAATCCCCGGCGGAAGAAGAGCAGGAACAGCCACTGCGTCCACTGGTAGTAGTCGGGCAGGCAGGTGGTGACCTCCCGGTCCCAGTCGTAGAGGATCCCCATCAGCGGCAGCTGCCGCTTGGCGATGGCGATGTTGCCGATCGTCTCGGTCT
>DATCOZ010000172.1:0-1610 GCA_036564345.1 Candidatus Dormiibacterota bacterium | reverse complement strand
AGCTTACGCGAGGCGGTGGCCTTTCCTTCCCTATTCCGAGTCGACGCGCCCCACGTCGGTGTGGATCTCCGCCTTGCCCCGGATCTTGATGGCGGCGGTCAGCTCGGTGAACTGGGCGATCATCACCTCGCCCGCGTCGAGCCGTTCGGAGTGGTGCGAGCGGGTGTCGCGGCCCCGGGTGAGGCCCATGATCGTCACGCCGTCCTCGAGCGCCTTGACCACGATGTAGCGGCCGGTCGCGAGCTCCGGCGGGCCCTGCTCAGCTTCCATTCTTCCGTCCCTGGCGGCCGTTCCCATTGCCGTTGGGGGCCTTGTTGCGGATCGTCTCCACCCAGCTGACCCGGGACCCGTAAAGGCGGTCCAGCTCGGCCGTCAAGGCGGAATCGGCAGCGACATGATATCGGTCGGCCGTCGCAACCACCTCGTGTCCCTTGAGCCGGATGTGGAGCACAACCTCGTCCGGGCCGGGATGGGTGGCCAGGGCCTCCTCCAGCCGCGCCATCTCGACCCGGCTGCCCTGGGGCAGCGTCAGGTGGAGCACCTGGCGGCGGGCGATCGGTGCGCACTCGGGGTCGTCCCAGAGCCAGGCCTGCTCGATGACCACCGAGGCCCGCTCGATCTCGGCTTCCAGCTCCTCGGGGTCCGGGTTGCCGGGCCCGTTCGAGCGGTTGCCGGCTCGGACGTCGACCTTGCCCGCGACGACGACCATTGCGTCGGGCAAGAAGAGGCGGTGATACTGCTCGTACTGGCGCGGGAAGAGGATCACGTCGATGATCCCGGTCAGGTCCTCGATCTCCGCATAGGCCATGATCTGGCCCTTCTTGGTGACCACCCGGCGCGCCTCGCGGACGAGCCCGCCGACGCGCACCTCCTGGCCCTGGATCTCGGAGGTGATCTCGAGAGCCTGGGCGTCGGTCAGCCGGGCGAGCTCGCCGGCGATCCGCTTCAGCGGGTGGTCGCTCAGGTAGAGCCCGAGCAGCTCCTTCTCCAACTTCAGCTTGTCCTCGGCCGACATCGGGCCCTGGATCGTGATCCCGAAGTCCTCGTCGATCCCGGGCAGGCTCTCGCCGTCGAAGAGGCTGACCTGGCCGGATTCCGCGTCGCGGCGGTCCCGCTCGGCCGCCCCGTAGGCGCGGTCGAGGGCGGCCAGCAGCCAGGCCCGCTCGCCGAGAGAGTCGCAGGCACCGGACTGGACGAGCGCGTCGAGCACCCTCTTGTTGACCTCGGTGAACCCCGTCACCCGCCGGCAGAGCTCGGCCAGCGACTTGTAGCGGCCGTTGGCATCCCGTTCCTGGACGATCGCCTCGACCGCCTTGTGGCCGACGTTGCGGACGGCCGCCAGGCCGAAGCGAATCGCTTCGCCGGAGACCGAGAAGTCGACGCCGCTGACGTTGACGTCGGGGGCCAGGACGTCGATGCCGTGGGCCCGGCAGTCCACGATCGTCGTCGCGACCTTGTCGGCGCTGCCTTGCTCGTGGACGAGCAGCGCGGTCAGGTACTCGAGCGGGAAGTTCGCCTTCAGGTAGGCGGTCTGGTAGCTGATCACGGCGTAGGCGGCGCTGTGCGCCTTGTTGAAGGCGTACTCGGCGAACTTGGCGATCCCCTCGAAG
>DATCOZ010000130.1:0-11220 GCA_036564345.1 Candidatus Dormiibacterota bacterium | reverse complement strand
GTCCTGGACCATGTCGCCGGAAACGGCCGAGCCACGGGTCGTGTACATCCCCCAGAAGACGAGGAAGATGCCGATTCCCGCGAGGCCCGCCAGTAGAAGGGTTTGGCCTGACATTTCTTTCCTTAGACCTCGATCGCCGTGACTTTGCCCATCACAAAGTTCCCGATCAGGATCATCACGATCGCGATGATGATGATGATCCAGCCGACGGGCTGCTCGGTCATCGGCTTGAAGTAGGTCGGGGTCGCGAAGTACATGAAGACAGCGAGCACGATCGGCAGGCTCGTGATGAGCTGGCCCGAGGAGCGTGCGGAGGCGGTCAGGGTCGAGATCTGACCCTTGATGCGGACCCGCTCGCGGATCGTGAAGGCGATGTTGTCGAGGATCTCGGCCAGGTTGCCGCCGACCGTGCGGTGGATGGCGACCGCGGTCACCATCAGGTCCAGGTCGTCGGATTCGATCCGCTTGACCATATGGCTGAGCGATTCCTCGACCGACCCGCCCAGGTTCATCTCGCGGACGCAGCGGGCGAACTCCTCGGCGATCGGCGGGCTCGCGTTCTTGGACACGGTGTCGATCGCCTGAGCGAAGGAATAGCCGGCCTTGAGGGCGTTGGAGAGGAGCAGCAGGGTGTCACCGAGCTGGTTGTTGAAGGCCTTCAGGCGCCGGCGCTGCCGGAACTTCACGTAGAAGCCCGGTATGAAGTAGCCGACGATTCCCATGATCAGCGCCTGGGCGATGCCGTAGATCCCGCCGAAGCGGATGAAGCCGATCAGGAAGAGCAGCACGGTGAGGCCGATCTGGATGCCGAGGTACTCGGAGGTTCGCAGCTTGAGGTCGGCCTTTGCGAGCTGGTCCTGCAGCGATGGCTTTCCCTTCTTGATGTCGCCCTGGCCGATCCGGTCGGCCGCCGGCTGGAAGATCCGCGCCAGCCGCTCCCGGAAGTTGGCGGGCGGAGCCTCGAGCCCGGCTGCGGCAGCCCCACCCGGGTCGACGACGCCGTACTCGGCCAGCCGCGTCTGGAGGTCGGCGCTCGCCCTTCGCCTCTGGGAGAGGCCGTAGAAGATCGCCATCACGCCCAGGGCCGCGATGAACGCGATTAGGTAGACGGTATAGGGCATCTAGTTGAGTACCTCCAGTCGCGGGATCAATAGAGCTCCTCGTAGGGAGGCTCGGGGATTGGCACGAAGAGCTCGTCGGGCAGCTCCTCGCCGCCCGCCTTGATGTGGTCGAGTCGCATCGGCTTGATGCCCGTGGCGGTGTGGTAGCCGACCGCCTTGCCGTCCTTGAGGCCGATCTGGTTGTAGACGAAGATCTCCTGGAACTGGATGTCCCCGTTCTCGATCCCGGTGATCTCGGCGATGCTGACGACCTTGCGCGGACCGCCCCGGAGGCGCTGCTGCTGGATGATGATGTGGACGGCGGCGGCCACCTGCTCGCGGATCGCCCGTGATGGCAGGTCGGCGCCGGCCATCAGCACCAGGGTCTCGAGACGACCCAGGCACTCGTGCGGATTGTTGGCGTGGAGGGTCGACATCGACCCGTCGTGGCCGGTGTTCATCGCCTGCAGCATGTCGAGCGCCTCGCCACCGCGGCACTCACCCACGATGATCCGGTCGGGCCGCATCCGGAGGCAGTTCTTGACGAGGTCGCGGATGGGGACTGCACCTTTCCCCTCAACGTTCGCGGGCCGCGATTCCAGCGTTATCACGTGATCCTGCTGGAGCTGCAGCTCGGCGGCGTCCTCGCAGGTGATGATGCGGTCCTCGGGTGGGATGAAGGTCGAGAGGATGTTCAGGAGCGTCGTCTTGCCGGAGCCGGTGCCTCCCGAGACGAGGACGTTCAGCTTGCTGCGCACCGCCGCGCGCATGAAGCTGATCATGTGCGGCGTCGCCGACCGGAACTTGATCAGGTCGTTGGGGCCCAGCTTCTGCTTGGAGAACTTCCGGATCGTCATGCAGGGGCCCTTGAGGGCGAGCGGCGGGATGATCACGTTCACCCGGGAACCGTCCTTGAGGCGGGCGTCGGCCATCGGCGTCGACTCGTCGACACGGCGCCCGATCGAGCTCACGACGCGGTCGATGACGCGCATCAGCTGTTTGTCGCTCTCGAACGTAACGTCGGAGAGCATCGGCTGGCCTTTCTTCTCGATGTAGATCTGCTTCGGGTGGTTGATCATGATCTCGGTGATCTCTGGGTCGTTGAGGAGGATCTCGAGCGGACCGAGCCCGAGGATGTCGTCCATCAGCGACTCGATGAGTCGCTCCCTGTCCGGCCGGGTCATCGTCATGCCCGAGGTGCGGATGTACTCCTCGGACAGTTCGACGATCTTTTCCTTGACGAACTCCCGGTCGGTGACGTCGATCTTGTTCGCGTACTGCTCGAGGAGCTTGGCGTGGACGGCCGTCTTGGCTGCCGCGAAAGCCGGTGTGACGCCGGTGACGCCGGCTCGCTCGGCGAGCCCACCGGCTGCCGGCGCCGCCGTTGCCGGGGCGGTGGACTTGGCCGGAGTGGGCACCGGCGCGACCGCCGCGGGCGAGCCGTCGGCGGGTGCTCCATTGCTGGGCGGGGCGATGGGCGGTGGGGCGACGGGGGCCGCAACCGGACCGGTGCTCGGCGACCGCTGCTGGTTCGCCTGGTTTACACGATCAAGAAGACCCATTTCTTCAGTTCCTGGCCTCTACCGGAGCCTTGGCCCAGGGCCCGGTCCGGGGACCGGACTGACCTGCCGCAGGCGCCTCGGCAGCGTGCAAGGGTAACAGAGAAAGCGCCAACGCCCTGACCCGTTTGCTGATCTCGGCGTTGGGAAGTAGCGACACGAAGGGCTCTGCCCGCTGAACCGACTTCAGAACCGTCTTGACGTCGGTCGGAATGTTGGCCGCGATCTTGATCTCGAGGCTCGATTCGACCTGGCTGCTGGTAATCCCGGAATTGGAGTCGGCACGGTTGAGGACGACCTTGATCCGGTCGTTGGTGATCCCCAGGCGCTGGAAGACGCGCAGCGCCAGCTTGGCCTCCTTTACCGCCGGAAGGCTCAGGTCGACGAGGACGACGATCCGGTCGGCCCGTTCGAGGGCTTCCAGGGTCACCTCGCCGAGGTGGGAGCTGGTGTCGACGACGACGTTCTCGAAGTGAGTCTGGAGGATGGTCAGGATGGTCCGGGCATGCTCGGCGGTCACCAGGTCGGCGAACTCGGGGCTCTGCGGCCCGAGCAGGACGTGGAGGTTGCCGGGTGCCGTCGGCATCAGGGCTTCGATGAAGTCGGCGTCGACGTTGGGAAAGGCCTCCACCACCTGGTAGATGTTTCGACCCGACTCGAGGCCGAGCAGCACACCGATGTCGCCGAACTGGAGATCGAGGTCGACCAGGGCCGTCCGGCCCTCGGTGTCCTTCGCGAGCGCGGCGGCGAGGTTCACTGCCAGCAGCGACTTCCCGATACCACCCTTGCCGCTGAAGACGAGGATGATCCGGCCGCCAACCGGGCGCTTTTCAACGACCACCACCGGCGGTGCGGCGTCCTCGGCCGGGGCCGCGGGAGCCCGCTTGAGCTTTTCGAGCTGGTTGACGCGGCGGAGAGCGGCAGCCAGCTCCTCCCCGCTGAAAGGCTTGACGAGGAACTCCCGGGCGCCGGCCTGCATCGCCCGGCGGAGGTATTCGCGATCCTCCTGGACGGACATCAGGATGACGGGGACGTAGGGGGGTTCTGCTGTCATGACCTGGGTAGCTTTGATTCCGTCCTGGCCGGGCATGTTGACGTCCATCAGGACCACGTCGGGTTGGAGGCGGCGAACCTCGGTGATCGCCGCCTCCGCGTTCAGCGCGGTCCCCACGACCTCCATGTCAGCCTCGAAGCTGAGCAGCTTCTTGAGGTTGTCGACGGTCGAGGGCACGTCGTCGATGATGACGACCCGGATTGGAAGGTTATCGGGCGTGGCTGCTCCTATCTACTCCGAGCTAGGGCTTGGAAAGCCCTTTTCCGAAGATCGGGAACAGGGTTGCAACATCGCTGCCCTGGATGCCATGAGCGGCGCTCAGACCGGCGCACTTCGGGTCTGGCCCAGTCGCTGCCGGAGCGTAGTCCTTGTAGGACTCGAGCTCATAGCGAAGCTGCATGTTGCTCTGGAACCAGGTGATCAGCTCCGACTGGCAGGGCGTCACCAGGACGGTGAAGCTGGTCGCCGCCGCGGTCTGCGTCGCGGCGGTGTTGGTCGTGCCTCCGGAGGCCGCCGGCGTCACGTTCAGGTTGGCCGGGCCGACGCGGAGGATGTGGAGCTGTGTGAAGACCGTGACCACGGCACTCGCCGTGCTGCCGCCACCGCTGGTTGCCAGGATTGAAATGTAGTCGCCGGCCTGCGGGTAACCCGCGACGCCGATCAGCTCGCTCGTCGGCAGGGTGATCGCGACGTATCCGGCCGGGATCGGCAGAAAGGCCGCCTGGGCGCCCGTGACGGTGTCGCCCGGCTTGGCCAGCATGCTCGTCAGGAGCGGCTGGTCGGCGGCGATGTTGACCTCGGCGATGAAGTTCTGGACGGCCTTCAGGCCGGCCGCGTTCTGCGCGTCCTGGGCCTTGTTGGCGTTGGTCGTGTCAATGACGATCGCCCCCGCCGGCTTGTAGGCGTCAGGGATCGACTTGACCTTGACCTGGTCGAGCGTGGCGATCTGGGTGCGGAGCCCGATGTCCTTCGCGGCGTAGACGACGAGGTCGCAAGGGCAGCTGGCCCCTCCGCCTCGGACGCCACCAAGGGAACCGAGCAGCACCGCGAGGCCGAATCCGACCAGTGCCAGGACGAGGCCGATGATTATGAAGATGCGGCCGCCGCCCGCTCGTGGACGGGCTGGGGCCTGAGCTACTGCCACTAGAACTTCACCTCCGGGGGGAATGTCGCCGGGAAAAGCCGCGCCATTATAGGGCCGACTGTCGAAAAGGTTGCGTGCTGGCGCGGACATTTTGCAGACAGCTTGGAGTGCTTCATTGAGAGTGTCTTTTCGAAAAACAGAGAGCCCCGTTTCCGGGGCCCTCTGAGAAGGTTATTCGCTTACTGGGTGATCTTTCTAAACGCTTACGCGTTCAGAGCGGCTACGACGTTGGAGAAGACGTTCTTGATCTGAGTACCCATGGTAAGAAGGATGACGATGACCACGATCGAGACCAGAACGAGGATCAGGGCGTACTCGACCATACCCTGGCCTTCCTCCTTGTGCAGGAGTCCGCGCAGCTTCCAGATGAGATTGTTCACTTCAGTATTCACCTCCTTTTTTCGAGAATCTGACTGTCTAATCGCTCGACCAAGACCTTTCTTGCGATTTCCACAAAAGTCTTTTTCGGCTTGGTCGCGAACATCCTAACCAGCAGAGGTCCGGCTTGCAATCCGTTGCCTGACGCGGGTCAGCGAGCTTGCTGGGACGGCTCGGGGGTGAAGGTGACCTGGATCTCGGTTCCTTTGCCCGCCTCGCTGCGCAGGTCGAAGGTCCCTCCGAGGGCCTCCGCGCGCTCCTTCATGCCGAGCAGACCGAGGTGGCGGCCGGCCGTTGGCGGAGCGTCGATGTCGAAGCCCGTCCCGTCGTCCTGGATCTTCGCGACCACCCGCTCGGGCTGAATCGAGAGGCTCACCTCGACCTTGGTCGCCTCGGAGTGCTTGTGGACGTTGTTGAGCGCCTCCTGGATGATCCGGAAGGTCGCCTCCTCGAGGTCGGGGCCGATCCGGCGATCCTCGCCGCTGAGGTTGAAGTGGCAGACGATGCCGGTCCGGTCCTGGTACTCGGACGAAAACCGCCGCATGGTCGCCACCAGCCCGAGGTCGTCGAGTGAGTCGGGACGGAGATCGAACATGAAGCGGCGCATGTCGCCGACCGCGTTGCGGACCAGGCTGCGGAACTCCTCCAGCTCCGCCGGCAGCGCCTCCGGCGTGCGCTGCGCGATCCGCTCCAGGATCTCCGCCTTCAGGACCAGGTCGGCGAGGACCTGCGCCGGGCCGTCATGGAGGTCGCGGGCGATCCGCAGCCGCTCGGCCTCGACCGCCTGGAAGATCGACAGCGTGCCCCCGGGCGGCGGCGCTCCCTGGAGCCGGTCGGCCGCGGAGGTTGACGCATCGGCCTCCAGCTCCCCCGCCGCCAGGGAGGTTCGGAGCGACAGCGACACCGCCTGGCAGAACTGCAGCCGCGCCCGCGCCGAGTCGGCGGCGATGTCGGCGCGCTGCCAGGCGACGCCGAGGTTCTGCGCGTCGTCCACCGCCGAATCGCGCTCGTGGGGCGCGAAGCGCTCGGGATGAAGAATCACGTGCCGGCGGATCACGTCCGCCGTCGCGAGGTCCTCGGCGGCGACCAGCGAAGCCGCCTCCAGCTCCGGGATGAGCAGGGCAAGGCGCGCGACCTCGCCATCGATCCAGGCGAGAAGTGCGGAGGGCCGGTCGATGGTGGCGGGTGGCAGCTGGTTCTCGGTCACGCTCATGGCAGTTTGGCCCGCCGCGGCCGTGGGCGGGCACCGGGAGGCGATGTTAGATTACGGCGACCCAGATGCGGACCGTTCCCGAGATCGAGCCCGCAGAAAAGCCAGCGCCACGGCCCCGGTACTGGGCCGACCTGCTCTTCGGACGGACCGTGCCGGCTCTCTTCTTCGGCCTCTTCATCGTCGTCTGGCTGCTCGGCAGCGTCCAGACCCTGAGCCGCCTGACAACCGCCGGGGCGACCGCCGACGATTACCTCGCCTTCGCCAACCGGGTGCTCCGGCTCGCCTTCTTCACGATGCTGGTCGTCATGTACGTCGTACGGCTGCCGGCCAAGAAGGCCGATCGGCGGCCGGTCGTGATCCTGGTCTCCTTCGTGGGGACCTTCTGCATCGTCGCGAGCAGCTTCCTCCCCGCCAACCCGCACGGACCTCTGTCGGTGCTCGTGTCGGACCTCCTGATCACCGCCGGTATGGCTTGGGCGGTCTGGGGCCTCGCCTACCTGAGGCGCTCCTTCTCGATCGTCCCGGAGGCGAGGCGGCTGGTCACCGGCGGGCCTTTCGCGCTCTCCCGCAACCCGCTCTACCTGGGCGAGGGGATCGCCAGCGTCGGTGTCGTGCTGCCCGTCTTCAGCATCTGGCACGTGCTCCTGCTGGCCGTCTTCGTGACCTCCCAGCTGCTCCGCATCAACTGGGAGCAGAAGATCCTGCTGGCGGCGTTCGGGGACGAATACCTCGGCTACCTGAGGCGCGTCCCGATGCTGGTGCCCTTCTGGCCGGTCCGCAGCTGAGCACCTCCAGGCTCGGCCCTCGCACCCTCTTCCTGGGCGGCGTGCTCATCGCGCTGGCCGCGGCGTTCACCAGCAGCATCCAGGACCCGGACTTCTGGTGGCACCTGCGGACCGGCTACTGGATGCTCGAGAACCGCCGGCTGCCGAGCCACGACCTCTACACCTACACCGTCAGCGGCCACGCCTGGACCGACCACGAGTACCTGACCGAGGTCCTCATGGCATACCTCAACAGCTGGGGCGGCCTCACCCTGATCAGCCTCGTCTTCGGCATCCTCACCATGCTCGGTTTCGTGTTCATCTACCGGACCGCGCAGGTCGGACGGCGCCCGTACGTGATCGCTGGGCTTGGGCTTGCCCTGGGCGGGCTTGCCGGCGCACCGATCTGGGGACCGCGGGCGCAGATGATCACCTTCACACTCACCTGCCTGGAGCTCTACTGGATCGCGAACTACCTGGCGGGGCGGAGCCGGTCGATCTATTACCTGCCCCTGGTGGTCGCCCTCTGGGCCAACCTACACGGCGGCTTCGTGATCGCCTTCGTCCTCCTCGGCATCGCGATCAGCGCCGAGGTGGCGGAATGGATCCTGGAGCGGGACGAGACCCGCCGCGTGGGTCATCGGAGGCGGGTCAGGACGCTCGGCCAGGTGCTGCTGATCTGCCTGGTCGCCGTCCTCGCGACGCCCCATGGGCTCTCCGTCTACACGAACCCGATCGAGACGCTGACCAGCCCGGCCCAGCGGCGGCTGATCATCGAGTGGTTCTCGCCCGACTTCCACCAGCTCGTCATCGCGCCCTTCCTGGCGATGATCGTCCTCGTCCTGGTCGGCTTCGCCTTCCGCCGGCCGTCCACCTACCAGCTGCTGCTCACCGTCGCCGTGCTGGTCCTGTCCCTGGAGTCGGCGCGCAACATCGCGATCTTCGTCGCGGCGACCACGCCGATCCTGATCGACACCTGGTCAGGCATCTGGGAGGACTTCCGCTCGGCGCGCGGCTGGAGCATCTCCTCCTCCCCACCCTCGGCGCTGCTCCGCGGCGTCACCGTGGTCGCGCTGGTTGTCATAGCGGGGGCGGTGCTCTTCCGGATCGAGACCTCTCTCGCCAAACAGCAGGCGGACACCAGCTCCAACTACCCGGTCGCGGCGGCGGACTACCTCGCCGCTCACCCCGAGATCGGCACCCGGATGTACAACCAGTACGGCTGGGGCGGCTACCTCGCCGACCGCTTCTACCCCGACCCGAATCGACGCGTCTTCATCTTCGGGGAGGCCTCGGTGATGGGAGACTCCTTCCTGCAGCAGTACCAGGACGTCCAGACGCTGCGCAGCAACTGGCAGCAGATCCTCGACCGCTACCAGGTCGATTACGTGGTCTACAACCGCCACGAGGCGCTGACCAACGTCCTCGAGGCCCTGCCCGACAAATGGGACTGCAGCGTCTACCAGGACTCCCAGGCGGAGATCTGCGTCCGCAGGAGGTAGCTCCTTCGGCTGTCCACAGCCGATGTAGAGCCCTCCCCACTCTGTGGGGAGGGAAGGGTGGGGACACCCAGCTGCCTGGCTACTGACGCTCCGAAAACAATCGGCTGTCGTTTGTCCCCTCCCTGCCCTCCCCACTTCGTGGAGAGGGTGATCCCTCTCTCAATAAAGCTGGAACACCATCACTCCGGGGGCCGTGTACGCGGGTGCTCCCAGGAAGTCGGGTGGTGGCGTTGTGGTGTCGGCCGCCGGCCAGATCACGTAGCGGACGTGGTGCGCTGCCACGAAGGCGGCGAGGTCGGCCCGGCCGTGAAGGAGGTCGTCCGCCTCCTGGGTCTTGGCCGCCCAGTTGAAGGTCTCGCTGTACTGGCCGACGTAGACCGTGTCCGACGTGTACCCGGGAACCACCAGGCCGAGCCGGTCGGAGGTGAGGACGACGCCCGCCGGCCGGGGCGACAGCCACTGCAGGGCCTGGTATTCGCCGGTCGGGATCGAGTAGGCGCTGTTGTTGACGACCAGGAGGGGCGCGATGAGCAGGAAGATGCTTCCCACGGCGGCGAAGGCGACATAAGCGAACGGGACGAGCCGCCGGCCACGCTCTTTGAGGCGGGGCACGACCACCGCGTACATCCCTTCGGCGGCCATCACCACGAGCGGCAGGTAGATGCCGTCGAAGAAGCGGCGCCGGAGGTTGTCGGCGGGCGTCGGCGCCCACAGGATGATGCCCAACAGGACCAGCCAGGCGAGCAGGAAGACGTCGCCGCGAGAGCGGCGGCGAAGCATCCGGGGGAGCGCCAGCGCCGCCAGCAGAAGCTGTGGGGCGAGTGCCAGCGAGAGGCTGAGCAGGTCGGGCGCGAAGTTGTTCCGCCATTGGCCGCTCCAGCGCGAGACCTCCGGGTTGTGGAGCTCGACATAGGAATAGAGGACGTAGGGCGCCACCATCGCCAGCGCCAGCGCCACGGCCGCATAGCCGCGCAGGCTGACCCGTCGATAGAGGACCGCGACGACGACCGCGCCGCCGACCAGGATCGGCATCTGGGCGTGGATCGACGCCTCGCCGAGCCAGGCCAGCCCGCCGAGGAAGCCGAGCTTCAGGCTCCCCCGCTCCGCCGCGCGAAGCGTCAGCACCGCGGCCAGCGCCTGGAAGGCGGCCGCCCACGTGAAGTGCGGGAGGGCGAGGATCGAGTAGAAAGCGGACAGCTCCGGCATCCGCCAGTCGAGGGTGTCTGTCTGCTGGCCGAAGAACATCGGTTTTCCGATCGCCTGGATGACGTAGCCGGTGCCGAGGGCCAGGGCGAGGAAGCAGATCGCCCAGCGGCGAGCCGCGGCCTCGACGACGAAGTGCTCGATGAACACCCAGCCGGCATAGAGAAGGAAGAGGGCGCCGACGATTCGGGCCAGGTGGAAGGTCAGCAGCAGGGGCAGGTGGAACAGCCCGGCGAAGTGGCCGAGCGCGATCCAGAAGACGAAGAAGTAGACCGGCGTGCTCGGCTCGGTCGTGTACTTGTTCGTCCAGACCCAGGACCCGTCGAGGCCCTCGCGCATCTTCGCCAGGTAGGTGTTGGCGTCGTCGCCGAGGAAGAAGAAGCCCATGAAGGTCCGCCCTGGGGGCTGGGCGAGGTGGGCGTAGACGTAGGGCAGCAGGGTCAGGGCCGCCAGGCCCAGGCCGAGGAGCAGCCAGAGCGGGAGCCGGCGCGAGGCGGCCGCGGTCGCCAGGGGACGGGCGGCGCTAACGGCCATGGCGGAGCCGGAGCCGGATGACGCTCAGGAAGTCGGAGACGATCTCGCCCCGGGTGACCTTGGACGCGCCGGCGATGCGGTCCTCGAAGAGGATCGGCACCTCGGTGACGCGGTAACCCTTGAGCGTGGTGAGGTACACCATCTCGATCTGGAACGAATAACCGTCGGAAATCACGCGGTCGAGGCCGATCGCCTCCAGCACTCCGCGCGTGTAACAGCGGTAGCCGGAGGTGCAATCGTGAATGCTCAGGCTGAGGAGCGCTCGGCAGTAGACGTTGGCTCCCCAGCTGAGGAAGCGGCGGTGCCAGGGCCAGCCCGCGACCCCGCCGCCGGCGGTGTATCGGGAACCGAGGCCGAGACCGCCACCGGCACGCGCCGCCGCGATGATCGCATCCAGGTGCTCCACCTTGTGGGAGCCGTCCGCGTCCATCTCGACGAAGAGCTCGTAACCTCGCTCGAGGCCAAGCCGAAAGGCTTCGACATAAGCGCTGCCGAGGCCGAGCTTGCCGGACCGGTGGAGGACACTGAGGTGCGGGTCCCGCCGCGCCAGGCGGTCGGCGATCTCACCGGTGCCATCCGGCGAGTTGTCGTCGACGACGAGGACGTCGTAGCCGAGCTGGCGAACCTCCCGGGAGACGCGCTCCAGGTTGTCCTTCTCGTCGTAGGTGGGCAGGATCACCAGGGTGCGGTCGCTCATCTCAGGAACCGGATCTTGGCGATGTCCAGGAGGGCCTCGGCGGAATGCTTCATGGGCGAGATCCGGCTCGGG
>DATCOZ010000095.1:0-2137 GCA_036564345.1 Candidatus Dormiibacterota bacterium | reverse complement strand
CCGCCGGCACGGCCAGGTCGCGGACCATCGCCTCGACATAAGGGCCCATGAGCTCAACGTACTCACCTTCGAGGCGATCGTGACCCGCCATCCCCGCATAGTGCGCTCGCGCGAGCACGTTGGGAGGCAGTTCGAACCCCGCGAGCCGTAGCGCCTCCCGCATCCGCTCCTCGGTGGGGAGGTGGAGGACGCCGCCGACGTCCAGGAAGACGGCCGTGATCATGCTTCAGAAATGACAAAGGCCCCGCCGAGGCGGGGCCTTCACGGGATTGCTTGAAGTCAGTGGCCGCAGCCGCAGGCCTTCGCCTCGCCGGCGTCCTCGCCGGTGTCGAAGGAGGTCCCGCAGGAGCAGCTGTGGACAGCGTTCGGGTTGTGCACCGTGAACCCGGCGCCCATCAGGCTGTCGACGTAGTCGATCTCGGAGCCGCGGATGTGCTGGACGCTGTACTCGTCGACGATGACCTTGACGCCATCGGTCTCGATGACATGGTCCTCGGCCCGGATGTTGTCGTCGAAGGCCATCCCGTACTGGAGGCCGGAGCAGCCGCCGCCGGACACGAAGACACGGAGGCCCAGCTGCGGGTTGTTCTCCTGGGCGAGCAGGTCCCGAAGGTGCGACATCGCCTGGGGGGTGAGTGAGACGGTGGCCTGTTCGATCATGTCTTGCTTTCTAAAACTCCTATAGGGGGTCTGTATTGCGAAGCTTACCTAAACGGGAGAGCTAATGGCCGACTTTGAAGCCGAAGGGAAGCTTGCCCTTGGCTTTGTCCCTGTCGCCTCTAACTCCGATCAGGATGTCGGCTATTTCATGGGAGGCTCGCGCGATCGTGCTCTTCGGGTCGGTCAGGGTGAGGATCTCGCCTCGAACCCCGGCCTCGTCGGGCTTGGAGCCGTCGAAGCCGATCTCGGCCGCGATCGACTGCTTCAGCGTCCGCTCGATGTCCTCCCGGCCGACCACCGGCTTCGGCGTCTTGTTGTTGAGGACGATCACGATCCGGCCGGGGACGATGTTGAGCACGTTCTCGAAGATCCGGAGGAGGTCCGCGATGTCCTTCAGGCTGGAGAGCTCAGGCGTCGCCAGGAGGACGATCCGCTGGGCGTGGTCGAGGATCGTCAGCGTGTTCTCGGTGAGGGCGACGCCGAGGTCGAAGATGATGTAACGGAAGGCGCTGGCCAGCACCCCCATCGCCTTCGCGATCAGGGCGGCGTTGATGAGGTCGGCCTCCTCCGGCTTGAGGACGCCGGGGAGCAGCATCATGCCGCCCGGGTGGTGGAGGATGACGCTCAGCAGGGCCTCCTCGAAGTTGGCGGCGCCGCCGGCTGCCGCGCTGGCCAGCGAGCCGGTCGGCACCAGGCTGCTGAGGAGGGCCGCGTGGTTGAAGGGAAGCGCCATGTCGACCAGGAGGACCTCGCCCGGGAACTGGACGGCGAGGCCGGCGGCGAGGTTGATGGCGATCGTGGTCCGGCCCGACCCGCCCTTCGGCGAGTACACGGCCACTGTCGTGGCCGCCTGCTCAGGAGCCTCCAGCGTGGCCCTGGCGATGATGTTCTCGAGCGACGCCTTGCGCTGCTCGACCAGCTTTTGGAGGTCGATCATCGCGTCCGACTCGGCGGGCACGGTGGCAAAGAGGGTCTGCCGGTCGAGGACGAGGAGCTTGCAGTCGGCGAGCGCCCGGACCGACGCGGTGCGCGGGTCCTCCGAGATCAGCGCCATCTCACCGAAGAAGTCGCCGTCGCCGAGGTAGGAGATCGTGATCTCGTGGCCCTCGGCCTGCTTCACCAGGACCTCGCAGCGTCCCTCCTCGACAATGAAGAGGGAGTCGCCCTGGTCGCCCTGGTTGATGATGATCGACCCTTTCGCCGCAAAGCCCGGGTGCAGCTGGCGCGCGAGCGAGCGGAGGAGCGTGTCGGGAAGCGTGAACAGCACCGCAACCCGCTGGAGGACCGCGAAACGGCGGCGGAGCTCGTCCGGTGTCGGTTCGCTGCCGCTCGATGGCTGGTTGCTCACGGGCCTTGCCATTATAGGTAGGGGTTTTCCGTTCGCCCCGGCCAGATTGGAGGCCATTTCGAAGCTGATAAACTTCGGGGCCGACGGTCCCGTGGTGTAGCCTGGCCAAACACGCGGCCCTGTCAAGGC
>DATCOZ010000089.1:0-8657 GCA_036564345.1 Candidatus Dormiibacterota bacterium | reverse complement strand
CCGCGGCCCGCGGTAGAGCCAGCCCTTCTCGTAGTAGAGGACGAAGGCTGTCCGCACCGCCCTCACGTAGAGCGGATCCATCGTGAAGCGCAACCGCGTCATGTCCAATGACGCACCGAGCACCTGGAACTGGGTCACGATGGTCGCGCCGACGCTTCGGTACCACTCCTCCACGATCTCGTCGAAGGCGTCCCGCCCGATCTCCTCTTTCGTCTGCCCTTCCCTGGCCAGCTGCTTCTCGATCACGTTCTGGGTGGCGATCGCGGCGTGGTCGGTGCCGGGCAGCCAGAGCACCTCGTAGCCGGTCATCCGCCGGTAGCGAGCCCAGACGTCCTGCAGCGTGCCGTTGACGGCGTGGCCCAGGTGCAGCTCGCCGGTCACGTTGGGCGGCGGCAGTGCGATCGAGTACTTCGGCTTGGGGCTGCCGGCGTCGGCGGCGAACAGCCGCGCCTGCTCCCAGCGCGCGGCCCAGCCGGGCTCGATGGCCCTGGGGTCGTATGCGGTCGGCATCGGTTCGGTCATTACGGGCGCGCGTCTACCTCATCGAACGGGGAAGGGAAAGCGCCGGCGAGACCCGCGTCTAGCGGGCGCGCGCCGGCTGGGGTACGGATACGCGGCGTACGGCCAGTCGGCACATCGTGCTTCGCATTGTACTGCCGCCTGCGCGCTCCTCCTGCCGAGGCCGGGCTTGCCGAAAGGTAGGATTTGGCTGGTGACTCCCCAAGACCTGCGGGAGCTGGTCCCCGCGGCCCGGGATTCGGCCTACCTCAACACCGCCACCTACGGCCCCGCGTCCCGGCCGACGGTGGCCGCGATGACCGAATTCCTCGACGGCTGGTCGCGCGGCTCGGTCCGCTACGAGGTCTGGGAGGACGTGGGCGAGGAGTGCCGGGGGTTGTTCGCCAAGCTGCTCGGCGCTGCGGTGGAGGACATCGCGATCCAACCCTACGTCAGCACGGCGGCCGGCGCGATCGCGGTCCAGCTCCAGCCGGGCGACCGGGTGGTGGTCAGCGAGATGGAGTTCGCCAGCAACCTCTGGCCCTGGCTCTTCCAGCGCGAGCGGGGCATCGACGTCGCCGTCGTCCCCGCCCACCACGGACGCTGCGAGCTCGCCGATTACGAGGCGGCCATCGGCGATCGGGTGGCGATCGTCGCGGTCAGCGCCTTCCAGAGCGCCAACGGCTGGCGGGCCCCTCTGCGGGCGCTCGCCGACCGCGCCCACGCCGCCGGCGGGATGCTCTTCGTCGACGCCTGCCAGGGCGCCGGCGGTATCCGGCTCGACCCCGGCCGGGACGCCTTCGACATGCTGGTGGCCGACTCCTACAAGTGGCTGATGGGACCCCGGGGCGCGGGCTACATGTACCTCTCCCCCGCGGCCCGCGAGCGCTTCCGGCCGGTCACCATGGGCTGGCGGTCCGCCCGCCATCCGCAGGAGACGTACTACGGGGTGGAGATGGACCTGTCCGAGACCGCGTCCCGGTTCGACTCCTCGTTGAGCTGGATCTCGATGGTCGGCGACCGGGAGTCGCTCCGGCTCCTGAACGCGGTCGGCATCGAGGCGATTGAAGCCCACAACCTCGGTCTCGCCCACCGCTTCCGGGCCGGCATCGAGGAGCTCGCGATCGAGACCGACCCGTTTCCCGAGGCCGAGCAGTCGCCAGTGGTCGCGCTTGCGCTCCCCGACCCAGACGCCTCGATCGTGCGGTTGGCGGCCGCGGGCGTGGTCGTCGCTCGGCGCGCGAACGGCGTGAGGCTCAGCTTCCACGTCTTCAACGACGTGTCGGACGTGGACCGCGCCCTGGAGGCCCTCGCCTGAATCGGAAGGAAAGTCAACCCGCCGGCAAGAAAAGAGCTACCGATTTTGCGCTGGGCGTCGTAACCTCGTTGGCTCATGGGTGACCCTGGGCCGACCAAGATCGTGGAGGACAACCGCAGGTGGCGGCTGCGGCGGCTGGACGACCTCCTGGAGGCGCTCGAGACCTGCAACGAGCACGACATCTCGTCCCCGCCGAGGCCGATCCTGGAGGGGCTCATCGCGGCCGGGATGGATCCCAAGCCGACCGATACGACGACCGAGCTGATCGAGCTCGTCCTCGACCGCCAGGCTGAGTTCCTGATCAAGATCCCGCTCGAGAGGCGCCGGTCGCCGCGGCGGCGCGGCAAGGTCGACATCGACGCCTGGCTGCGCGAGGGCCGCAGAGCGGATTAGACGGCCTGCCCGTCGGCGGGCACCAGGATGCCCTCGACCCAGACGTGGCGCGTAGGCCGGGTTTATCCCGGCTGAGTGAGTTGTTTTGAATCGACGCGATGCGTCGCGCCGCGAGGGGGGTTTTTGGAAAGGGGGGCCGCCCCCTTTGCCCCTTAGGCGGGCTGCTCCGCCGCCTCCGGGCGGCGCACCGATCGCAGGCGCTCCATCTCGCCGACCTGGTCGCGCTCGCCCAGCCGCCGCTCGAACAGGAGCTTCAGGAAGATGGCGCAGACGACCGGGTCGAAGTGGGTCCCGATCCCCTGCCGGAGCTCATCGACAGCCTGCGCGGTCGAGAGCGCCCGGCGGTAGGGCCGGTTGGTCGTCATCGCGACGTAGGCGTCGACTACGGCGATGATCCGGGCGCCGATCGGGATCTCGTCCCCGCGGAGCCCGTTCGGGTAGCCGGACCCGTCCCAGCGCTCCTGGTGGGCGAGGACGATGCCCGCGCCTTCGCTGAACTGCGAGTAGCTGGCCAGGATCCGGGCCCCGATCGCCGGGTGCTTCTTCATCAGTTCGTACTCCTCCGGCGAAAGCGGCCCCGGCTTGTTGAGCTCGCCGTCGGAGATGCCGATCTTCCCGATGTCGTGCAGGTAGGCGGCCCGCACGATGGTCTCCACCTTCTGCGGGTCGGTCACCAGCCGCTCCGCGACGAGCCGGCTGTACTCGGCGACCAGGAGGGAATGGTTGTACGTGTAGCGGTCGCGCTCGTCGACGACGTCGACGATCGTCTGGAGCGCCTGGACCGTCTCCACGTTGAGCCGTCCGGCGAGCTCGAAGACCTTGTAGATGATCACGCCGAGGCTGACCAGGATGATCGTCAGGCGCGGCGCGTACATCCAGACGTAGGCCGTCAGGACGCCGAAGAGGAGCAGCCCGACCAGGTCCATGTAGGCCGAGTACATGTTGGCGCGGAGCACGTGGAGAACGGGTTGCCGCTTCATCAGCGAGACCATCAGCGCGGGTGGGGCGGTGCTGAAGAAGTAGTAGGCGCCCACCACCGCGGTCACCGAGACGACGTCCTCCCAGGAGTCGAGCGCGATCGCATGCTGGTCGAGGGAGCGGTAGACGAACTGGGCGACGAACACGGTGGTCGCGTCGGAGGCGGCGTTCACGGCGGCGCGGTCCCACGACTTGCGGCGGAGAAGATCCGCCGCGACGCTGGGGACGATCGCGATCAGGACCGGGATTGGTCCGGGAAAGACGATCGCGGCGGCGACGAGGACGGCGCCGCCGACCGTGAACTCGAGGTCGCGGAGCTTGATCGGGAAGAGGTCGGCCAGGAGCTTGCAGACCATGAAGAGGAGGGGCCCGAACCAGCTCCAGGAAAGCCGCAGCTGGCCGTAGTCCAGCGGGGCCAGCACCCAGGCCACGATCGCCAGTCCGAGGCTGACGCGGGCCCAGAAGACGACCTGGCCGGCCACCGGCCGGCTGCCGGAGCGTGCGCTGCCGCCCATCTCAAGAGGCTCCCGACTCGGACCGAGCGGGAGAGTTGACGACGCTCATCCGCATCCGGTCTCCGAAAATCGCGTAGCGGCTCTTGCCCTCCCCCTTGGCGGTATACATGGCGAGGTCGGCACGGCGGAGGAAGTCGGCCACGTCGATCTTGCCGGGAGCGACGCGAGCGATGCCGATCGTGGCGTGGGCCCAGACGACCTCGCCGGCGATGTTGAAGGGCGTGTTCAGCGAATCGAGGATGCGCTTGGCGACGGCGGTCGCCTCGGACTCCTCCGCGACGTCCTCCATCAGGACCGCGAACTCGTCCCCGCCGAGCCGGGCCACCGTGTCGTCCGGCCGCACCGAGACGATCATCCGCTCGGCGACCTGGACGAGGAGCGCGTCGCCGGCGGCGTGGCCGAGGCTGTCGTTGACGGTCTTGAAGTCGTCGAGGTCGATGTACATGACGGCGACCGTGCGGCCGGACTCGACGCGGCGGCCGAGCGCATGACGGACCCGGTCGTTGAAGAGGACCCGGTTGGCGAGCTTGGTCAGAGGATCGTGGAGCGCCTGGTGTTCGAGCTCGGCGTGCTCGGTACGCATCCCGGCCAGGGTCTGCTCGAGCCGGCCGTTCTCGAGCGAGAAGCTGACCTGGGCCGAGAGGGTCTCGAAGAGGCGCCGATCCTTGTCGTTGAAGGTGCGGACGTCGCCGAGCCGGTTCGCGACCATCATCGTGCCGATCACGCGCCGCTCTCCGACCAGCTGGGTGACCATCGCGTCGCGAATGCCGAGAGCGCTCAGCCGGGCGGGAAGCTGGACGTCGGAGCGGGCGTGGAAGAACATCGTGCCCCGGGTTTCGGCGGGAAGCGCCGCGAGGGCCTGTTGCATCGGGTCGACCGCGATGTCGAGTAGGGTGACCCTGTCGTCGCCCGGCCCAACGCGGCTGCACACCGCGCGCTCGTCCGCCCCGGTCGTGAGCAGGATGATCTCGGCGACCTCGGCCCGGAACATCGTGCGGACGTGCTCGAGCAGCTGCATGACGGCCGTCTCCAGGTTGCCGGCGCGCTGGAGCATGCGGTTCGCCTCGTAGAGGAGCTCGATCGTCTCCTGCCGCCCCTGCTCGCCGATGTAGGCGCGGTAGGCGAGGAAGAGCATCGCCGCGGGGATCAGCAGCAGCCAGACGCCGTTGGCGTCGCTGTAGATGACGGTCGCGCCGAGCAGGGCCACGCTGCCCGAGGTGAACCCGCTTGCCACGGCGAGCGAGACCGCCCTCACGATCGACACCGTCTTCGGGCGGCCTTCGGTGAGGGAGATGACGGTCTGTACGACGAGGCAGCCGAGGGTGTCCACGACGGCGATCGCGGCGAGCCCGCCCACCCAGCCGTAGATGCCGTCGACCGACTGGGAGCCCACCACCCAGTGGAAGATGACCTGCGCGACGGCCGCCTCCAGGCTCAGCTTGCCGACGTTGAAGACAAGCTTCAGGGGCGGCTGGCGGCGGTGGAAGGCGAGGGCGACGGCCGCGCCCAGCGCCTGGGCAAGGACCATGCCGACCGGCGATGTGAAGTAGAGCCCGGCGATGAGAGGCAGCTCATTGAGGGAGAAGGTGTTGGCCTCCTGCCGGATCTGGACGTGGACGACGGCGATCTCACTTATGAAGAAGAGGACCGCCAGCGCCCACCAGGGCACCTGCGGATGACTGGGTGACGGGAGGTGCACGACGATGGCGAAGACGAGGATCGCCGCCGTCGCGACGAGCGCCGCGTTGAGCGCCCAGACCCGCCGCCCGACTCGGCTCATGGTCCGGATCTCGGCCTAATGGCGGTAGTCGGGAAGGATCAACTCGCTCTTTGTCAACTTCCTCAGCTCCAGCTGTAGTCGGACCAGAGATCGCTGCTCCAGGTCGTGCCCGACCAGGTGGTGCCCGACCACGTCGTCCCCGACCAGGTGGTGCCGTTCCAGCCGCCGTCCGACCAGCCCTGCCCGTTTGCCGACTGCGACGCGTGCTGGCTGCTCGAGAAGGGGTGCCCGAAGATGTCCTGCTCACCCGTGAGCTGGGCACCGCCGATCGTGACATGGCCGCTGCCACGGGACTTCTCGAGGGAGCCGTTGCCGACCGAAGGCCAGAAGCCCTGCCAGCCGCTCGGGACCGAGAGCGCGTCGTCCACGCCGGCGGCAACCTGGAGGAACCCGGCGCCCTGGGCCTGGACCGCCACGTTCGGGAGCGCGGCTGCCGTCTGGGCGAGGATGGCCTTGACCTGGCCCGGCTTGAGTGAGGGCCGCTTCTGCAGGATCAGGGCGACCGCGCCGCTGGTCAGAGCCGCGGCTTCGGAAGTCCCGCTGCCGCGGAAGAAGCGGTTGCCGAAGGCGGCCGAGGAGAAGTTCTGGTCGATGTAAGAGCCGGGGACACGGAGCCCCTGGAGGTGGCTGCCGGGCGCCACCAGGTCGGGATTGCGGGTGCCGTTGCCAAGGCTCGAGAAGGCGGCGACGAGAAGGTTGTTGAGCGAGCCCGTGCCGCTCGAACCGGCGGCGCCGACGGCGATCACGAAGGGATCCGAGGCGGGATCGTCGAGGTGGCCGTTGGCGGCGCCGCTGTTGCCGGCGGCGGCAACCACCACGATGCCGGCGCGCCACGCGACCTCGGCCGCGAAGGCCAGCGGATCGACCTGGTAGCTCTGGCTGCTGTTGGTGCCGAGCGAGAGATTGAGGACACGGATGTTCAGCCCGTTGTCGTGGCGGTGCTGGACGACCCAGTCGATCCCGGCGATGACCTGGGAGACGTCCACCGTCCCGTTGTTGGAGCCGACCTTGATGTTGACGATCCGGGCGTCGGGAGCCATGCCGAGGTAGGCGCTGCCCGGTGCCCCTAAGTCTGCGCCGGGGTCCTTGGCCCCGATCAGTCCGGCCATGAAGGTACCGTGGCCGAACCCGTCGAGATACTGGGTGGAGGCGTTCTGGGAGTCGAGTGAGAGATCCGGCCCGTTGACGACCTTGCCCTCGCCGGCCAACCCCTGGACCGGGCTGACACCGGAGTCGACCACGGCGACGTCGACGCCCGCTCCGGTGATGCCTTCCGCCCAGGCCGTGGAGGCGCCGACCCCGATGGCGCTGTTGGCCATCGAGTAGGGATCGGCGGCGGGGCTGTAATCGGAGTGGAAGCTGAGCGGGGCATCCTCGATGATCGAGGCCACGCCCGGCAGGGCGCGCAGCGCGCCCAGCTGGGCCGCCGGCACCGTCGCCGAGAATCCTTCGATGATCTTCAGCTCGCGGATCACGGTGCCGCCTGACCGGACGACCGACCGCTCCAGCTGGGCCATCGCCCCGGCCTCGCCATGAACGATGACCGCCGACATCCCCTGGGGGGCGGGGGGAGCGGCGGGCACGGCCGCGAGCGAGGCGGAGGCGAAGACACCGACCAGGAGGGCCGTGACCGCGCCAAACAGCCGCGCGGGGAGAACGGTTCGCGAATGGATCCCGAGCATCAGTGCCGGTAATCCTCCAGCGGGCGCTTGCCGCCCCTGTCTGCCATCTCGGCTTCGGCCTTGCGACCGTCGCCTGCTACTCCCCTCACGAAAATTCCCACTCTCCTCGTTGTGCGCCCCGGACCATGAAATGTCGCGTGGGAGCCGGGCTCCACGGTACTTGGCGAGGCCGCCGGCCCAGTCGTTAACGCACGCACAATGTTTGTTAAGAGCGGTAAAGGTCGCGGCCCTGCCACGCCGGAGCAGGGTGCCTTAGGATGCGCGAGGAGATGGAGAGCGAAGAGGATCGCCGGTCCAGGCTGCGCCGGCTGCAGGACCTGTTGACGGCGCTCGAAGGCGTGCGGGATGACGAGATCCCACCCCTACCCGTCCTTTTCCGGCTCTCCGAGCTGGGAGTCAAGGACCCCGCCAGCCAGAAGCCGCCAGTGCTGCGGCGACGGGTGTTGGCGATCCACCGCCTCTACCAGGAGAGGCTCCCCGAGGAGCGCCGCGTAGAGCTCCGGCGCGGCACCGACAAGCCGATCGCGGACAACCCCGAGAACGAGTCGGGCGCGAGTACCGGCTAGCCTGCTAGCCACTTCTGGCGTCCCCACAGGCGCGCGCACGAAGGCTCCGAGCTAGGCCGTTTCCCCGGCGAGCAGGGCCGGCCCGTCGTTGTCGTCGGAGAGCTCGAACTCAGGCTCTGAGCCGTCGACGATCGACTCCTCGGTGATGATGCAGCGCTTGATGTCGGGCCGAGAGGGCACCTCGAACATCGAGTTGAGGAGCACCTCCTCGATGATCGACTTGAGCGCCCGGGCGCCGGTCCCGCGGGTGAGCGCCTTGTGGGCGATCGCCTCCAGCGAGTGACCTTCGAACACCAGCTCGACGTTGTCCAGCGCGAAGAACTTCTGGTACTGCTTGACGAGCGCGTTCTTGGGCTCGGTGAGGATCCGGACGATGTCCTCCTCGTCGAGGTGGTGGAGCGTCACCACGATCGGCAGCCGGCCCACGAACTCGGGGATGAAGCCGAACTTGAGCAGGTCCTGGGGCTGAAGGAACTTCAGCTTCTCGGAGACGTCCTTCTCGGCGGCGAGGCGGTTCTCCGGCGAGGTTGCTCCGAAGCCGATCCGCTTATGCCCGATGCGGTGCTCGATGATCCGCTCGAGGCCGTCGAAGGCGCCGCCGACGACGAACAGGATGTTTGTCGTGTTGATCTGGATGAAGTCCTGGTGGGGATGCTTCCGGCCGCCCTGGGGCGGGACGTTGGCCACCGTGCCCTCGATGATCTTGAGGAGCGCCTGCTGCACGCCCTCGCCCGAGACGTCGCGGGTGATCGACGGGTTGTCCGACTTGCGGGCGATCTTGTCGATCTCGTCGATGTAGATGATCCCCCGCTCGGCTCGGCTGATGTCGAAGTCGGCCGCCTGGATGAGCCGCAGAAGGATGTTCTCGACGTCCTCACCGACGTAGCCGGCCTCGGTGAGCGAGGTCGCGTCGGCGATCGCGAAGGG
>DATCOZ010000050.1:0-4380 GCA_036564345.1 Candidatus Dormiibacterota bacterium | reverse complement strand
GGCAGGACCGGCACCTGAAGACCCCGCCGCCGAACGACGAGTGGGTCGCCCCGGCCATCGCGGCCAAGGCCGAGCGCGACCGCCGCTTCCTGGTTTTCGCCGGCCTTGTCCTCGTCGCCCTGACGCTGGGCATGAAGTCGGAGCTCGTCGCGCCCAGCGCCGCCTGGTGGCTGGCAACCGGCCTGCTGGTGGTCGGCGTGGCCGCGATCCTCTCCTACCTGTGGGCCGAGACCGTGCCCGAGCTGCCGGCGATCGAGCACTACATTCCGGCGCTTCTCGGCGCCTTCGCGGTTGCCGGCCTATCCCTGGTCGTCCACCAGTGGTGGACCTGGGCATTGACCGCGGGCCTCTTCGGAGCCGGCCTGGTGATCGCCGCCCGGCTCGACTACCTGCGGCTGGCGGCCCATCCCAAGCGTGGCCACCACTTCGTCCAGGAGGCCATCCTGGCGCTCGCCCTGGTGGGGGGCTACCTCGCGATCCTGGGCGCTCCCTTCTCCCTCCCGCTCAAGCTGGCAGGGATCATCGTGATCTCCTTCCTCGCCGCGTTTCGCAGCTTCCGCGTGGCCGGCGAGCCGCTCCCGACCCGTCGGGCCTTTCTCTTCGCCTTGCTCGTCGCCCAGGTCGCCACCTTCTTCGCCTGGGCGATCTTCGCCTATGCCGGAAAGGCTCCCGAAGGCGTCTTCGCCGCGATGCTCCTGCTCGCCTGGTACATCAACCGGGGCGTGATCCGGCACACGGCCGAGGAGACGCTGACCCGCCAGGTGGTGATGGAGTACGGCCTCTTCGCCGCCCTCCTCGTCTTCATCTTCGCGCTGAGCTACCGGGCTCCCGGCTAAAGCCGCACTTCATCTCCCGGGACCCAGTCGGGCGGCTGGCCCTGCGCCTTGAGGATCGTGAAGACGCGCTCCCGGGTGTCGCCGTTGTTGTCGAAGTGGGGGTTGCTGCCGCGGCTGACCGCCAGCCGCACGTCCTCCCGGGTGGGCAGGTTGCCGCCGGAGGCCTTCACCGCGACCGCGACGGCCGCCAGGAGGGACCGGGCCGCGACCCTCGCCCGTTCGGCGACCGAGCCTGACCCGGCTGAGATCGAGTAGAGCCCCGAGATCGCCTTTCCCGCGTCCCTGAGGCAGGCGGCCCCCTGGAGCCCGCTTGCGCCGAGAAAGGGCACCGCCGAGCCGAGCTTCGCCGCCACCCGCGGCTGCACCTTGCAGGCGCCGCCTTCAGCGCGGCCGGCGAAGAAGATGGCATCGGCCCCGCCAGTCTTGGCCTCGGTCAGGAAAGAGTCGACCGCAGCCTGGTTGTTGGGATCGAGATCGACGCCGGTTACCGTCGTGAAGCCGGCCGCCTTGAGCGCCGCCTCGAAAGCGGCCCGGACAGCTTTGCCGTAGGCCTGCCCGTCGGAGGCGACCGCGACGTGGGTGACGTGCAGCGTCCCGGTCGCGTAGGCGACCAGAGCGGCCGGCTCGAGGTCGCTTGTCGGCAGGACCCGGAAGAAGTCGTTGGGCATGCCCAGCCGTAGCTCGGCCGGCGGCAGCAGGCAGCCGGCCAGCGCCTTGGTCAGGCACTCGTTGGAGGCGCCCGGGCTGACCATCGCCAGGTGTGCCGCGCTGGCGACCGGTATCTCGGCGCCGGCCACGTCCGAATTGATGGGCCCCACCATTCCCACCAGGGAGGGGTCGGCGACCATCTGGCGGACGTTCCGCTCGCCCTGGGCCGGGTCGCGCTGGCCTCCGGAGCTGTCGTCGAAGGGCCGGACCACCACCGGCAGGCCCTCGATGGTCCCCCGGTACTCGTCGCTGATCAGCTGCCTCACTGCGTCGACGACCGCCATCCCATCGGCGGCCTCGGGGCCGGTCTGGGGCACGTCGACGCCGATCAGAAGGTTCGACCGGACCGGCTGCGGGGGGCCGGCGCTGCAGCCTGCGAGGCAGAGCAGCGCGAGCAGGGCGCCGGCGAGGCGCCGGGTCACATTCCCAGGTAGGCCTTCTGAACGTCCTCTGATTCGAGGAGCTCCTTTCCGGTGCCTTCCTGCGCGACGACCCCGGTTTCCAGGACGTAGGCGCGGTGCGCGGCGCCGAGGGCCTTGGACGCGTTCTGCTCGACCAGCAGCACTGGTGTGCCCTCGCCGTTGATCTCCTTGATCACCGCGAAGATCGTATCGACAAGGATCGGCGCGAGGCCGAGCGAAGGCTCGTCGAGCATCAGCACCTTGGGGCGCGCCATCAGGGCGCGGCCCATGGCGAGCATCTGCTGCTCGCCGCCGGAGAGGGTGCCGGCGATCTGGCTGCGCCGCTCCTCGACCCGGGGGAAGAGCTCGAACACGTGCTTCATGTCCTTGTCGATGTTGGCCCGGTCGCGACGGGTGTAGGCGCCCATCAGCAAGTTGTCCTGGACCGACATCCGGGGGAAGAGCCGTCTCCCTTCGGGGGACTGGCAGATCCCCATCTCGACGATCTTGGAGGCGCTGGTGCCGCTGATGTCCTGGCCGTCGAAGATCACCTGGCCCCTGGCGGGGTGCATAAGGCCGGAGATCGTCCGCAGCGTTGTCGTCTTGCCTGCCCCGTTGGACCCGATCAGGGCGACGACCTCGCCCTTGTCGACGTGGAGGGTGACGCCGTGGAGGGCCTGCACCCGGCCGTAGAAGGCGTCGACGCCGTGCAGCTCCAGGAGAGCCATCAGTGTCCCCAGTCCGAAATTCGGCGAAGACTCGCCGCTGAGGGCGTCGAGATCAAGGCGCCGCCGAGTAACGCAGCGCGCATGCCCAAAGGCCTGTAAGCGAGTAACGCAGGCGGGAACGCAGAGCTCGGCGTCCTCAGCGGATGAGCCCGAAGGGTCGCCCGGTCGCCGCTTTCCGGCGGCCCTGGCATGTGCGTCGAGTTTCGGACTTGGGACACTATGCGGACTTGCCCAGGTAGGCTTCGATCACCTTCGGGTCGCGCCTGACTTCCTGCGGGGTGCCTTCGGCGATCTTGATGCCGTGGTCGAGGACGACGATCCGGTCGGAGGCGCCCATCACGACCCGCATGTCGTGCTCGATCAGGAAGACGGTGATGTCCTGGGCACGCACCTTCTCCACGAGGGCCATCAGCTCGACCTTCTCCTGCGGGTTGAAGCCCGCCGCCGGCTCGTCGAGCAGGATCAGCCGCGGACCCGTCGCCAGCGCCCGGGCGATCTCGAGGCGGCGCTGGGCGCCATAGGGAAGGTTCCGCGCGTAGCTGTTGGCGTAGCGGTCGATGCCGACGAACTTGAGCAGCTCGTGCGACCGCTCAGTCACGGCCGCCTCCTCCTTCCGGGCTCGGGGGGTCTTGAAAAGGGCGTCCCAGATCTGCGCCTTCATCCGCGAATGCTGCCCGAGCCGGACGTTGTCGAGGGCGGTCATGTAGTCGAAGACGCGGATGTTCTGGAAGGTCCGGGCGATCCCGAGGTGGGCGACGCGGTGCGGCTTGAAGCCGGTGATCGCCTGCGTGCCGAAGATGACGCTGCCTTCGCTCGGCGGAAACATCCCCGTGATGCAGTTGAAGAGGGTTGTCTTGCCCGCGCCGTTGGGACCGATGAGGGCGAAGACCTCGCCCCGTTTGACCTCGAAGCTGACGTTGTCGACGGCAACCAGGCCCAGGAAGCGCTTGGTGACGCCGTCCAGCTTGAGGATCGTCTCGCCGGTGCGCTCGCTCACGTTTGACCCGCCCGCTGGTCGAAGACCGTGTCGTCCTGGGCTCCCTCGGACTTGAGCTCCTGGGCGCGGACGCGGCTGGGCAGGATGCCCTGCGGACGGAGCAGCATCATGAGGACCAGGATCAGGCCCAGCACCAGGAAGTTCAGCCGGCCGACGAAGTCCTCGATGCCGGGCCAGCCGGTTGCGGGGTTGCTGGGGTCGAGCAGCGGGCCGAGCCCGATGGCGTCCACCAGGGCATGCGTGTTTCGGGGCAGGTCGGTGAGGAACTTGAACTCCAGGAAGTAGACGGCGAGGGCGCCGATGATGACGCCCGCGATATTGCCCATCCCGCCCAGGACCACCATCACGAGCACGGTGATGGAGACCGTGAAGTCGAAGTTGTCCGGGCTCACGAGGGAGAGCTTGGCACCGTAATAGGCGCCTCCGAAGCCGCTGAAGGCGGCCCCGATGGCGAAGGCGAGGAGCTTTATGTTCCGCGTGTTCACGCCCATCGCGGCTGCCGCAACCTCGTCCTCCCGGACCGCCGCCCAGGCCCGGCCGAGGCGGGACACTTGGAGGTTGGAAACGAGGATCACGCAGGCGATGATGAGCAGCACCATCAGCACGTAATAGGCGGTGGGGTCGGTGATGCTGAAGGAGCAGTTGCTGGTGCCGAACATGAGCTTCAGATCGTCGCCCCGCGACCAGGGACCGTCGAGGCAGATCGGCAG
>DATCOZ010000036.1:0-8647 GCA_036564345.1 Candidatus Dormiibacterota bacterium | reverse complement strand
GATGTCCTCGACCAGCTCGAAATCGACGCCCATGCCACGGAGGGGCAGCATGATGTCGGCGAACATCACCGCTGCGTCGACGCCCAGCCGGCGGACGGGTTGGAGCGTCACCTCCGCGCACAGCTCCGGTTGGGCGACGATGTCGACCAGGCTCCAGCGCTCACGGAGCTTGCGATACTCGGGCAGCGATCGGCCCGCCTGGCGCATCAGCCAGATCGGTGTCCTATCTACCGGTCGGCGGTTGGCGGCATCAAGGAAGCGGCTCACTCAGGAAGCGCCCGGATGGTTTCGTCGATGACCTCGTCGCCGTGCGCAGCCGACAGGAACCAGGCCTCGTACTGTGACGGTGGCAGCAGCACCCCCGCTTGCTTCATCGAGCGGAAGAACTTCGCGAACGCGGCCGTGTCCGACTCGCGAGCCTCACCGAAATTGCGGGGCGGCCGGTCGCGGAAGAAGAGGGTGAGCAGCGAGCCGACCCTCGCGGTGCTTCGGCCGGGACCGGCGAGGGCCTCCTCCAGCCGATCGGCCTGCTGGTCGATTGCCGCGTAGAGGTCGGGCGTCAGCTGCCGGAGCGTTGCCTCACCGGCGGCCATCACCACCGGATGCCCGGACAGCGTCCCGGCCTGGTAAACATCGCCCGCGGGAGCGACAAGGTCGAGCAGATCCGCCCGCCCGCCGTAGGCTCCCACCGGCAGCCCGCCGCCGATGATCTTGCCGAGGATGGTCAGGTCGGGCCGCACTCCGAAGAGCTCCTGAGCACCACCGGGAGCGACCCGGAAGCCCGTGATGACCTCGTCGAAGATGAGCAGCGCTCCCACCGCCGCGGTCAGCCGCCGAAGCCCCGACAAGAAACCCGGGAGGGGCGCCACAACTCCCATGTTGGCTGCGACCGGCTCGATGATCACGGCCGCCACCTTCGCCGAGTTCGCGGCGAGCAGCCGCTCGACCGAGTCGAGGTCGTTGTAACGGGCGACCAGAGTCTGGGCGGCAACCGCTGCGCCGACCCCTGCGCTGCCCGGGATGGACAGGGTCGCGACTCCGGAGCCGGCCTCGACCAGCAGCGAGTCGGCGTGACCGTGGTAGCCGCCGTCGAACTTGATGACCAGCTCCCGACCGGTCGCCGCTCGGGCTACGCGGAGGGCACTCATCGCGGCCTCGGTCCCGCTGTTGACAAAGCGCAGCCTCTCGACCGAGGGCATCCGCTCCCGGATCAGCTCCGCCAGCCTGACTTCGCCGGGACCGGTGGCGCCGAAGGAGCCGCCGGCCTCAACCGCCTCCTGGATCGCCGCCACCACCGCGGGGTGAGCGTGGCCGAGGAGCAGCGGCCCAAAGGCCCCGACGTAGTCGAGGTAGCGGGTGCCGTCGGCGTCCCAGACCTCCGCGCCGGATCCCCGGACCAGGATCGGTGGATCGCCGCCGACGGCCCGATAGGCTCGCACGGGGCTGTTGACGCCGCCCGGGAAGAGGCTCGCGGCGCGCTCCCGCCAGGCCGTCGCGGACGTCATCGGGCGCCGAGGAGCGATGCGATCTCGGCGATCGGGCGATGGATGCCGACCAGCAGCGGAGTGTCGCGGATGGTCGAACGCCGGCTGTCGGTTCCGCGAAGCGCTCGGACCAACTCGCCGAAGCGGGCAAGGTCATCCGTCTCGTAAGCGACGAGGAAGTCCATGTCGTCGATGCCGAAGCTGTTCGCCAGCAGTTGGCGGATCTCGGGGTAGTCATGCCCGATCCGCATGTGTTCGTTCATGATCCCCTGCCGCGCCTCGCGCCCCTGGAGGTACCAGTCGGTGCTCTTCGTGAAGGGGTAGACGACGAGGTAGCGCGACCGATCGCCGCTGAAGAGCGACTGCTCCTGGGGCGTCGGCTTTTTCACGTATTGGGAGGGCTGGATGATGCCGAGGAAGCTCTCCCGAACCGTGAGCCAGGCTCCCATTGCTGATCGCAGCACCGCTGCCGCTCGTTCCTCCAGCGCGTCCAGCGAGGGTGCCAGGCTCCAGAGCAGGAGGTCGACGCCCGGCTCGAGGCCGATCGTGGAGTAGCTGAAGGTCGTCATCTCGGAGCCGGCTGCCAGCGCGGCAGCGAGCTCCTCAGCGCCTCGGCAGCGCTCCTTCGCCGCCAGCCGGCGCCATGCGGGATCGACGCCAAGGGCGAGAGCGTGGACGAAACGGGACTCGGTCATCGGCCCTCGGTGAGCCAGTTCGCGACGTCAGCGGCGAAGTAGGTCATCACGATCCCGGCGCCGGCCCGCACGATCGCGGTCAGCGACTCCAAGACCACCGTCCGGCGGTCGATCCAGCCCCGCTCGGCAGCGGCCTCGATCATCGCCATCTCGCCGCTCACCTGGTAGGCGGCGAGCGGCTGGTCGAAGCGCTGGCGAGCCAGCGCGAGCAGGTCGAGCGAGGTGATCGCTGGCTTCACCATCAGGATGTCCGCCCCCTCCTCGGCGTCGAGCTCCATCTCCAGCAGGGCCTCGCGGCCGTTGGCCGAGTCCATCTGGTAGCCCTTGCGGTCGCCAAAGCCGGGCGTGGAACCGGCGGCTTCGCGGAAGGGGCCGTAGAAGCCAGAGGCGTGCTTGGAGGCGTAGGCCATGATCGCGGTCGCCTGGTATCCGGAGGAATCGAGGGCGGAGCGAAGGGCGCCGACCTGACCGTCCATCATCGCGCTCGGGGCGACCACGTCCGCGCCCGCCTCGGCATAAGCGACGGCCGCACCCGCCAGCAGGGGCAGGGTGGCGTCGTTGTCGACCGCCTCGCCTTTCAGTACCCCGCAGTGGCCGTGGCTCGTGTACTCGCACAGGCAGACGTCGGCGACCGAGACCAGAGGCAGCGCCGCCTCCCGGAGCAGGCGGAGCGTCCCCGCCACTGGACCGTCCGGGTCGGCCGCGGCGTTTCCCTCGGGGTCCTTGGCGTCGGGAATGCCGAAGAGGAGGACGCCCCCGACGCCCAGTCCAGCCAGCCGGCGCGCTTCGGCCAGGGCCAGGTCGGGACTCAGCCTCGAGTGGCCCTTGAGCGAGGAAATCGGCTCGCGCCGTTCGCGGCCCGAGACAACGAAGAGGGGAGCGATGAGCTGACCGGCATCGAGCCGCGTCTCGCGCACCAGCCGCCGCAGCGCCGGGTTCGCCCGCAGCCGCCGCGGCCGCCGCTCGGTCGGCAAGGTCACATCGAGTCGGTTGGCTAGCTCACGCATTCCTCTTCACCTCCAGGGTTATCACCCTGGCGACGGCGTCGGCCAGACCCAGGGTCGTTTGCTTGGTGGCTTCGCCGGTGACGACGAAGCCCAACTCGCGGGCCACAGCCGTGGTCTTTGGCCCGATGGTCACGGCCGGAAGCGCCGGTGTCCCGCCGAGCGCCAGGAAGCCGCGGACGGCCGACCCCGACGCGAAGACGATGGCAGCCAGCTCGTCGTCCGCCAGTGCCTGAGCGAGCGCGGCTGCGGAAGTCTCGGGCGCCTTGACGGTGCGGTAGGCGGTCAGCTCGACGACCTCCGCTCCCCGCTCGCGGAGCAGGCGGGGCAGGTCCTCGGCCGCCGCGTCGGCCCGGGCCAGGAGCACCCTCTTACCGGCCGGCTCGGTGATGGCGGCCGCGATCGCCGCCCCGTTGGTGGCCTGTGGCACTACATCGGCGCGAACTCCCCGCGCCTCGAGGGCCGCTGCCGTCGCTTCGCCGACCGCCGCCCAGCGGCTTGCCTTCGGGACGCTTGGTAAGGCTGCGACGCCGGCGGCGCTGGTGACGACGATCCAGTCGAAGCCGGCCAGGCTCTCCTCGCCGATCGCGATCGCTTCGGTCGCGATGGTCGGGACGGCATGAACCCGGTAGCCGCGCTCGGCAAGAGCCGAAGCCAGCGGATCCTCGCTCCCCCCTGGACGGGTGACGAGCACGGCGGTCACCGCAGCGCGACCTCGGCGGCCAGCCTCTCGCCCGCCTCGCGGGCGATCGTCGCCGCCTCTTCCAGCGATCCCTCCACTGTCTCAACTCGCCGGTCGCTGCCATCGCTGTTGACACCGGCGACGAGGAGGCTGATGCGGTCGCCGGCCACGACGCCCAACGCGCCGACCGGAGCCCGGCACGTGCCGCCGGTCGCCTCCAGCACTGCCCGCTCGGTCTCCACAGCAACGCGGACCGCGGGGTCGTCGAACCTGCGCAGGACCTCGAGGAGGGCGACGTCGCTCCGACGCGACTGTGCCGCCAGCGCACCCTGGGCGGGAGCGGGCGCCACCACCCGGGGGTCGAGCCGCTGGCCGATCCGATCGCCCCTGTCGAGCCGGTCGAGCCCGGCCGCAGCCAGCACCAGCGCACCGACCTCACCTTCGTCAAGTCGGCGGAGGCGGGTGTCAACGTTGCCGTGGAGAGGAACGATCCGGAGGTCGGGCCGCACCGCTCGCAGGAACCCGGCCCGGCGCGGGCTGTCGGTCCCGACCAGGGTGCCTTCGGGCAGAGATTCAAGCGTGGCGCCCGGCTCCCGGGCGACCAGGGCGTCACGCGGATCCGCCCGTTCGGGGTAGGCGCCGACTACCAACCCGAGCTCTTCCTCGAGCGGTATGTCTTTGGCGCTGTGGACCGCCAGGTCGATCTCGCCGGCGACCAGGGCCCGGGCGATGGCGGCAACGAAAACGCCCTCCCCCGGCGACATGTCCGCCGGCCGCACGTCGCCCTCGGTCACGATCTGGACGATCTCGACCTCCTCTCCCGCCTTCCGAAGCCGCTCCGCAATCAGTCCGGCCTGGATCAGCGCCAACTGCGACCCGCGGGTGCCGAGCCGAATCGTCATGACCGTGCCTCCAACCAGCCGAGGTATTCCGCGGCCTTGCCCGACACGATCCGCTCGGCCGCATCGACGTAGGCGGGCGGCGGCGTTCCGCCGGTGAAGAGGTCGTCGACGCCCAAGAAACCACCGTTGAGGCGGGCGCGAAGTGCCCCCGGCACCGCGCTGGGCGCGGAGATGTCGGCGATCGGTGGCAGCGGGTCGGCCAGCGAAGCCAGCTCTTGCCAGGGTCCGCTCAGGGCCACCGCCACACCCGCGCTGCCCGGGACGAGGTCGGCTCCCTCGGCCAGGCTGACGCCGATACCGCCATAGACAGATGCGAGGCGCCGGGCTCGCTCCGGGTCCCGACTGGCGATCGTCACCAGCGCTCCCCTCCTGCGAGCCGCGTGGGCGAGCGCAGACCCCATTCGGCCGGCGCCCGCCACGAGTACCGGGCGGCCGCGCAGAGGGGAGCGGCCTTGGAGCCAGTCGACGGCGCGGTCGGCGAGTCCTGCGCCGAGCGCGCTACGGCCGGCCCGAGCGCGGCGCCCGGTGGCGACGGCCAGCTCGAAGAGTCGGTGCAGGCGTCGGTCGAGCTGGCCGCCCGCCGCTGCCTCCTGGAAGGCGTTCCGGACCTGATGGAGGACCTCGTCCTCCCCGACAAGTGCGCTTTCGAGCCCGGCTGCGACCCGCAGAAGGTGGACGACGGCCGCCTCGCCTGATTTCAGCAGCAGGTCGCCGGCCAGGCGCGGCAGCTCGCCGAAGCCGTAGAGCTCGACTCGGTGGCAGGTGCTGAGCAGCACGTGGCTTCCGCCGGCGCCCTGCCGCATTCGGGCGGCGATGCGCTCCCGCTCCTCGGCGGGGCGCTCCGACGCTGAGGCGCCGGCAACCCATGGTTGCTCCGTCAAATGCCTGTTCCCCGGTTCTCGTAGCCGTTCATAAGGGCGACCAGCAGCCGATCCATCGCCGACTCCGCCTCGACCAGCAGCGCCGTGGCCTCGCGGGTATCGAGACGGCGCCGGCGCGCGACGCCAGCCAGCACACCGACGAAGGAGCTTCGGAAGCGGAGGAAGAGCTCCACCGTCTCCGCCAGCGAGGCGCCCAACGCTGCGGCGCGCGATCCATACTCTCCGGCGCCGGCGGCCGCCTGCTCCAGCTTCTGCGCCGCCAGCGGACGATCCTCCGCGTCGAGGTGCTCGAGGACGACTGCCAGCAGATGCCGTCCACGCTCGCGGAACTCGACCCGATCGGCGTCCGAAAGCGCTGTCAGCCACGGAGGCTGGCCCGCGCGCTGGACCGGACGGGCTCGGCGATAGGCCTGTGCCATCCGCTCCGGGCTGGCGCCTAGCCCCGCCAGCGATGGCCGGCGAGCGCGGACGTGGGGGACCATCCCCTCGATCACCGTCCGTGGGAATCGCCGGTGGCCGCCGGGCGTGACGAAGGTTGCGACCTCGCCGTGGTCCGACCAGCGTCGGAGCGTCGCCGGCGTGATGCCCAGGAGCCTGCTGGCCTGGCCCAGGCTTAGCCACGGCGAACCGGCGCTCGCCGGCATGGAATCCATGGGCGAAATTATGCTGAAATCTACCTAAGCCTGTCGATTCAGTACCACGACCCGGCTCGCGGGATCACGTGGCAACATGGGGCCGTTGAATTGAAATTTGAGCCAGCTTCCCACCGGGACGGTCATCTTTCCGACCAACCCAGCCTGAAACGCGGCGGGTGGTTTGGCCTGCGCGGGCGCTAAACCGGACATCGCCATGGAATATCGGCCCGGATCCAAGGAAGACTTCGACCGCTACCAAGCGACCTACCAGCGCGTGTTTCGATGGACGTCGGTGGATTGGGACGGTCGAACCGGCTACCACGGATTGCCCGCACCGGGCTTTGCACCGCTCCCGGAAAGAGGTATGACGGCATGCCGTGGAGGTCCGCGCCTGCACCTTTCACGCTCCGAAGATCCTGGCGAGATCTCCAAACGGCCAGAGTCGAAGGAATCTCAGCTAGTTCCTGACCAGGTCGACGAGCGTGGGAAACGGCTCGGCGCGTGGCAGGCGGACAGAGGTTCCGGCGGCGACCAACGCGACGGCCGCCGAGCCTAGGACCAGCCAGGCCAGCGTGGGCCGCACGGAGGCGGCGAGTCCGATTCCGACTAGGGCCGAACCGATCGCCCCGCCCGCGTACCGGGCAGTGGCCAATATGCCCGCCGCGGCTCCGGCATCGGCGCCGGAGGCGGCCTCCATACCCGAAACCTGGATGGCGGCCATCGCTAGACCGAGACCCGCGCCCGCGACCGCAAGTTCGAGCGTTAGGGCGACCAGGCTGGGGGCCCTGAACTGGAGGAGCGTCGGCAGGATAGCGCCGGCGAGAAGGCAGAGGCCGATCGCGGCCGGCGCCCGGCTGCCGCGAACGTCGGATATCCGCCCGCCCAATGGCGAGCAGATCGCGGCACCGAGGAGCATCACTCCCAACAGCCATGCGGTCTGCCACGCCGGCCGCCGCTGCAGCTGGCCGAGGGCGATTGGCAGACCGGCCACCGCCATATACATAACAAGGCTGGTGAGCGCCATCGCCGTAGCGGCGGCGACAAGACCCGGTCGGCGCGCCACAGCGATAAGAGGCGATGGCCGTTGGGCAGACGAGCCCGCGGCAGTACCTCGTGGCAGGTGCCACGCCAACACGACGGCCAAGAGCACAAACGGCAGCGTCGCCAAGACCACGCCGCGCCAGCCGGCTATGGAGACGACACCCCCGGCCAGCACAGGACCGGCGGCGGCGGCGAAGGCGACCGCTGCGCCGACCACACCAAAGCGGAGCCCGCGCCCTTGACTAGGCGGCGCATCTCGCAGCAGCGCGAATGCGTTCGGAAAGACGATCGCTCCAGCCGCCGCCTGGGCGAGTCGGAGGCCGAATAGGACCGTAAAGCTGGGCGCGAGCGCCATCGCCAGTGTCGCGGCGCCGAACGCCGTCAGGCCGCCCAACATCAGCGGACGCCGTCGGAACCGATCGCCGAGCCGGCCACCCACCGGCTGCATGACCCCGAGCAGCACCAGGTAACCGGTGATGAGCCAGGTCGCAGAGCCCGTTGTGACATGCAGGTCAGCCGCCACAGGCGGCAACAGCACCGCCAAGAGCGTCGAGTTCAGGGGAGCCAGGATCGCTGCGAAAAGCGCCGCGGCAAGCAAGCGACTCACCAGCTCACCCCGCAATCACGGCGGCCAACCGGTAGTAGGTCACGCAGGCGCCGGTCGCGACAAGCAGAACCACGCCGGCCGGCTCGACGCGGGCTCCCAACCGCCCCGACGGTGCCAATCGCGGCTACTCTGAACAGAGCCATCGCGACCGTCAGAATCGATATCATGAGCGCCATGCGGTAGAGGCTGATGGGGGGCATGAGCCGTCCAATTCCTCGCGCGCTCCAGTCACCGCGGCGAATGCTACCCGGCCGGGTGCTTTCGCTCCTCTGCCTCCTGCTCCGCAGTCTTCTTGTCGGTCTCCGATCTCGTCGTCAGCTCGCGTTTGACCTCGCTCTCGCCTGTGGGGTTTCAAAATGACAGCCGCGCCGCCTTCCAGGTCGTTCAGGGGATGAAACCGTTCTGAGTTTCGAGGAGACTCGGCGGCTTGGATTCACGCGACGTCGGTGGTGTCGCGCTGACGATAGTAGAGCGCCTCGCACTCAACTGGCGACAGGTCGCCGTCGGCGCTGTGAAGGCGCCGCTGGTTCCACCAGTCGACCCTGTGGGTGCCGAGAACCCGATTCCATCGTCAGGCGGCGATCTCGTACTCGTGAATGAGCCCCCGAGTCGGTCGCGTCGGTAAACAGCCCCGATGTCGACCACGCCCCGAGACTTGACCGGTACTGGACTGGCCGGGGCGCGCTGGTCGAGGGAGCGATGCGGCCGATGAGTGT
>DATCOZ010000022.1:0-9457 GCA_036564345.1 Candidatus Dormiibacterota bacterium | reverse complement strand
GCATAGGGCAGCAGCGTGAGGATGGAGAGGACCGCCGCCAGGACGAACACGATCCGGGGCGTGCGCCAGCTGCCCCCTGCGCGAGGGACGGCGAGGGCCGTACTAGAAATTTTGGCTGCCACGCAACCTCAGGGTGAAAACCGTCAGCAGCGCTTTTTTGATTTCGTCGCGGGAAACCTTGGAGGCGCCCAGGATCCGGTCCTCGAATTGGATCGGGACCTCGCGGACCTCGAAACCGCGCTTCAGCGTGCGATAGACCATCTCGATCTGGAACGAATAGCCGTCGGAGATCACCCTCTCCAGGCCGACGCCCTCCAGCACGCGGCGGGTGTAACAGCGGTAGCCGGAGGTGCAATCGTGAATGCTCAGGCTGAGGAGCGCTCGGCAGTAGACGTTGGCGCCCCAGCTCAGGAACTTACGGTGGGCCCCCCAGGCGCCGGTCACCGCGCCACCCGGCACATAGCGGGAGCCGAGGCCGAGACCGCCGTTCGCCCGCGCCGCGCCGATGATCGCCGGCAGGTGCTCGATCCGGTGCGAGCCGTCGGCGTCCATCTCGACCAGGAAGCCGTAACCGCGCCCCAGCCCGATCCGAAAGGCCTCGACGTAGGCGCTGCCGAGGCCCAGCTTGCCGGCGCGATGGAGGACGCTGACATGCGGGTCCGAGGCGGCGATCCGATCGGCGAGCTCACCGGTGCCGTCGGGCGAATTGTCGTCCACGATCAGGATGTCGTGGTCGAGCCCGCGGACGGCTGCGACAACCCGCTCCAGGTTGTCCCGCTCGTTGAAGGTCGGAAGGATCACCAGGATCTCGGCAGCCGGGTTGGCGCTCACTTGAGGAACCGGATCCGGGCGATGTCGACGAGCGCCTCGGCGGAATGGCGAAGGGGTGAGATCCGGCTCGGTATTGAGTCGTACCAGCGGACCGGGATCTCGGCGATCCGGTAGCCGCGGCGGCGGGCGCGGTAGAGCACCTCGACGTCGAAGGCGACGTTCCCGTCGAGCTTCATCTCGGCGAAGACCTCACGCGCGACCTGCCCCTTCCAGAGCTTGAAGCCGCACTGCGTGTCCCAGAATCCAGGCAGCACGGCGAGCTGGACGATGAGGTTGAAGATCTTCCCCATCAGGACGCGGTGGGC
The DNA here is from genome assembly GCA_036564345.1 of Candidatus Dormiibacterota bacterium. GTDB lineage: Bacteria > Chloroflexota > Dormibacteria > Dormibacterales > Dormibacteraceae > UBA6019. The sequence goes on along the minus strand of DATCOZ010000022.1, from coordinate 8,321 downwards.
CGGCTGGGAGATCTCCACCTTGGAGCCGCGCTTGGCGCGCGACCCGATCGCCAGGTCGCTGCCCCCTTCGATGGCCGCCTGCAACTTCGCTAGCTCGTCGATCGGGGTCGAGAAGTCGGCATCCGAGATCAGCACCAGCGCACCCTTGCTTGCCAACACGCCGGCCGCCACGGCGCGGCCCTTGCCGCCGTTCGGCTGGATGTCGATCCCCCGCAGGTGCCCCGGATCGAGTGCCTCCTCGGCGCGGATCAGCTCCATCGTCGGGTCGCCGCTGCCGTCGTTGACCAGGATCAGCTCCCAGCTCATGCCGAGCGAGTTGAGGTAGGGCTTGATCACCGAAAGCGTCTGGGGCAGCCGGCCGCTCTCGTTATAGGCCGGCACCACGACGCTCAGCTCCGGCGGTTCGGCCACGGGGCGAAAGCATATCGGTCAGGCTCGAGTCCTCAGGACCTCCAGCGCGAAGAGGGGCAGGACCACCATCCGGCGGGCGCGCCAGGGCTGCCGGACGAGCCGGTAGAGCCATTCCAGGCCTGCCCGCCGCATCCAGGCCGGGGCTCGCGGAACCGCCCCCGAGAGATAGTCGAAGGCGCCCCCAACTCCGATCCCGACGCCCGCCTCGAGGCGGGCCAGGTTGCGCGCGATCCACAGCTCCTGGCGCGGTGCGCCGTAGGCGACCAGCACGATGTCGGGGTGCGCCGCGGCGATCAGCCGCAGGCTCTCCTCGTCGCCCTCCGGTCCCGCGACCCCCGAATGCCAGCCGGCGATGGCGAGCGTCGGGTGCTCCGCCATGAGCAGCGCGGCAACCGATTCGGCGACGCCTGGGGCTGCTCCGAGCAGGAAGAGACGCCAACCCATTTCCGCCGCCCGCTCGGCGAGCGCCGGGATCAGGTCGACGCCGGTGACCCGCGCGGGGAGCGGGCGGCCCTGGCGGCGGGCGGCCCAGGTCACGCCCCAGCCGTCGGCGAGGCAGAGAGCGGCGTCCTCGAGCAGGCGGTGGAAGGCCGGGTCGCGCCGCGCCAGCATGACGAATTCCGGATTCACGGTCGCGACCAGGTGGTGGCCCCCGGCGGCCAGCAGCTCCTCGATCCGGTCCAGCGTGCCTTCGCTGTCGAGGTCGTCGACGCGCACGCCGAGCACCCGGATCGAGCCCATGTCAGGGCTGATTATCATTGGCCGCTGTTGCCTAACCCTTCCCCCCGGTGCTGATAATCGACCTCCGGCGGGTCGACCCCGTCCGGCCGGACCCGCCCGGGGAGTACGCCCTCCAGCTCGTGGGGGCGCTGGTGCGGATCGCCGCACACCTCGAGATCGTCGTGCTCGAGCCGGGCTCCAGGGGCCCGCTGCCGGCCGGCGGGACTCTCTTCCAGCCGGCCGGGGGGCGGCCAAGTCCCCGCCACCGCTGCATCGTCGCCGTCCACGACCTGGCCCACCTCCGCTCGGGCCTGCTCGGTTTCGGCCGCCGCTTCGCCACCGCCTTCGCGACCAGCCGCTCCGACGCCGTCATCGCGCCCTCGGAGGTGGTGGCGGAGGCGCTTGCGCTCTATCTCAGGGTTCCCACGGCCCGGCTGACCGTCATTCAGCCCGGTCTCGAGGCCGGGTTCGCGCGCACCTCGGCGGACGAGGCGGCCGCTCTGCGAGCCGAGCTCGGCCTGCCCGAGCGATACCTGCTCGCCTTCGGTGATGCCGCGCTTGCCCGGCGCGCCTGGTCCGGCGCCAAAACGCCGGCGGAGGGCGCCGGCCTGGTGATCGCCGAGGACCTTCGGCTGGAGCGGACGCGACTGCCGGCGCTGCTCAGCGGGGCGGTCGGCGTGCTCCTCTGCGAGAGCCTCAACGGCTGCCCGATCCGGGCGCTGCAGGCGATGGCCTGCGGCTCGCCGCCGGTCGTGCCCGACGACGGCGCCTTTCCCGAGGCCGTCCGCGACGCGGGCCTGACCGTCCGTGCGGGAAACCTCGCCGACTGGTCGGAGGCGATCTCGGCGCTGTATCGCAGCCGGCCCCTCCGCGTGCAGCTCTCCGCCCGTGGCCGGGAGATCGCCGCCGGGCTCACCGCCGAGCGCGCGGCGAGAAAGGTGCTCGGGCTACTCCAGCCCTGAGAGCGGCTGGTCGTAGATCAGGGGATACGTCCGGGGAATCCTGATCGGCGTGTACGAGGAGGGAGCCTGGCCGGTCTCGTGCTGCTGCAGGCCCATCACGAAATCGTCGAGGGACTCGCTGCCCGAGACCCGAACCCGGCTCCAGGTGAAGCGGTCGTTCAGAGTGTGCACGGCACCGCTCTCGGTCGTGGTGGCGCTGTCGAAGCCGGCGGCCTGGACCGCCTGGATCACGGCCGCGTTGTAGCGGCCGGAGGGATAGCAGAAGTCGAGCACGGGGTGACCGACGAGGGCCTCGAGGGCTGCCTTGGACCCGCTCACCTCGCTGCCGAGGCTGCCGCCGGCACTGGTGAGGTCGACATGGTTCGCGGTGTGGGCGCCGATCTCGATCCCGTACGCGTCCATCTCACGCACCTGGTCGGGCATCACGTTCTGTCCGATACGGCCGACAAATCCACTGACGATGTAGGCGACCGCCTTGAAGTGGTGGTACTTGAGCACCGGGAACGCCTGCGTGTAGAGGTCGGCGTAGCCGTCGTCGAAGGTGATCACCACCGGCCGGTCGGGGAGCGGCCGGTTGCCCCTGAGGTAGTCGCGAAGATCTGTCAGCGTGATCGGGTGGTAGCCGCGCTGAGCGAGGTAGTTCATCTGCAGCTTGAAGTCCTCAGGTGAGGTGGAGAGGCCCCAGCCGATGCGATCGGCTGCGTAGTCGGGCGGGACCCGGATGTAGTGGTACATCAGGATCGGCACCTGGACCGGAGATCGGCCGGGCGGGATCACGGCGTCGAACGCGCCTGGCGGAAAGACCTCCCAGGCGGGCATCGCCTGCCCGTGCCGAGGGGGCGGCGAGGCGGGCACCGACCTGGCGACGACCGACAGGGGGCGTGCATACGCCTTACCGATCAACGTTCCTTGGAGCAGGGCTTGGGCTGTGACGACGGCCACGATGACGACCATCGCAAGCGCCACCGCCCGCCCGCGGGGGCGCGGTCCATTCACCACCTAGCAGTGTGCCTGACTCCACCTACAAATCGCCGATAGGATGCCTGGGATAGCACCCAAGGAGAGGGCGATCGTCGCCGTCGACGCGAACCCCGCGACAAAGCCCGCCGTGACGGGGACCGAGCGCTACACCCGGGAGGTCGTCAGCCGGCTCCCGGAGGTCGCTCCCGATCTCGATTGGCGGTTCTACGCGGCGCGCCCGGCGCCCGGCCTGGGCGTCGACCTGACGGTGCTGCCGTTTCCCCGCCTGTGGGCCCAGGCAAGGCTGCCGGCGGAGCTGGCGAGGCGCCGGCCGGACCTCTTCCTGGATCTCGCGCACGTGGTGCCGATGCTCTGCCCGGCGCCGCCGATCAAGGTCTTCCACGACCTCGCCTTCGAGCGGTTCCCAGGAGCTTATCGGCAGACCGACCTGGCCTATCTGCGCTGGACGGCCCGGCGGGCGGCACGCGTCTGCCGCACGATGATCGCCCTCTCCGAGGCGACCCGGCAGGATCTCATCTCGCTCTACGGCGTCGAGCCCGATCGGGTGACCGTCGTCCACGCGGGCGGCGGCGAGGGCACGCCTGCCACCGCTGACCGGCAGGGCGACGCGGCGAAGCTGCGCGCGTTCGGCATCGACGCGCCGTATGTGCTCAGCGTCGGCAGGATCGAGCCGCGCAAGAACCAGCTGACCGCGCTGGAGGCCGTGGAGAGGCTGCCCGGCCTCCTGCTGGTGTGCGCCGGCGCCATCCACGACGAGGCGATGGCCGCCCGCCTCGACGCCTCGCCGCGCTGCCGCCTGCTCGGCCGGGTCTCCGATGCCGAGCGCGACCTCCTCTACCGCAATGCCGAGGCGTTCCTCTTCCCGAGCCTCTACGAGGGCTTCGGCATACCTGTCCTGGAGGCCATGCGCCACGGCCTGCCGGTGGTTGCAACGCGGACCTCCTCCCTGCCCGAGGTCGGCGGCGAGGCTGCCCTCTACGTGCTCGACGCCCGCGACGCGGAGGGGATGGCGAGCGCCATCCGGCGGATCCAGGCCGACCCAGCCCTGCGCCGCCGCCTGGTCGCGGCCGGCCGCCGCCGGGCGTCGCGCTTCACCTGGAAGCGCTGCGCGGAGGGGGTTGCCGCCGCCGTCAGAGCGCGGCTGTCGATTCGAGAACCCGCCACGTCCGTGAAGCTGTCTTAGCCCAGCTGAACTCGGCGGCGCGGAGGATGCCCCGGCGCCGCAGGTCGGAGGCGATGCCCGGGTCGTGGAGAACACGGTCGAGGGCCTCGGTCCAGCCGTCCACGTCGGCCGGAGCCAGGAGCAGCGCCGCGTCGCCCACCACCTCGGGCAGCGAGGCGGCGTTGGAGCAGACGACCGGCGTGCCGCAGGCCATCGACTCGAGGGGGGTCAGCCCGAAGCCCTCGTAGTGGGCGGGGTGGGCGAGCGCGATGGCCAGGTTATAGAGCGCGGGGAGGTCGCCGAGGTCCACCGGTCCGAGCAGGTGGATGCCACCACCCAGCCGCTCGATGTGCTCGCGGATCGGCTCGTGGCGCCAGCCCCAGTCGCCGGCGATCACGAGGTCGGGGCGGTCAGGGACGGCCGACCAGGCGTCGAGCAGAGTCGGCAGGTTCTTGCGCGGCTCGATCGAGCCGACGAAGAGGATGAAGCGATCGGGCAGCTCGAGCCGGCGGCGGACGCCTTCCAGCTCCTCCTTCGGGAGGGGGTGGAAGTCGGGCGACACGCCGAGGTGGACGACGCTGATCTCCTCCCGCCGGCGGTCGAAGAGCTCGGCGATGTCGGCGGCCGTGTTGTGCGAGTCGGCGATGAGGCGGGTGGCCCGCTCGATCGAGCGGGGAACGACGAGCCGCGTGCTGAGGGGCTGGCCGGGCGGGAACCACTGGGGCTGGATGTAGATGGCCAGGTCGTGGATGGTCAGCACCGAAGGGCAGCCGACCGAACCGAGCGGCAGCTGGCCCATCGGTCCGAAGAAGAGATCCGGGGCGAGGCGGCGGATCCTGCGAGGCCAGAGCAGGTGGCGGCCCGCGAAGCGCGGTCCTGGGATCTCCCGATGGCCCGGTCCGTAGACCGTGAAGCGGGCGCGGCCGGCGAGGGCGGCGAGGATCTCGCGGGTGTAGGTGCCGATGCCGGCGGCGGGCGCGGCCAGGGCTGAGCCGTCGACGACGACGTGAAGCTGGCTCAGCGGCTTAGCGCAGGTAGAGCTGGTTGCGCTTGAGGACCTCGAAGTGCTCCAGCGCGAGACCGGTGCCCCGGGCGACGCAGGTCTGGGGATCGTCGGCGACGATCGCCGGAACCCCGGTGTGCATCACCAGGTAGCGGTCAATGTTGCGGAGCAGCGCGCCCCCGCCGCTGAGCACGATGCCCTTGTCATAGATGTCCGCCGCCAGCTCGGGCGGCGTCTGCTCGAGCACCCCGCGGACGGCGCCCACGATCTGAGCGAGAGGATCCTGGATCGCTTCGGCGACCTCGCGCGAATCGAGGGTGATGTTCTTGGGAAGGCCGGAGACGAGGTCGCGGCCGCGCACCTCCATCGTCAGCAGCTCCTTCGGCGCGATGGCGCTGCCGATGCCGATCTTCACCTCCTCGGCCGTCCGCTCGCCGATCAGGAGGTTGTGCTTGCGCTTGACGAAGGCGGCGATGGCGTCGTCGATCCGATTCCCACCCACCCGGATCGAATGGGCGACGACCATGCCGGAGAGCGAGATCACGGCGATCTCGGTCGTGCCGCCGCCGATGTCGCAGATCGCGTGGCCGCTCGGCTGGCTGATCGGCAGGTCGGCGCCGATGGCGGCGGCCAGCGGCTCGTCGATGAGCCAGGCCTGCTTGGCGCCGGCGCTGATAGCGGCCTCGGTGACGGCGCGGCGCTCGACGCTGGTCACCCCGGAAGGGACGCAGATCATGATCTCCGGCTTGAAGATCCGCTGCCGGCCCTGGACCTTGGCGATGAAGTAGTGGAGCATCCCCTCAGTCACCACGAAGTCGGCGATGACGCCCTCCCGCATGGGCCGGACGAGGGTGATCGTGTCGGGCGTCCTCCCCACCATCTCGGCCGCCTGGCGGCCGACGGCGAGGATCTTGGTCCCGTCCCGGTTGAGCGCGACCAGCGAGGGCTCGTTGACGACGATTCCCTCGCCTTTGACGTAGACGAGAACGGTCGAGGTGCCGAGGTCGATCCCGATCTTCTTGGCAAGCACGCTATTCGTAGCTGGCCGAGCTGGGGTGGTCGCCGGGCAGGTTCTCGCGCCGGATCTCGGCGCCCAGCTCAGTGAGGCGAGCGACCAGGTCGGGATAGCCGCGATCGACGTGCCAGGAGCGGTGGAGGACGCTCTCCCCCTCGGCGCAGAGGGCGGCGATGACGAGGGCGGCGCCGGAACGGATGTCGGGCACCACCACCTCGGTCCCCCGCAGGCGGGTCGGCCCCGTCACCAGCGCGGTGCGCGCGCGGAGCTCGATCACGGCGCCCATCTTGACCAGGTCGGGCACGTGCTGGAAGCGGTTCTCGAAGAGGAATTCGGAGATCGTGCTGGTCCCCCGGGCCTGGGTCATCAGCGCGGTGTACTGCGCCTGGAGGTCGGTCGGGAAGCCGGGATGGACCCAGGTCGTCAAGTCCGTTGCCCGGAGCGCCTGGCGGGCGCTCCGGAAGACGTGCAGGTCGTCGCCCTCCACCTCGATCCCGACTCCCGCCTCCTCCAGCTTCAACAGCAGCATCGGCAGGTCGTCGACGGGCGAGCACTCGAGGTGGACGTCGCCGCCCGTGGCCGCGACCGCCATTGCGTAGGTCCCCGCCTCCAGGTAGTCGGCGATGACCGCGTGCTCGCCGCCGTGCAGCCCGGTGACCCCTTCGACGACGATCTCGTGGGTCCCGGCCCCGACGACGTTGGCGCCGATCCCGTTGAGCATCCGGGCCAGGTCCTGGACGTGGGGCTCCCGGGCGGCGTTGATGATCTCGGTCCGGCCTTCGGCGAGGGTGGCCGCCATCATCAGGTTCTCGGTCCCGGTCACGGTCGGCATGTCGAGGACGATCCGGGCGCCGCGGAGCCGGCCGGCCCGGCCGATGATCTCGGTCTGGGTCTCCTCGATGTCGGCGCCCATCCGGCGCAGGCCGGCGATGTGCTGTTCCACCCGGCGGTCGCCGATGTCGTCGCCGCCCGGCTTCGGCAGCCGCACGTGGCCGGTCCGGGCGAGGAGCGGGCCGAGGAGGACGATCGATGCCCGCATCCGGCTCGCCAGCTCCTCGGGCACCTCCGCCTCGACCCGCGCGGCGGTGACCGTGTGATCGGTGATGCTGCAGCCGAGCGCGGCCAGGATGTCCAGCATCACGGCGGTGTCGGTGACCTCGGCCAGGTTGCGCAACGTCACCGGCTCCGATGTGAGAAGGCAGGCGGCGAGGATGGGCAGGGAAGCGTTCTTGGACCCGCCGATGCAGATTCTGCCGGACAGCCCATGGCCACCCCGCACCCGGAGAACGTCGTCCTTCGGGCGGGTTTCCACGCTCAGGCCCTAGCCGCCCCCGCGGCGGATTCTTGCCAGGCGCAAACGCTCCTCCGCCATGACCAGCTCCTGCTCCAACGAGCGCCGCTCGGCGTCATCGTGCGGAATGCCGGCGAGGCGCTCGGCGATCGCCTTGCGGGACGCTTCTGCCCGCTCGAGGTTGATCTCGCTGGCGTGCTCGGCGATGTCGGCGAGGATCGTGAGGCGTTCGGGCAGCACCTCCAGGAAGCCGCCGCCGACGAAGATGTGCTCGCTCCCGCCGCCCGTCTTGTCGATCCGGACCTCGCTCGGCGCGAGGACCGCCAGCAGCGGCGCGTGGTTCGGCAGGATGCCGAGCTCGCCCTCCAGGCTCCGGCAGAGGACAAAGTCGGCGTCGCCCTCGAACAGCAAACGCTCAACGCTGACGACCCGGACGGGGATTGGCATCTCCTGGTGTTCCTTCCCGCTAACCCTTCTTATTCATCGCTTCGCCGACCTCGCGGGCCTCGTCGATCGTCCCGACCAGGTAGAAGGCCTGCTCGGGCAGGTCGTCGTGCTTGCCCTCGAGGATCTCCGCGAAGCCCCGCACTGTCTCTTTAACGGGGACGTAGCGCCCTTCTTTGCCGGTGAACTTCTCGGCCACGAAAAAGGGCTGGGACAGGAAGCGCTGGATCTTCCGTGCCCGCTGGACGGCCAGCTTGTCGTCCTCCGAGAGCTCCTCCATGCCGAGGATGGCGATGATGTCCTGCAGCTCCTTGTAGCGCTGCATCGTCCGC
>DATCOZ010000001.1:0-10947 GCA_036564345.1 Candidatus Dormiibacterota bacterium | reverse complement strand
GCGTATGGGTGCCTTCACAGCCGATCCCCCGGTCCGACCCGCTGATGGGTTGCCAGTGCCCGCGCCGTGGCTGTGCTGGCGGCGTAGCGGCTGAGCATCTGGTGGGACTGCCAACCTGCCAGCGCCATGATCTCCTCGTCCGCGGCGTTGACCGTCTTCATCATGTGGGCCCACGTGTGGCGGAAGAGGTGGGGATGGAGCCCGCGCGCCAGCTTCGCCTCGAGCCCGCGAGCCTCGAGTACCTGAGCAATCCCGCTGTGCGTCATGCGGCCCTTACTGCCGAGCCAGAGCCCGACCTCGGTTTGCCCCTTCGGCTGACGGTGCCGTATCCGTAAGTAGCGGTCCATCGCTCGGACAGACTTCCGACCGAGGCCGACCATTCGCTTCCGGCCGCCCTTGCCGAGCACGACCACCGTGGAGTTGTCCAGGTCCAGGTCCGTGACGTTCAGGCGGGTGACCTCGTCCAGCCGGCAGCCGGTATCGAGGAAGAACCAGATGAGCGCCGAGTCACGGCGATCGCGGAAGTCGGAGCCGTCACAGACCTTGAGCAGGCGCCGCAGCTCGTCCTCGGTCAGGACGGTCGGAGGATCGACCACGACCTTCGGCGGTCGCATCTTCGCCATTGGCGAGGCGACGATCAGGTCATCAGAGAGCGCCCAGCGCCAGAACTGCTGGAGCGCCCGATAGCGAACGCTGGCCGTGCTCGGCTTCGCCCGCTGGAGCAGATCGCCCATGAACGCCTCGACATCCTCACGGCGGATGCTGCCCGCCTCGGTCGGTAGGCCCTGCTCGCCGAGGAAGCGATCGAAGGCTGCCAGGGATTCGAGGTAGGTCTGGACTGTGCGCGGGCGCTTGTTCTCCGCTCGGAGGTGGCGCTCGAAGGACTTGGTGAGCTCGGCGATCGTCTCGCGGCTGCCGGTTGGAAGGCTGGAAATGCTTTGCACAGCGAGTATGTTATCCGGTATTGGAGCGTAGTGCTTACTTTCGTTACGGCGGCGCCCCAGCGTTATCCGGTGTTTCTGAGTTCAGATGTGCCCCGCGAGGGATTCGAACCCCCGACCATCTGCTTAGAAGGCAGGTGCTCTTCCACTGAGCTAGCGGGGCGAAGCGCGACCAAGCTGAGGATACCCGCGGGTCGAGGCCGTTCCGCCCCGTCTCTCAGTGGTCGTGGCGGCCGGCAATGACCCCATGGGGCAGGTAGGAGCGGTCGCCGATCCAGAGCGCCGGTGGGATCGACCAGTACCGGCCCATCTCGTTGAGCGGGACCGCGTAGGCGCTCCGGAGCTCCGAGAACTTGGTCCAGGCGATCTCCCGGTCCGTCAGCGTGTAGCCGGCCTCGGTCAGCCGCTCACAGGCGGTGTCGAACTCGAAGCGTTCGATTCCGACTTCGTGCAGGTGGGAGGTCTTGAAGAACCAGCTCAGGTCTTCGACCAGGTGGGTACCGACGTTGTACATCAAGCGGGCGGGGCCGCGGGGCACGTCTTCCACGGTCGTCAGCACGAGGACGGTCGCGTCGAGCACCGCCCCGATCGCGCTGATCCAGGACTCGTTGTCGTGGCTGGAGCGGAAGTAGGCGAGGATCGGGTAGGCGAGGTGGCTCTCGAGCACCTCTGCGCTCCACCGCATCCACTCATCGAACGTCTCCTCCAACTGATCGACCATGTCATTGCGGAGGCTGTTCTCGAGCAGCACCACGCCCGAGGGCGGCGCTCCGGCGAGCGCGTCGAGCGTGATTATCAGTACCTCGCGCCTCTGGAAGGACCCATACAGCGAGAAGAGAAGGCTGATCACCACCGCGACGACGCCCAGGCCGGTTGCACCCTCGATGAGCGCGACCGCTCGTGCCATCGTTCCGACCGGGACGAAGTCGCCGTAGCCAATCGTCAGGAACGAGATGGCCGAGAAGTAGATTGTCGTGCCCAGGTTGGCGGGCACCGGGTTCACCTGCTCATGGACCGCGTCCAGAATCAGGCCGTAGCCGATGATCAACCCGACCACCCAGGCGACCAGAAGCAGGATTAGGACCGCTGGGCCGAACGATCCGAGGCGAGCCTCCCGCGTCTGGACGTCGTTCGCACGGTTCCCGATCCAGCGCCATGCATGCCAGCTCCACCGGACCAACAGGTTCGACGGCCGCAGCGCTCCGCGAGCGGGTCTTGGCACGATGACACCGACGAAGAGGTCGCGGAGGACGATCCAGACCAGGGTCATACCGATTGCCAACTCCAGCCAGCGGGGTGCGCTCATCAGCTAGCAATGATCGTGCAAACGACGTGGACGCTTCCTATCCCAGCCAGCCGGCGAGAGCTCGTTCGAGGTCGGCCAGGCCCTCGCGGCGCAGCCGGTAGACCTTGCGCCGGCCCCCGCTGGCGCTGAGCAGGCCGGCTTGCAGGAGGAGTCGGAGGTGGTGGAGCACCGTCGTCAGGCCAATCCCCAGGCGCCTGCTGAGCTCGAGGGCGGTCAGCTCCTGGTGGGCAAGCAGCCGGAGAATCCGCAGGCGGCGCTCGTCGGCGACAGCCTGACCCGCGCGCAGCAGCTCGAGCGGTGGCTCGTCCGGCCCCGCCGCGCTCGCCGGCCGGATCGGGTAGCAGACGACCTTGGTCGAGTGGTGGTCGAAAACGTGAGCCGCGGGCCAGATCACCACCGACGGCACCAGGAGGACGGAGTTGATGCCCGGTTCCGCGATGTACTCCCAGCCGTCCATCACCGCGGCGACCATCTGCTCCGCGCGCTTTGTGCGCGCCTGGGCGCGCCGCGAGGCGGCCTCCGCGAGGAGTGGCGCGGCGTCGTAGACGGTGGCGAAGTGGTCGCTCCAGCCGTCGAGCAACCGGAGCAGCCGGCGCCGGGTCTCCCAGCCGTCGAGGGGTAGAAGGGCACGGAGCGCCGACTGCCAGAGTGAGTCCTCCGGATAGGAGCTCGCCTGGAACTGGCGGATCGCCGCCTCCTCCCCGTCGGCTGCCGCTGCGATCACCTCCGGTGGCGTGGCGCGGCGGAAGTAGCGGACGTAGTACCCGAGCAGCCGGAGCCGCAACTCTCGCGGGTGCATCGAGCGGATCGCGCGGATCACGGCCGCCGGGTCCCGCGGCGGCGCCGTCTCGTAGGCCACGGTCAGAAGGTGCGCCCAGATCATGTCGCACCCGCCCGCGAACGCCCGGACCTCGTCGACCAACTCCTTCGGGCCATCGCCACCTGCCGTGGCCGCCGCTAGCGAGAGCACGAGCTCGTAGGCAGGCGACGCGTCGATCTCGAGGCGCAGGCGCTGAGTGGCCACCGGCAGCAGTTTAGTGCGATCGAATTCGTAGTGGAATCACAGCTTTCATCGCAGTACCGTTGCGGCTGGAGGTGGACGCAAGATGAGATACCGGCTGCTGGGAGGTTCCGCGCTTCGCGTGAGCGAAGTCGCGCTGGGGACGATGACGTTCGGCGAGCGGTGGGGCTGGGGCGCCGAGCTCGCGGAGTCGCGCCGGATGCTCGATCTCTTCCTCGAGCGCGGCGGCAACTTCGTCGACACCGCGAGCAACTACACCGACGGCGAGTCGGAGAAGCAGCTCGGCGAGCTGCTGGAGGGCCGCCGCGAGCGCGTCGTGCTGGCGACCAAGTACACGCTGACCAGCCGGCCGGAGGATCCCAACGCGGGTGGCAACCACCGCAAGAACCTGCTCCAGACGCTGGATGCGAGCCTTCGCCGGCTGCGCACGGACCGGATCGACCTGCTCTGGATGCACATGTGGGACGGCATGACGCCGATCGACGAGGTGGTGCGCGCGCTTGACGACGTGGTCGCCGCTGGGAAGGTGGTGGCCGTCGGCATTTCGGACACGCCGGCCTGGGTCGTTTCGCGAGCGGTCGCGATCGCCGAGCTGCGTGGCTGGACCCGGCCGTCGGCGATCCAGCTCCCCTACAGCCTCGCGAGCCGCGACCCGGAACGCGAGCTGTTCCCGATGGCGGCTTCGCTCGGTCTGGCGGTTCTCGCCTGGGGCACCCTCGGCGGCGGAGTGCTGACTGGGAAATACTCGAACGGCGGGAAGGCGCCGCGCCGTTACGGCGACCACACGCCCGGCGAGCGGCAGGCGAAGGTGGCCGAGGTCGTCCGGGAGATCGCCGCAGGCGCCGATGCGACGCCGAGCCAGGTCTGCCTCGCCTGGGTGCTGGCTCAGCGCGGCAAGGCGAACCTCATACCCATCCTGGGAGCCCGTGGCGCCGGCCAACTGGAGGAGAACCTGGGTGTGCTGACGCTGGAGCTGGCGCCGGAGGCGCTGGCGAAGCTCGAAGAGGCCACCGCGATCCCGCTCGGCTTTCCGACCGCCTTCTTGGCCGACGACGAGGTCGTCCAGCTGATCTTCGGCGAGACCCGCCGGCTCATCGACGCCTGAGCCGATCCACCGGGCGTAGCGAATGACGCCGCGGTTGACGGATGCTTTCGCGCAATGAAACACAAGCTCATCCGCACCAACGACGTCCACCTCCACACCGGGTTCAACAAGTGGCTCGCGATCCTCATAACCAACGGCGTCGGCAACATGTGGTTCTTCTACTTCCTGGCTTTGTTCATAGGCGGTTGGATCGTGCTGTCGAAGCTTGGCGTGCTGGCCTTCGACCCCTATCCATTCGCTCTCATGCTGCTGATCGTCGGCGGCATCTTCCAGGCCCTGGCGATGGTCGCGATCATGGTCGGGCAGAACGTGCAGTCGGCGGCGAGCGACGCCCGCGCCGAGACCGACCACGAGACGCTCGAGGCCATCCACACGCTTTCCGGCCATGCGGTCGAGATCCTCAACAATCAGAACAAGATCCTCGCCGTGCTCGAGGGGCAGAGCAAGAAGGGCTAGGTGGGCGTCTCCGGACTCATTTCGAGGCCGTCCCAGGACCAGCGCGGCACCGGCAAGCCCGCCGGCACCCGGGCCTCCTTCGGCGCGTAGGAAACCACCTCGCGCGTCGCCCACTCCATGTACGAGCGGAGGCCGGCTCGGAACTCGGGGTCGTCGGGAAGACCAGCGTCGTCGGCGGCCTGCATGAAGCAGGCTACAAAGCGAGGGCCGAAGTCTTCTCCAGCCCCCTGGCGAGCGTGGACCTCGAGCATCGCGGAATGACCGCCATGCGACTCCGAATAGCGGCTCGGGCCCCCGAACACCTCCGCCCAGTAGAAGGCAAGCCTTTCGACGTGCTCGGGATTGACGCCATGGGAGAAGGGGTGGTTCAACTCCGGGTCCTCGAGACACCGCTCGTGATGGGCTGCAGCCAGCGCGAGAAGGGCGGCGTCGCCTCCAGCGAACTCGTACATCGAGGGTCGGGCCAAGGAAAGGAAATTCTCGCTCAACGGGCGCCGCTGTAGGGTTGACCGGCAGCTTGGATATCGAAAACCGGACCCGTCCAAAGGCCGAGCGGATCGCCGCGCTCGACTCGCTCGGCGGCGCCGGCCTGCCGCCGAAGCCGGTCTTCAAGGTGCTCCACGACGAGTCCGACGACCTCGAGGTCCGGCAGGCCGCCCTCCGCGCGGTCGCCCGGTCCGCCGGGGCCATCAACCAACTCGTCCGGCGTTTTCGTCCGCCTTCTTTGAGAGAGCGCGCCGTAGCCGAGCTCGAGCGGATCGCCACCCGTCCCCTACCCGGCTATGCAGAACAGCGGATCGGTGAAGACCTCGCCGCCGTGAGGGCGGACCCGCTTGGACCTCGCCTGGCCAACCTGGGGCTCGCGGATGGCCGCGACCGGCGGGTGCTGGCGGCGGGTCGGGAAGCATTGGCGGATGCCCGCCCGGCGGTGCGGTCGATGGCGATCGGGCTGCTCGCCTCGCTGGGCGAGATCGATGACGTGATCGCGCTGGCCGCCGATCCGGCCACCGGCGTCAGGTCGCAGCTGGCCGAGATGCTCGGCTACTTCTCGACCGGCCGCGCCGAAGACGTCGCGACGCTCGAACGGCTGGCCGCTGACCCCGAGGCCGAGGTCACCGTCAAGGCTCGCGCTGCCCTGCGGCGCCTTGGCGCGAGGGAGCTTCCCACCCGAAGCCGACCGAGCGCTGCGCGGGCAGGCAATGCGGCCTGGCTGGACCTGCTCGCGAAGCTGGCCGCGAAGATCCTTGCCGACCGCGATCGCGCTGCCGATCTGCCTGAATCAGCCCTCGAGACCGGCTGGCTGGGAACGCCCGGCGCAACCGAGGACGAGCTCACCGCCCTCGAGGAGCGGCTGAGCCTGAAGCTGCCGCCGTCCTACCGCTCCTTCCTCCAGACAACCAATGGGTGGGGGCCGACATCGTTTGCGGTCGACCGGCTGATGGCGGCGCACGAGGTGGTGCGCTTCGCCGACTCAGAGCCGGAGTGGGTCGCGATCTGGGCCGAGAACGAAGAGGGCCCGGCCTTGCGAACGGCAGTCCAGGTCAGCACCGTCGCCGATGGTGTGTGCCTCCTGATCCCATCGGGCAGCTCCGAGTGGGAGACCTGGTTCTTCGCGAGCTGGATACCGGGCGCCCACCGCCACGCCAGCTTTCGGGCGTTCATGGAGAGCGAGCTGCAGAGGGACTGAACAAGGCGACCCGGGAGCCTCGCCCTAGGCGTTCGTCGGACGATCGCCTTTCATCGAGCCTCGGCTTGTCCTCGGAGCCCCTTATCAAATATCCTCATCTCCTTCCGATGGTGGGCGCCCGGACCGGGCCGACGCGGGCGGAACTTGGAGGGCTACCTGTGAAGACGCACCGTCTTGCTGGCCTGCTGATTCCCGTTATCGCTTTCGGCTTGCCCGCCTTGCCCGCGTCAGGTTCAAGCGGCGCCGGACTTTGGACCTCCTCGGTTCAGGCCGTCAATGCCGTCGTGACCCAGCCGACCACGGGTGGCGGCTACCCCGACTCAGGCAACGCCCCGGTGCCGGGGACCTGCGGATCGGGGCCCTTCAATGCCAACCACTCGGAATCATGGTTGGCGGTGCAACCGGGCACCGAGACGCTCATCGGCAACTCCAAGTTCTTCTTCGACAAGTACTCGACCTACTACAACTTCTACCTCGGAACGTTCAACATCCAGAACGGCTCGGCTCTGGGAAGCACCATCGTCCAGGGCTACGACTGCACAACGGTCGGCACGCAGGCGATGCCGCCAAGCTGGACCAATGCGACCGACCCGAACGTGGACTTCGACTCCAAGGGCCGCGTCTATCAGACCGTCCTGCCGTTCAACGCCTACTGGACCAACCTGCATCCGAACGGCGAGATAACCGTGTCCTACAGCGACGACCTCGGTCGGCACTGGATCACGGGGAACGGCGGCCAGCCGCTCGAGAAGTCCCCGAACGAGAGCTCTTTCAGCTTCAAGTTCGAAGATAAGCAGTGGATTGCCGTGAACCACTTCGCAGGCACCAGGTACCAGGACCACGTCTACGCCATGTGGACCGTCTTCAGCGGGTGCTGCAACCAGGCCAACATCGTCGAAGCCGTCTCCACCGACCGGGGCCAGACGTTCAGGAAGGCGGTCACCATCGTGCCGCCCCCCGTCGACCAGAAATTCAACACCTACATCTACCCGGGTATCAGCTCGGACGGAACCGTCTACATCGCCTATGCAGCCTTTCCGACACGAGGTGGCAACACCAAGGGCGGGACTGCAGCGGTTGCTCACCTCTGGGTGGCCCGGTCGACGGATGACGGCCAGACATTCGGCAACTTCGTGCAGGCCAGCACCGTCGACCTGCTCGACGGCGGAGCCGGCAACCTCCCCAACACGACTTTCCGCGACGGCATCATCGAGAACTTCGCCGTCTCACCGACATTCCCCGGCCACCTCTACCTCACCTACGAGGAATGGACGGGTGGGCAGTTCGACGTCATGTTCACGCAGTCGACGGATGGCGGGACCACGTGGTCCGCCCCGGTGAAGGTGAACGACAATGTCGACGGCCCGGGCCGGGCGACCGACCAGTTCCAGCCCAGCGTCGCCGCGGGCCCGGATGGCGGCGTCGCGGTCGCGTTCTACGACCGGCGCGCCGCCTGCCCGAACGCCCAGAGCATCATCCGGCAGGACGTGGGCAGGACCAACTTCTGCATCGACGGCAGCCTGCAGCCCTATCACGACTACGGCGGAGGGGCCGTGCCGGTGGGTTCCAACATCCGGGCCTCCAACTACACGTGGGACCCACAGCAGCCGGGGCTGCTGGTCAATGCGGACGGATCCACCTCCAATGTCCAGACACTCGGCGGCCTCGGTCAGATGGCTTGCCCGGATGTCGACGATCCTTGCACGGGCTCGTTCATCGGCGATTACTTCGGACTCGCCATCTCCGGTGCCAACATCTACACGCTGTCCGTCTCCACCCATTACCCGTCCAACGTGATCTCCGACCAAAACAGCCCGCTCTATTACCAGCAGCAGGTCCTCGGAACCATCAGTCGGGCGAGCGTCGGAATTTAGAGGGAGGACCACCTGCGATCGATCAGGTCTGATCCGCCGAACGGGCGTTCGGGGTGGGGTGGCTGACGGGTCTCGAACCCGCGACCTCCGGCTCCACAGGCCAGCGCTCTACCGCTGAGCTACAGCCACCACGAGGCGTTCCTAGCCCAGATGCTAGAGGCCCAGAGAAGCGATTGTACCGTGCGTACAATCTGAGCCATGGCCACTGCGAACCAGGTCCGGTTCGACAGCCTGCTCAAGAAGGGCGACCTGATCGAGGTCTCCTCGGAGATGACACCCGCCTACCTGAAGGAGCTCAAGCACACCCTGACGGTCAGCGGCGACACCGAGCTGATCTCGGCGCCCGCCTACTACCTGGCCGCCAAGCGGGCGCCCAGCATCAACGCCTTCATGACCGGGATCGCCATCATCCAGGACGAATTGGCCCACGCCCACATCGCGTACCACATCCTCGAGGAGCTGGGCGAGGACGAGGAGAAGCTGATCTTCGAGCGCGATCCGAAGTCCTTCCGCTACCCCTACGCCTTCGACGTGCCGCTGGAGTCGTGGACGGAGCTTGCGATCGCCAACGCGATGTACGACCAGGCCGGCTTCTGCCTCCTCGGCGACATCCACGATGCCTGCTCCTACGGTCCCTGGAAGCGGGGGCTGGTCAAGGTGATGGCGGAGGAGAATTTCCATCTCCGCAACGGCCAGAGCTGGATGAAGAAGATCACCAAGGCGGGCGGCGAGGCGAAGGACGAGCTGCAGAAGAACGTCGACTGGATGTTCCCGCTCACGGTCGAGTGGTTCGGCCTCCCCGACAACCTCAAGCAGCACCACACCCAGATCGAGTACCGGCTCAAGGCGAAGACCAACGACCAGCTCCGCCAGTGGTGGCTGTCGGTCGTGGTGCCCTTCTGCGAATCGATCGGGGTCAAGGTTCCCGCCCACCAGGAAGGCGACGCTTTTGTGCTCGACTACCCGTTCCCCTGCACCTTCGACGCCGAGGCCAAGCGCTGGGACTTCGACGATCCGTGCAGCTGGGACGACGTGCTCGAGCGGTGGCGCGGCCGGGGCCCTCGCAACGCCGAGATGGTGGCCGACCTCCAGGAGTCCTATTACAAGCTGCGCAAATCGCGCGGGCAGTGAGCTCTCCGCTCGAGGACCGCTGCTGGGCGGCCCTCGCCGAGATCCAGGATCCTGAGATGCCGATCAGCCTGGTCGACCTCGGCCTCATCTACGGCCTGCGGGCGGAGGCGCCGAAGGTCAGCGTCGATCTCACCTTCACTGCGATGGGCTGCCCGGCCCACGACTTCATCCTGGAGGACATCCGGGAGCGGCTGCTCGCCGAGCCAGAGGTCGAGGAGGTCGAGATCAAGGTTGTATGGGACCCGCCCTGGAGCAGCGAGCGCCTGACCCAGGACGGTCGCGACGCCCTCGAGATGTGGGGACTGGCGGTATGACGATGACCCGGGTTCACCGCTCCGTCCGCGAGTACGACGTCTTCGCCCGCAAGGCGCGTGTCGACCCCCTCCGCCACGTCGGCCGGGTGGTGGCGCCCGACGACGACATCGCCCAGGCGTATGCGCGCGCGACCTACGACGAGGAGCGCTGGGTCGAGATGGTCATCGTCCCCCGGGAAGCGGTCATCACGGTCACCGCACCGGGCGATGAGTAAGCGGCCGGTCGGCACCCCGGTCAGCGATCTCGTCGTCTCCCTTGCCGATTGCAAGCAGCTGCTCGGCTTGCGCTACGCGGAGTGGTGCAGCGCAACCCCCACGCTCGAGGCGAACATCGCCGCCGCCGCGATGGGTCTCGACGACCTCGGCCACAGCCGGGTCCTCGCCGGCTGCCTCTCCGAGCTGGGTGACGACCCGCGGGGACCGGAAAGGGAGAGCGACCCGGCCGCCTACCGAAATGTCGCCTTCCTCGACGACACCTGGACCGAGTGGGAGCAGTTCGTTGCCGCCAACGCGATCCTCGACACCGCGTTCACGGTGATGATCGAATCGCTGGCCGAAGGCGAGTTCGAGGTCCTTCGAACCCGGTTGCGCAAGATGATCGCGGAGGAGCGCTACCACTTCCTCCACGGCCGCAGCTGGCTCAACGAGCTCGGCATGAGCGCGGCCGTCGAGCAGGCGTGGCGCGAGGCGGTGGAGTGGTTCGGACCAGATGGCGGGAAACTTCGCAAGCGCCTGGCCGGCAAGCTCGAGCGGCCCGAACCGAAGCTGGAGATCGACTGGTCGAAGTGGGATCCAATCCGACGGCGGACGAAGGCCGGGGCGATCGACAAGCACACCTTCGACATGCTCCGCGGCCTCGAGGAGCAGCGCTACGGCATCACCGGTGCGGAAACCCCAGCCCGGGGCTGAAGCGCCGCGGGGCGCTCCGAGCTGCCCCTTCTGCGCAAGCCATGACGCGGAGGTGATCTCGCTCTTCGGCACTCAGGCGATGACCCTGCAGTACCGCTGTCGAGCCTGCGGCTCGCTTTACGAGGCGATCAAGTACGACCAGGCGGAGGAGGTGCCGGGCCCGCCCCGTTCCCCCCGTCGGCGGGGCGGCGCCGCCTCATAAC
>DATCOZ010000331.1:0-7550 GCA_036564345.1 Candidatus Dormiibacterota bacterium | reverse complement strand
GATCATCCCGAAGCCGGGCAGGATCATGATGTAGACCTCGGGGTGTCCGAAGAACCAGAAGAGGTGCTGGTAGAGCACCGGGCGCCCGGCCGAGGTGAAGAAGTTGGTGCCGAACTGGCGGTCGATCTCGGTGAGGATCATCGCCCCGGCGAGCGGCGCGCCGACGATGAGCAGCAGCAGCGAGGTCGAGATCTGCGCCCAGACGAAGAGCGGCAGGCGGAGCAGGTCCATGCCGGGAGCGCGCAGCGCCAGGATGGTGGTCAGGAAGTTGACCGAGGCCATGATGCCGCTGATCGCCCAGACGATCAGTGAGAGCGTCCA
This sequence comes from Candidatus Dormiibacterota bacterium, assembly GCA_036564345.1. Classification (GTDB taxonomy): domain Bacteria; phylum Chloroflexota; class Dormibacteria; order Dormibacterales; family Dormibacteraceae; genus UBA6019. Next base: position 7,229 of record DATCOZ010000331.1, on the reverse strand, counting down.
GAGGTCAACCCCCAGGCTCGGGTTGAACTGCCTCGAGGTGAGGGGCGGATAGCCGGTCCAGCCGGCGTTCAGGGCGCCACCGAGGAAGAAGCCCGCGTAGTAGATCGCGATCGACACCGGCACCAGCCAGAAGCCGAGCGCGTTCACGCGTGGAAAGGCCATGTCCCGGGCGCCGACCATGATCGGGACGATGTAGTTCGCGATACCGGTCAGGAAGAGGGTGACGAAGAAGAAGATCATCGTCGTCCCGTGGGCCGAGACGAGCTGGTTGTAGGTCTCCGCGTCGACCACGTTCATGTTCGGCTGCGCCAGCTGGACGCGGATGATGAGAGCGAAGATCCCGGCGACCAGGAACGCCGTGAAGCTGGTGACCATGTACATGATCCCGATCAGCTTGTGGTCGGTCGTCGTGAGCCAGGTCGTGACCGGCGCGAACACTGACCGTTCGTATGACTCGGGGATCACCACCGGCGGCGGGGCGGTTACGGTTGCCATCTCAACTCCACTCTCTTCACCTTAAGGCGACGGCTTGGGGGATGGGGACGCGGACGGTGACGCGTTCGGGCTGGGGCTCGGCTTCGGGCTGGGGCTGGGCGCGGTCGCTTTCGCCTTCTGGGTCGCGACCCAGGCGTCGTACTGGCTCTGGGGTACCGCCAGCACGTCGATCTGCATCTGGGCGTGGCCGGCGCCGCAGAGCTCGGCGCACTCGCCGTGGAAGACGCAGCCGCCAGTCGCCTGGTCGGGATGACGGTCGTTTCCGGTGGGGCAGTTGGTCAGCACGCTCGGGTCGACCTTGATCCAGCTCTGGTTCGTGTAGCCGGGCACGGCGTCGGTCTTTCCGGTGAGCGCGGGCACCCACCAGGAGTGGATGACGTTGTCGGAGTCGAACGTCATGTGGACCATCTTTCCAACCGGAACGACCATCTCGTTCTGGACCGTGAAGCCCTCGTCGTAGGTGTAGCTCCAGGTGAACTGGACGCCGTTGACGGCGACGTTCATGTCCGTGTTCGCGTTCGCCGCCTGGGTCGAGAAGTCCTTCACCAGCACCTGGAAGGAGACGAGTGCGATGTAGGCCACGATCAGCGCCGGGATGATCGTCCAGACGATCTCCAGCGGCGTGTTGCCGTGCCAGGAGGCCCCGACCTGCGCCGGGTGCTTGCGGCGGAAGCGCAGGATTATGTAGAGGAGCACGACCTCGACTCCGACGAAGATCACGATCGCCGGGTAGGTGATCAGGAGGTAGAGGCCGTAGATGTCGCGGCCGTTGGGGGAGACCGGGTCGGGGAAGATCAGGCTCAGGCCGTTCGCGAGCGCGGGGGAGGCGGCGATCAGCACCGAGGTGACGGCGATGATCACGGCCAGGGACACGCGAAGGCGGCGGGAGAGGCCAGTCATCCGCACCCGATTATAGAAGCGGTGCCTTCTTGATCTGAGGGGGGAGGTTCGCCCTGTCGGCCGTGCTCGGCGGAGCTCCGCGCGGGCTACCCCCCCGGCCGATCGCCGGGAGCGACCCTTGTTAGAATCGGCTGCAAGGATGGCGCACGTCGCGGAATACGTCGACACCCAGAACCCCGCCGTCGGCATCGACTGCCCGCGCTGCGGGCTGCTCACCGCCCGCTTCGGCTGGTTCTGCCGGAACTGCTCGTTCCCGCTCTGGCCGAACGCCAAGGCCGCGGCCCGCGCCTACCGGACCTGGCGCCTCGCCGACCCCTCCCGGATGTACGTGCACCAATGGGACGACACCCCGGTGGTCGAGGAGGCCAACGTGATCGTGGTCGACTTCGAGGAGAAGGCCCACGAGCTGGGGATCCACATCTTTCCCTCCAGCCGCTGGCCGATCATGGTCTGCCTCGGGATCTTCTTCCTCGCCTTCGCGGCGATCCCCTTCGCGCCGGTCGCCCGGATCGTGCTCGCCGTGATCGGCGTGATCTTCTTCATCCTGGCCATCGCCGGCTGGATGCTGGAGGACGTCCGCCTGTTCCCGAAAGACGATCCGGCGGACGCTGGTCACGGCGGCACTCATCACTGAGTGTCCCGCTCCCAAAGGTCGCTGAAAATGTCTGGGCCGTCGCAAGCGACGGCCGGCCGACCCTTCGGGCTCATCCACCAGGGACGCCGATCTCCGCGTCAGCTTCTGCGCTACTCACTCACGGGCCCTAGGGCCCGCTCGCTCCGTTGCTCGTGCACTTCCTTGATCTCGACGCCCCTGGCGGCGATTTTTCAACGACCTTCAGGAGCAGGACACTTATGGCGGTAGCCACCGCTCCGGCCACCGCCGACAACGTCCCCGTCCACCCGCGGCTGTCGCCGCAGATGATGGGGATGTACATCTTCCTCGCGTCCGAGGTGATGTTCTTCGGGACCCTCTTCGGAACCTACTTCTATCTCTTCAGCTCGCACAACCCGTGGCCGCCGGCGGGCACCCACCCGGTCGACTGGTTCCCGATCCCGGCGGTGAACACGATCGTACTGCTCAGCTCGGGAGCCACCTGCCACGTCGCCCACCTCGCCATCCAGCGCGGCAACCGGCCGCGCTTCTTCGCCTGGATGGTGATCACGATCGTCCTCGGCTTCGCATTCGAGATCGGCCAGGCCTACGAGTTCATCGAGAAGCTGGCGCCGAGCTGGATCGGCGCCGATCCTGCCCAGGCGATGGCCTTCAACGCCAACTCCTTCGCGACCATCTTCTTCACCATGACCGGCTTCCACGGCCTCCACGTCCTGGGCGGCCTGGTGATCCTCTGCATCCTGGTCTGGCGCTTCCAGATGGGCCAGTTTTCGGCCCGCCATCACGTCGGCATCGCGGCCGGGGCCATCTACTGGCATTTCGTCGACCTGGTCTGGGTCTTCCTGTTCGCCGTCCTCTATCTGTGGGTGACGTTCCCGGGGATCGCGCTGGCGCGCTAGGGGCTGGGGCTCGGTGAGGGGGCCGGCGTTACCCCAAGCAGCTCGACGACGAAGACGAGCGTCGAGTTGGCCGGGATCGTCGGCGGCGACCCGGCAGCTCCGTAGCCGAGGGCCGGCGGGAGGATCAGCTTCCGCTTGCCGCCGATCTTCATCGTGATCACCGCCTCGTCCCAGCCTGGGATGACGGCGCCGACACCGATCTGGAAGGTGGCCGGCGTGCCGGTGTCCCGGCTCGAGTCGAACTTGGTGCCGTTGCTGAGCCAGCCGGTGTACTGGACGGTGATCGAGTCGCCCTTGTTGGGCTGCGCGCCCGTCCCGGCGACGATGTCGATGTACTTGAGCGCGTCCGGGAGCGTGACCACGGGCAGGCCAGCGCCCGCCTTGAAGTCGTCTCCACCGGGGCTCGGGCTGACAGTCGGGGTGGGGGAGGGCGTATCCGTCGGGACGGTGGTCCCCGCCCCCGGTCCGCCACCGCTGGCGGTCGCCCCAGGATCCGGGTAGCCGCAGCCGGCCATGAGCACGCTGAATGCGATCGCCAGGAGGAGAAGCCGGGGAGGTCTCACTGCCCGGTGATGGCGATCGAGGTGATCAGGTCCTTTTCGCGAAGTTGGAGGACGACCGGAAAACCGTCGGTCACACTCCCGAACTGGTTGTATACCCCGCTGGTCGCCAGCGATTGGGCACTCGGCCCATCCTCCAGGACGATGAAGAACTGCGAACCGCTGACGCCGGCCTGACTTGAGGCCATGGCGACGGAGCCCGCCTTCCAGGGCGTCGAGTTGGTCTCGTTGGGAAGCTTGTAGGCCGGACCGCCGAAGCCGGTGCCGAGCGGGTCACCACCCTGGATGACGAAGTGCTGGACCCAGCGGTGGAAGGTCAGGTTGTCGTAGTAGTGCGCCTGGGCAAGGCAGACGAAATTGTTGACCGTCTTGGGCGCTGCATTGGGATTGAGGTTGATCGTGAACGAACCCTTGGACGTGTTCATCCGCGCCGTGTAGACCTTGTTCACGTCGATTGCCATTGCCGGTGGGGTTGTTTGCTGGTTCAAGGTGTTGCGGGTGAGATTCTGGCAGACGCCTCCCGTCGACTGCGGCGTGGCGGTCGCCGGCGTCGTGTCGCTCGGTGAGCCAGAGCCCGAGCCCGTGTCGCAGGCGAGCAGCACCAGCGCTGCGAGCAACAGGAGGGGAAGACGGCTCATCGGGCCGGCTCCCGGCCGGCGACTGCGACCAGCACCGCCAGCACGAGCGCGACCGCTCCCATCGTGAAAAGGCCTGCCGGAACGCTCAGCACACCCGCTATGGTGCCAGCCAGGAGGGGGCCGAGGCCGAAACCGAGCGCCGTGGCGCTGGCGCTCAGGCCGAAGACCCGGCCCTGGATCTCGGGCGGGGTCTCCAATCCGAGCATCGCCGTGATGGCGGGCAGCGCCACCCCGATGCAGAGGCCGGCGAGGAAGGTGGCGGCGACGACCAGCACCACCGTCGGTGCGAGGCCCATCAGCACCAGGCACGCCGCGGCCAGCAGCGAGGCCAGCGCCGCCAGCCACCGGTAGCCGGTGCTCGCCGCCAGCCGGGAATAGCCGATCCCGGCGATGGCGCTGGCAACGCCGGCGGCGGCGAAGGCGATTCCGGTCACACCCGCCGCGCTGCCCGGCGCGAGCTGGAGGAGGCGGAGCGAGATCATCGGCTGGACGCCGCTCCAGCTGATCTGGAGCAGGGACTGGGAGACCAGCAGCACCACGACGGCGAACGCGGTGCCCGGTCCAGCCATCCGGAGGACCTCGCGCAGCGAGGTCCTCCCGCCCTCCACCCGGCGGACGATGGGCGCTTCCTTCACGCCGATGATCACCGGGGCCACCGCGATCAGCAGCACCACGCCACCACCGAGGAACACGTAGCGGAGGGGGATGTAGTTGGCAGCGATGCCGCCCGCGAGGGGCCCCACCGCGCCGCCGAGCGCGACCGCCGAGCTGATGACCCCCATCGCTCTCCCAACGTGCTCGCGGGGCGTCCCGGTCGCGACCAGCGTCGTTGTCGCCGCGATCGTCCCCGAGGCGGCGCCCTGGATGCCGCGAAGGATCACCAGATCGAGCGGGTTGCGCGCCAGGGCCAGGAAGGCGACCGAAAGGCCCCCGCCGATCATCGCCCGGATCAGCATCGACTTGCGGCCGTAGCGGTCGGCGAGAATGCCCCAGAGCGGGCTGACGGCGGCGGAGATCAGTCCCGTCGCGCTGCCCGAGACGCCGGTCCAGAGGGCGAGGTCGTGGGCACTGTGGACGCCCAGGTCGTGCGAGAGGTAGAGCGGGATGAACGGGAAGGCGAAGGCGAAGCCGAAGATCGCGGTGAACTGGGCGAAGAAGAGGATGAAGAGGTTCCGGCGCCAGTCGACGACGATCGCCGGGGCCGGGCTTTCGGCGCTCAGGCCAGTGCCTCGAGGAGCCGCAGCGGGCTGATCGGCAGCTCGGTGATGGCAGCGTCCGGCCGGAGCCGGCGGACGGCGTCCTCGACGGCGTTGGCGATCGCCGCCGGCACCGGCACGGTGCCGCTCTCGCCTGCGCCTTTGAAGCCCTCGGCATTCGCCGGGGTCGCGGTTCCCATCGGCAGCACGATCGGTTCGGCCGCCAGCTCCGGTGCGCTCGCGATCGTGTAGTCCAGGAAGCTGGCGCTCTGGAAGCCGCCGTCGGACTGGTAGATCAGCTCCTCGAAGAGCGCGTAGCCGAGGCCGTGGGCGTAGCCGCCCTGGATCTGGCCCTCCACGATCATCGGGTTGATCGCCCGGCCGGTGTCGTGGGCGACCACGTAGCGGACGACATCGACCGAGCCCGTCTCGGGATCGACCTCCACCACCGCCGCGTGGCAGCCGCTGGAGTAGGCGTTGGGAAGCGGCGGCTGGAACGTCTCGACAAAGTCGAGGCCGGCCTCGGGGACCAGGTCGGCAGCCGGGACGGAGCTCGCCGGCGCCCCCTTGACGCTGATCACGCCTTCCTCCAGCAGGAGGTCGACGGGGTCGGCCTCCAGCTTCTCGGCCGCGTGCTCGAGGAGCCAGCGCCGCGCCGTCTGGGCGGCCAGCGATGCCGCGTTGCCGACCTGCACGGCGGTCCGGCTGCCGGCGGTCATCTCGCCGAACTCGACAGCCCGCGTGTCGCCGGCAACCACCTGCACCCGCTCCAGCGGCCAATCGAGACGCTCGGCGACCACCTGGGCGGCGGCGGTGAGGTGGCCCTGGCCCTGCGGCGTCGACCCGACGAAGGCGGTCGCGATGCCGTCGCGGCCGAGGTGGACGCGGGCCTGCTCACTGCCGAACCCGCTCGACTCGACGCAGCAGGCGATGCCGACGCCGCGCAGCCGGTCGCTGCCGGAGCCCGCCGCGGCCTGCTCCCTGCGAACCCCGTCATAGCCGACCGCCTCGAGGGCCGCCGCGAGCAGCGCCGGGTAGTCCCCGGAGTCGTAGATCACGGTCTGCCGGCCGGCCGGGTAACCGGTGTCAAAGGGCATCTCGGCGGGCTGGACGAGGTTGCGCCGGCGCATCTCGGCAGGATCGAGGTCGAGCCGCAGGGCCATCCGGTCGATCATCCGCTCGATGACGAAGTTGCCGGCAGGACGCCCGCCGCCGCGGACGAAGCCGGTCGAAGCGGCGTTGGTGTGTACCAGCGTCGCCTCCACCCGGAGGGCCGGCAGCCGGTAGGCGGAGACCATGTGGGCGATCATCAGGCCGGGCTGGGCCGGCCCGGAGGCGGGGAAGGCGCCGATGTCGTGCCACATCCGCCCGCGGAGTCCGCGGAGCCGGCCGTCGGGATCGGCGGCGAGGTCGATCTCGAAGATCGAGCCGTGGGCGTGGACGGTCGTCGCGGTGTCCTCGCTGCGCGTCGCCACCCAGCGCACCGGGCGCTTCAGGCGCAGCGCGGCGAAGGCGCAGACGATCTCCTCCGGGTAGACCTGCGCCTTGGGCCCGAAGCCGCCGCCGACGTCCTCGGCGAGCACCTCGATCGCCTCATTGTCGAGCTCCAGCAGCTCGGCCAGGCGGGCGCGGACGCCGTACGTGTGCTGGGTCGAGGTCCAGACCTTGAGCCGGGCGCCGTCCGATTCCGCGGTCGCCGCGCGCGGCTCCATCGCCGCCCCGGCGATCCGCGGCACCCTCAGCTTCTCGCTGACGATCACCGCACCCTCACCGAAGGCTGCCTCGATGTCGCCGTAGGCCCGCTCATAGCCGCCGGCGAGGTTGTCCGAGGCGCCGGCGTGGACTACCGGTGCACCGTCCGCCAGGGCCGCGTCCAGGTTGCCGACGGCCGGCTCCGCGGACTCCGCGGGCGGATGTGGCACGACATC
>DATCOZ010000105.1:0-14508 GCA_036564345.1 Candidatus Dormiibacterota bacterium | reverse complement strand
CCCGCCAGCTCCGCAGGCGCGACGTGGATCGGGCGCTGGACGGCATCGGCCACTCGGTCCACGACTTCAGCGGCGGCACCCGAATAGGCGAGGCGCTCCACGAGTTCAATCGGAAGTGGGCGCGGCGAGTGCTCGGACATGGCGCGGTGGTGATCCTGATCAGCGATGGCTGGGACCGCGGCGACCCGGGCCTGCTGGCGGTGGAGCTGGCCCGGCTGCGGCGGCTGTCGCACCGGCTGATCTGGCTCAACCCCCTGCTCGGCTCGGAGGGCTACGAGCCTCTGACGCGAGGGATGGCCGCCGCGTTGCCCCACACCGACGAGTTCATGGCCGCGCACAACCTGCAGTCGCTCGACGAGCTCGGCCGCAAGCTGGCGTCGCTGGATAGGAGGGTGTACCGAAGATGAGAGAGGTTCTCGAGGAGATCAGGGACTGGACCGCCGCCGGCGACCAGGTCGCCATCGCCACGGTCGTCGAGACGTGGGGCTCGAGCCCCCGCCCGCTGGGCTCGAAGATGGCCGTGTCCAGCTCCGGCAAGATGGCCGGGTCGGTCTCCAACGGCTGCATCGAGGGCGCCGTCTTCGATGAGGCGCAGAAGGTGCTCAAGGCCGGCCAGGGGCGGCTCGTGCCCTACGGCGTCGCGGACGACGTCGCCTTCGAGGTGGGCCTCGCCTGCGGCGGCCACGTCGAGGTCATGATCCAGCCGGTCACTCCCGAGCACCTGAAGCTGATCGACCTGATCGAGGCCGAGCAGCCGGCCGAGCTGCGGACCAACCTGGCGACCGGCGCGGTGGAGCTGCTGGAGCGCGTTCCGGAGACAGACCAGCCGGTGCGCGACGGCGACTGGTTCGTAGAGCCGCACGGCAGAGCCCCGCACATGGTCATCATCGGCGCCATCCACATCGCGATCCCGCTCCATCGGCTGGCCAAGCTGATGGGCTATCACGTCACGGTCGTCGACGCCCGCGCGAAGTTCGCGACGGCGGAGCGCTTCCCTGAGGCTGACGAGATCCTCGTCAAGTGGCCCGATGAGGCGCTGGCCGGGATAACGCTCGATCGCTCGACCTACATCGTGATCCTCACCCACGACCCCAAGTTCGACCTGCCCGCCCTCCGTGCGGTGGTCGGCAGGGACGTTCGCTACATCGGCGCGATCGGCAGCCGGAAGACGAACCAGAACCGCTTCGACGAGCTGCGTTCGGAGGGCTTCAGCGACGACCAGCTGGCCCTGGTCCACGGTCCGATCGGCCTCGACCTCGGCGGACGGGGCGCCGAGGAGACCGCGCTCGCGATCATGGCCGAGGTGACCGCGGTGCGTTACGCGGCGACCGGCAAGACGCTCAAAGAGGCGAGAGCGGCGGCCGCGAAATGACACTGGTGCCAGGACACTAAGACCCCTACGCGGATGACGGCGAAATGACGCCGCCATGCTCGATTCTTGTCGGTCTCTGGCGTCCGGAGTGGGTGGCTTCGCCTTCCCTGGAACCGGCGGCTGGGAGGGAGGGAGTCGACATGCAGGAAGTTCAGAACACACATGCGCTGGCGCCGGTCGAGGGTTTCGAGGGGGTCAAGAGAAAGCTCGAAGCAAGGCTCCGGCTGTGGCGCACGACAGTGATCGCCGGCGCCGCGATCGCGGCACTGATCCCGCTCGCGGTTGTCGCCGATGAAGGACAGGTGGGCATCAACGCCGGCGGGATCCCGCAGCAGATCCAGAACGTGCTCGCGACGCTCGCCACGCAGACGACCCAGATCGCCTCCATCCAGGCCGGCGACACGTCCCAGGGCGGCCAGCTCGCCGCGCTGCAGCACCAGCTCGACACCCAGAGCGGGCAGATCGTCGCGCTCCAGTCACAGCTCAGGGACGAATCTGCCGCGCGGTCGGCGGGCGATGCCGCCGGCAAGGACTACACCGATGCCGAGACGGCCCGCGCGACGGGTGCCGAGAACGCGCTCGGCGCTTCGATCGCCAAGATCGACGGCTCGTCCACCCTGGACGCCGCAAAGGCCTATGCGGACGCGCAGGTCGCCGCCGAGGCGGCCGCCCGCCAGTCCTCCGATGCGGCCCTCCAGGCCAACCTCAACGCTGAGACCGACCGGGCGAAGCTCGCCGAGTCCAACGTTGTCGGGCCCGACCATGGCTACACCGACCAGCAGGTCGCCGCCGAGGCGACCGCCCGCCAATCGGCGATCGACGCCGAGAGGGCGAGGGCCCAGGGCGCCGAGGCAGCCCTTCTCAATGCGATCAACGCTGAGATCGCGCGCGCAACCGCCGGCGAGCTGGCTGCCTTCACCAAAGCCGTCAGCACGGTCGAAACGAACTTGACCACCATTGCCAGGGCTTCGACGAGCTTCGACAACTTCTTGCAGAACATCAAGGACGGCAACTTCGCCTAGACCGCTTGTACGTCACCGGGCCCCTGGCGGGAGCGCCAGGGGCCCCATCCCGCCAAGGCCGACCTCGTCACGCCGCTAACCTGAGACGGTCTTGAGCGAGCCGCTGACTCCCGAAGCCTCAGCTCGCCTGCTCTTCGACAAAGGGCCGCTGACCAAGGCGGAGATCAAGAAGCTGCCCAAGGACCAGGCCCTCGAGTACTTCGAGACCATGAGCCACTTCCTCAAGGAGCTCGGCCCCGAGCAGTTCGTCGCCCGGCGGGAGGAGCTCCGCGAGGGCACCTTCCGGAAGATCATCAAACGGGGCGCGACCGACTAAGCGGCGAGCCTGCGGAGGATCTCGACGTTCGCCGCGTCCGGTCCGAGGCCCTCGAAGCCGGGGACCTCGAGGATGAAGGGCAGCTTGTCGAGGCGGGGGTCGTGGAGGAGTGCCCGAAAGCCCTCCTCGCCGATCTCTCCGAGCCCGATGTTCTGGTGCCGGTCCCGGTTCGAGCCGAGACCGGTCTGGGAGTCGTTGCAGTGGATCGCGTCGAGCCGGTCGAGACCGACGACCCGGTCCCAGTCGTCGATGACGCGGCGGGCGTCGGCCTCGGTCCGCAGGTCGTAGCCGGAGGCGAAGGCATGGCAGGTGTCCAGGCAGGAGCGCACCCGGTCGTCGCCGACCGCGTCGATCATCGCCCGGATCTCCTCGAACCGCGCTCCGACGCAGCCGCCGGTGCCGGCGTTGTTCTCGATCAGCAGCCGGGTGTGCTGGGGGTCGGCACGGTGGAGCGCATTCCGCATCCGCTCGGTGATGCCCGGCAGCGCGGCCTCGAAGCCGGTGCCACGGTGCGAGCCGACGTGGAAGATGACGCCGTCGATGCCCAGCCTGTCGGCGGCCGCCAGGTAGCCCGCCAGGGTCGACTCGGAGCGCGGATGGACCTTGGCGTCCTCGCTCGCCAGGTTGATCAGGTAGACGGCGTGGAAGAAGAAGGGCGGCGTTCCGGCCGCCGCGTACTCCTGCCGGAACCGCTCGACGTCCTCGTCCGTCGGCTTGGGCGATCCCCAGAAGCCGGGCGGAGTGGGGTGGACCTGGATGGCGTCGGCGCCCAGCAGCGTGGCGTTGCCGAACGCGTTCCAGAGCCCCTTGCGCGCCTCGACGTGCGCTCCGATGACCGGCACTCGACTACTTTAGGGCCACTCGTGAACGTCCTTTTCCTGAGCCCCCTCGACCACCCCATGCGGGGCCGCGTCTTCCGCGACCCACCGGGTCCCCATGTCGCGATCGCCTCCGGCGTCGACCTGCCCGTCGCGCTCGAGCACCTGGAAGCCCGCGTCGACTGCAGCGGCCTGGCGGTCCTGGGGGTACCCGAGAAGCGCCCCGGGCTGGAGCCGCTCGCCGGGCGCCGCCTGCTCGTCTGCGAGTCCGACGGGGCGCGGATGCGCGAGTTCGTGGCCGCCGCGTGGAAGGCCGGCGCGGAGGCCGAGTGGATGAACAACAGCCTGCCGTCGACGGACCGGCTGAGCGCCTGGGCGCTCCCTGTCGCCGGCCTCGTCCTCGCGGCCGGGGCGGGGAGCCGGATGAGCGACGGAGACCACAACAAGCTCCTTCTCGACTACGAAGGCGTGCCACTGGTCCGCTACGCGGTCAGTGCGGCCGCCGAGGGCGGCTGCCAGGGGATCTGGGCCGTCTACTCGAGGCCTGACGTCCTCGCCGTCCTGGAGGGTCACGCCACCTGCATCCACAACCCTGATGCCGCCAGCGGCCAGGCGTCTTCCCTGCGGACCGGCCTCGAAAACCTGCCCGCCCAGAGCGCCGGCGTTGTGATCCTGCTCGGCGACCAGCCTCTTGTCGGCGGCCGCACCGTCGAGCTGCTGCTCCGGGCGTGGCGCCGCGAGGACGCCAAACCCGCGGTGGCGGCATCCTACGGTGGCGAGTGGCGGCCTCCGGTCGTCGTCGACCGCTCGCTCTGGCCCCAGCTCCAGGGGCTGACCGGCGACGCCGGAGCCAGGCAGGTGTTAGGGGCTCATCCCGAGCTCCTCGATACTGTTCCGGCGGCCGGCCTCCCCGACGACATCGACACCCCAGATGACTATGCCCGCATCCTCCGTCTCCCCCGACGCGATCCGAGCTGAGCAGCTCCGGCGCCTGAGCCGGCGGCTGCCCGAGCTCCTCCGCGACAACCCCTTCCAGCGCGGCCGGCTGCACCCGGTCGAGAGCTGGGCCGACTTCGAGGGCCTGCCGCTGCTATCGAAGACCGAGATCGTCGCCGACCAGGAGGCATTCCCACCCTTCGGCAGCAACCTGACCTACCCACTCGAGCGCTACGTCCGCCTCCACCAGACCTCCGGATCGAGCGGAACGAGACCGCTGCGCTGGCTCGACACCGCGGAGTCCTGGGAGTGGTGGGAGCGGGTCTGGGCCGAGCACGTCTTTCCGGCCGCCCGCGTCGGGCCCGGCGATCGCGTCTTCTGCGCCTTCTCCTTCGGCCCCTTCATCGGCTTCTGGTCGGCCTTCTGCGGCGCTGAGCGGATGGGGGCGATGGCGATCTCGGGCGGGGCGATGACAACGGAGCAGCGCGCCCGGGCGATCCTCGACCTGGGCGTGACCGTCCTCTGCTGCACGCCGACCTACGCGCTCCGGCTTGCCGAGGCGGCCCGGGAGCTCGGCCTCGACCTTGCCGCCTCCGCAGTTCAGGCCGTCATCTGCGCCGGCGAGCCGGGGGCAAGCGTTCCCGCGACCCGGGAGCTGATCGGCCGCGCCTTCGGGGCGAGCGTCTACGACCACTCCGGGATGACCGAGCTCGGCCCGACCGCTTTCGGCTGCAGTGCCGGGGGCGGCCTCCACCTGGTCGAGCCGGAGTTCATCTTCGAGGTTTCCTCGGAGGGCGAGCTGATCGCGACCAACCTCGGCCGCTGGGGCTCGCCGCTGATCCGCTATCGCACCGGGGACCGTGTCGAGCTGAGCACTGCTCCCTGCGCCTGCGGCAGCCCGTTCCCGAAGTTGGTGGGCGGCATCCTGGGGCGGATCGACGACATGTTCACGGTCCGCGGCGTAAATCTCTATCCCAGCCAGGTCGAGGAGATCGTCCGCCGGCATCCTGAGATCGACGAGTTCCTGATCGAGCACACGACCGTCCGGCGGATGGACGAGGTCGTCCTGCTCTTCGAGGCGGCGCTCCCCTCAGCCGGCCTTGAAGAGCGTCTCGCGGCCGACCTTCGCCAGGCGCTGGGGGCCCGCATCGACTGCCATCTCGTTCCCGCGAGGACGCTGCCGCGCTCGGAGCTGAAGTCGAATCGCCTGCGCCGGACAGCGGCGGATTGAGCTAGCCCGTAACCCCTTCGGCGCGGAGGTGCTCGCGGAAGCCGCGCGGCTGGAACCCGAAGTTGCGGGCGATGACGTCGAGGTCGGTGGCGTTGTCGAAGGCGAACAGCTCGAGCATCGCTGGCGTCAGCGGGGGATGGGGGAGCACCGCCATCAGCCGTGCCTGGGGCCGCGCGAGCCACAGCGGCAGCGGGAGGAGCAGGCGGCGGACCGACAGCGCCCGGCAGATCTCCTCGAGCACCTCCCGGAAGGTGACGTACTCGGCGCCACCGAGCGCGATCGCACTACCGAGCAGGGAGTCGTCGGTGAGGGTCTTCACCAGGCAGCTGACCAGGTCCTCGATCCAGAGCGGCTGGAAGCGGAGGTCGCCGCCACCGAGGACGGGCAGGACCGGAGAGACGCGGGCCAGCCGGGCCAGCGCGGCGACGAACTCGGCGCCGTCGCCGAAGAGTACCGAGGGCTGGAGGATTACGTGCGCTATGCCGCTGTTTCGCACGGCCTCCTCCATCGCCCAGCGCGTCGCCATGTAGGTCCCGGCCGGTGCTGCTGCGGTTCCGAGTCCGGACATCAGGACAAACCGCCCCACGCCCGCCTCGCGTGCGGCCGCGACCAGGTTTTCGGTGCCGGCGCGGTTGATCTGCTCGTAGGCGCCCCGGTAGGGCTCCTTCTGATCCCCGGTGATGGCAGCCGCGTGGACCACCGTGCCGACCCCGGCGAGGGCAGGGCCGAGAGTTTTGGGCTTGGTCAGGTCGCCGACGACCGGCTCCACGCCCTCTCGGATCCCGGTTCTCTCCCTTCGGACGAGGCCGCGCACCGGTGCGTGGCTGGACCTGGCGAGGCGTCGGAGGAGATGGCTGCCGACAAATCCGGTGGCGCCGGTTACCAGGATCATTTCCGCTGTTGACCAGTTGCTTTAAGCACGTGCTCAATATCTGCCATTTCGGTTGCGTCCGAGTAGTGAGGCAGCCCCCTCGCCGCCTTCGGCGGCACTCCCCCACGCGGTGGTGGAGCAAGACTGGCCACCTCGAGGCTGCCCCAATTAGTCGAGTCTTGCCTCCTCACGAAGTGGGGAGGTGGCCCGCGAAGCGGGACGGAGGGGCTGAGCGTTTCAACCAGCGGGGTTTCTTCAGACAGTGGCCACCTGGAAGTCGGTCGTCACCGCGACACCGTTTCGCAGGGTGTTGAGGACGATGCAGTACTTCTCGGCGTTCTCGAGCAGCCGCTGGGCGCGTTCGCCCCGCCCGTCGTCGGGGACCTTCAGGCGCACACGGCAGTCGATGCCGGTCATCCCGACCGGGACGTCGCGGGACATTCCCAGCGTGCCTCGCAGGTCGGCTGTCGCGGTGGCCGTGATCTCGACCTCCTCCAGCGAGATACCCATGGCGGCCGCGACCATCCGGATCGTCGTCTCCTGGCAGGCGAGCAGCGCGGCCACCAGCAGGTCGCCCGAACAGGGGACGTCGCCGGCCCCGCCGACCCCCTGGTGCGCGCCGGAGCGGAGGACGGTGCCCGGCGCCGAATCGAGGGTCACCTCGCAATGGAGTGGGTCGCTCAGGTCGGAGCCGGCGCTGCGGGCGACGCACTCGATCAGGGCTTCGTCGGGGTGCTCCAGGTAGCGCGCCTTGATCGGCGTCTGAAGCTCGCGCAGGTTGACCGTGCTGGCGGGCATATCGGGTTTACCTCCTCGCAGTTGGTTGCATGGATTGCCGGGCGCACCGCTAGCGCCAGCCGCGCGCGGCGACCGCCTCCCAGGTCACCTTGCCGCTCTCGGCGAAGGTCAGCAGGTAGGGGTGCAGGTTGACGGTGGTGCAGGCGTGACCGGGGACGATCGCCACCCGGTCGCCGACCTCGAGCCCGGTGCTCTCGGCGGCGGTCAGGACGGTGTGCTCCTCGCTCAGCCGGGCGACGGTCAGGCCTGGGTGGTCGAGAACGATGCCGAACCCCTCCAGGGCGGGGACGATCCGGTCGGCGGAGAAGGACTTGGAGCCGGTGTCGACGACGCAGCGGTCAGGCGCAGGGGCGGAGATGACAGTACCGATGACGGCCAGCGCGCAGTCCTCGAGCTCCTGGCTGCCAAGCGTCACCTGGCCGGCATCGCCGTAGACGTAGCTCCCCGGCCGGATCTCGGTGACGCCCTCGAATTCCGGTGCGAAGCCGGCCGTTGGCGTCGAGCCGACGCTCACCTCGCGAATCTCGATCCCGACGGCCCGGAGCTGGTCGGCGGTCGCAGCGAGGCCCTCCGATTCCTCGCCCGCGGCCACTCGGCGCTCCGCCTCGGTGGTCGCACGGTAGGCGTGGCCGCCGTGGGTGAGCAGGCCCCGGAAGCGCTGCTGCCCGATCGCCGCGACGAGCCCGCTGACGGCCACGACGGTCGGGGCGCCCGCCGGCGTTCCGACCCGGTGGAGGCCGGTGTCAACCTCCCAGAGGATCTCCACGCCGGGCGGCACCGCCTGGGCGAGCTCGACGTCGTCGAGGCAGACCGCGAGCTTCTCGACCCGGGCGGCCAGGTGAGCGAGCCTCGCCAGCTTGGCGCGGCCGACCGGGGGATGGGCGACCAACAGATCGCGAATACCTGCGTCGGCGAACACCTCCGCCTCCTGCAGCGTCGCCACCGTGAGACCAAGGGCACCGTGCTCGACCTGGCGGCGGCCGACCTCCGGGCTCTTGTGGGTCTTGGCATGGGGGCGAAGCCGGACGCCGGCCCGGGCGGCTACCGCCGCCATCCGGCGGAGGTTCCGCTCCATCGCATCGTCGTCGCGGACGGCGACCGGCGTCTCCAGGTCGGCCGCGGCCGCGAAGGCCCGCTCGAGGTTCATCTGCCCGGCGTGATTTCGATGATGCGCAAGGTTCTGCGCATTGATTCGTCGTAACTGATCAAAGCGCGTGCTTCAGTTCCCGTCAGCGGGCGGCCGGCCCCCCCTCGCCGGTCGCCCGCCCTTTTTCCAGGGCTTCACCATCCAGCCGCCTGATCCACTCCGGCCGGAGCGGCGCGGGTAGCTTGAGGAAGAGCAGCAGAGAGAGCAGCAGGCAGACGAACAACGCGACGACGACCACCTGCTGGGCGGCGTTGCCGAGGGGGAAGAGCGTCGCTCCGAATTCGATGAGGCAGCCGATGCCGAAAGGGATCGCGGCGAGCGGCGCGTAGCGCATCGGTGACTCGACCGGGCGATACCAGCGCCGCCAACGGCCGCTATAGGCGAGCAACCCGCCACCGGCGCAGATCGCGGCGCCGACGAACATGACGATGAGCCAGGTGCCGAGGGCGTCAGCGCTGCCGTTGGGCCCGAACATGGGACCTATTGTCCCAGCGGATCGCTATCGATGATGGATACCCTCCCCGCTCTGCAGAGAGGGCAGGGTGGGGCCATGCGCAGGCCGATGAACGCCCATTGAACAGGCCGATGAGGCGCCCCACCCCACCCTCCCGATGAATGACAGGGGAGGGGACAAATCGGGGGTTCGATGGACCTCGCCTACCCGAATGTGTTCCAGTAGTAGAGGCGGTCCAGCCAGCCGGGGTAGTGCCGGATCACGTCAGCGTAGTAGTTGACCGCCGCGACGTAGTCGCCGTCGTGGTTGTAGGCGAAGAGGGCTGTGTCCATGCTTCGCCGGCCGCCGCTCAGGAACAGGTAGCGCGCCGCCGCGTCGATCGCGTCCTTCGGGTTGTTGACGTCCCCGCCGCCGCCGTAGGCGACCCAGGTTGCGGGCATGAACTGCATCGGCCCAAGCGCGCCGGCGGTGCTGGGGCCATTTACGCGGCCGAAGTCGGACTCGATGAAGTTGATCGAGGCGAGAAAGGTCCAGTCGATCTGGTAGTGGCTCGCCGAGGCCTGGTAGTAGCCGGCGAGCGAAGCGCTGGGGGCAGCGCTGCCGAGCGGCCGCGGGTGGATGCGCACGAGGTTGTACTCGTCGATGCCGGCCAGGTGCCAGATCGCCCGCCAGGCGCCGACCGTGTCTCCCACGATCACCGCGAGGTCGGGCGGAGCCTGCGCGATGACGGCGTCGGCCAGCTCGGTTTGGCTGGCGACCTCGAGCAGGTCGACCTGCTGGCGGCGGATCGCCTCTCGGTAGTGGAATGCCGCGTTGTCGTGCTCCAGCTTGAAGACCAGCTGGGCGAGCGTGTTCTCCGCCGGCGGCCGCTGGTTCGCCAGGGTGTTGGCCTCCGCCTGGGCGCTCTGGATGGCCGCCTCGTCCCGCTGCAGCCGAAGGATGTATCTGTCGGCGGCAGGGGCAGGGTCGCCCGCCTCATCCTTCCGGGGAGTGCCCCAGGCGGCGGCGCCGGCCGGGAGCAGGGCGACAACCGCCGAGGCGACCGTGAGGAGCGTCGCAAGCGACGCTTTCCAGGTGCGATTCATGTTTTGCCAGGCTGAATCGTATTGAAGCGAGGCGACGAATCGACGACGCGACTGGCAAGAAATTCCCGGCACCGAGGACCGCTTCGACGATCGGGGAGGCTAGGCGCTCTTCTCCCGTGCCGGGCCATCGCCTTCGCGGCGGTCCTCGGCCTCGACCGTGGGTACTTTCGGCATCGCCGGAGGCCACGGGTCGCCCTCGTTGAACATCCTGAGGCCCACCGATCCGAGCAGCCCTTCCACCTCGTCGCCGACGAGCTCGCCCTGCGCGATGAGCGCGTCGGCGCCCAGGTCGATCGCGTCCTGGTTGACGTTCATGAGCCGCCAGGCGTCGATGTAGGCAGCGCCCAGCGTCTGGGCCACCGTGCGCCGCTGTACCCCTCTGAGCACGGCGCTGTTCGGAGAGGCGTCTCCGCCTCCCTGGCCCTGGACGGCCTCGTAGTGCGAGATCAGCGACTCGCCGAAGACAAGAGCCTTTCGGGAGGTTTCCGCGTCGAGTGGGTCGGCACCCATGCCGTAGATCCCGATCATCCGGCAGGCGAGGTCGGTGGCCATGTTGAGGTCGCCACGGACCCCGGAGGAGTTCTCGCCGTAAAAAACGCGCTCCGCGGCTATGGCGCCGAGCGAATGGCGCAGGTCGCCCGCGAGCTGAGACCGGAATTTGACGAACTGCTCTTCGTTCTCGATGTTGTAGTGGTGGCCGAGGGAGCCCGAGCGCATCCTCACCGACAGCCGCACCGAGCTCTTGTCCGGCTCGAAGAAGCGGGCCGCCACGGCGTGGCCCATCTCGTGCCGGGCGACGGCAACCTTGTCGCGTTCCGAGTACTCGACCGGCTCAGCGAGGCCTGACTCGATGTTGCCCATCGACTCCCGCAGGTCCTTCCAGACGAAGGCGCCGCGGCCGTCCTCGAAGGCGTACATCAGCGCGAGGGACAGCGACTGCTCGATCATCGCCGGCGAGTAGCCCGCCGTGACCCGCGCGAACTCGTCCCGCCGCTCCGGGGTGTCGAGGACCGGATCGTGCTGCTTCTTGTCGAAATAGAGCGCGGCGATGTCCTTGCGCGATTCGCGGGTCGGCATCCGGAAGGTGATCTGGCGGCCGAACCGACCAGGGCGGGTGACCGCCTCGTCGAGGACCTGCGGCCGGTTGGTCGCGCCCATGAAGAAGAGGTTGTAGCGGGGCGGCGCCAGGGGCGGGACGCGAAGCTTGAGGCGGCTGCCGTTGGAGCCGATCTCGCGTGGGATGAAGAGCCCGTCGAGGGTCACGTTGATGATCCGGCGGAGAAGCTTCTTGACGAAGCCCGGCCTGTCGACGCCGTCCATCTGGACGAGTAGAGCGTTGAGGCCGAGCTGGGACTGGCCGCCGAACATTCCGCCCATCCCGCCCATCGGGCCGCCGCCGCCCATGCCGCCGCGCCGGTTGCCGAGCGCGTCGAACTCGTCGATGAAGATCGCGCAGCCGCCCCAGCGCTTTGCCTTCTTCTTGGCGGCGCGAACCATCATGACCACGGCGATCATGTCCATGCCCATGAACATGCCCTGGAAGGCCGAGCCGGAGGTGATGATGATCGGCATGTGGAGGCTGGAGGCGATCGCCTTGGCCAGCATCGTCTTGCCGGTGCCGGGCGGGCCCACCATGAGGACGCCACGCTCGCGCTTGCCGCCTGCCTTGACGTAGCTGCGGCCCTGCTCGATCAGCTTGAGGATCCGCATCATCTCGTTCACGGCCGACTTCTGGCCGCGGACGTCGCCCATCTTCACGTCGTAGTTGGCGTCGCCCGGCTCGAGCGTCTCGCGGCCCATCCGACCGAAGAGGAGGAAGGGACCGAAGAAGATCATGCCCTGGGCGATGAAGAGGACGAGGATGTAGCCGACGAAGGTGCCGCCCTGGAGGAGGAGGCCGGGAAGCACCGCCATCGCTTCCCCGGGCCCGAGCCCGAAGAGCGAGCCGAGTATCCAGAAATAACCGACCACGATGGCGGTGATCCAAAGCATCCGCCGCCAGAAGATCGCCCGGTTCGTCTCCAGCGTCTTGGTGTCCGCGTCGTCCTTGTCGATCATCGACTCGCGGAGGATCAGCGAGCGCTTGACGATCGTCGCGACTCCCCGAACCGCCAACCCCGCGATGACTCCGATGAAGAAGGCGGGGACGATCGCCAGGTTCCAGAGCACGAGCGACGAGGCGAACACGGAGATGCCGAAGAGGACGGCGAAGATCCAGATCAGTACCAAGTTTGTAGCCCCCGGCGACACTATACCGCGCGCTTCGTCAGCGACGAAGCTGAAAACGCGTTCGTTTCAGCGACTACCGGCGGACGTTACGGAACTGACCTGAAGCGTCCCTGAAGGTTGCTTCAGGCCAGGGATTCGTGCTCAGCGAGCCTCACGGCCGAACCGGCCAGCACCCTGACGCCGGTCGCGAAGGACGCCTCGTCGATCCGGAAGAAGGGCGAGTGATGGGACGTCGGCTGCTCCAGCTCGGGAGTCTTCGCGCCAAGCTGGAAGTAGCAGCCGGGGATATGGGTGAGGAACTCGGCGACGTCGTCGCTGACTGTCAGCGGCCGGCCCAGGATGGAGGCCTTCTCGCCGATCAGCTCGCGCGCCGTCTCCATCACGACGTCGGTCGGCGTGGGGTGGTTGATCAATGGGACGGTGCCGTGGACGAGCTTCAGGTCGGCCTCGACGGAGAACTCGGTCTCGGTCTCCAGGAGGAGGTCGGCCAGGCGCTGGAGGGCCTCGGTCCGGAGCTTGGCGGTGAAGGTGCGAAGGCTCCCCTTGACGACCGCGTGGCGGGGCACGATGTTCCACGCCCCGTCGGTGCGGACGTCGCCGATGGTCGTGTGACAGGGCGTTCCGTCTTCCCACTCGAGGCCCTCCACGATCGTCATCAGCCGCTCGACGAGGAACGCCTGGGCGTTGATCACGTTGCCCGTCCTGCCCATCATGCCCCCGTGCCCGCCAGGTCCCCGGAAGGTGACCTCGAAGGCGTCGGAGCCTCCCCACAGCAGCCCCGGCTTGGTGATCACGGCGCCGCTCTCGGCCCAGGCGGCGAGGTGGAGGCCGATGGCGAAGTCGGCGTGGTGCTGTTCGAGGAGCCCGTTGGCGATCATCAGCCGCGCCCCGCTGACGATCTCCTCGGCCGGCTGGAAGACGAACAGGTATCGGCCCGGCAGGGCCTCGGCTCGTTCGGCCAGCGTCCGAGCGACGCCGAGCAGGATGGCGGTGTGGCCGTCATGGCCGCAGGCGTGCATCCGGCCCTCGGTGCCGGATGGGAAGTCGACCCCCGACTCCTCGAGGATGGGCAGCGCGTCGATGTCGGCGCGGATCAGGATCGTCTTGCCCGGCTTGCCTCCATCCAGGGTGGCCACCGCCCCCGTCTCGGTGGGGCAGGGATGGATGGTGAGGCCGTAGCCCTCGAGGCGGTCCGCGATGAGTGCGGAGGTCTGGTGCTCGTCGAAGCTGACCTCGGGGTGGCGGTGGAGGTGGCGGCGGGTGTCGATCACCTCGTCGAGGGTGGAGGGCGTCGGCTCGGGCAGGGAGTGCACCCGTTTAGCCTAGTGCCGTGAAGGTCCGGCGCGTGGTCGCCAACAACCCCAGTCCCTATACCGGTCCGGGGACCAACACCTGGATCCTCGAGGGCGACCCGGTGGCGGTCGTCATCGACCCGGGACCGGACGACGACGACCACCTGGCCGCGATCGAGAAGAAGCTGGGCGGAGCGGCGGTCGGGCTGATCCTGGTGACCCACTCCCATCCCGACCACCTGCCGCTGGCGGCCCGGCTCGGAGAGCGGCGGCAGGCCCGCGTCCTCCGCCACCCCGAACTGTCCGACGGCGACCTCCTCCAGGTCGGCAAGGTGAGGCTCAAGGCGCTCTTCACGCCCGGCCACGCGAGCGACCACTACTGCTTTTTGCAGGAGGAGGATCGCGCCGTCTTCACCGGCGACCTGGTCCTCGGCCGCGGCAGCACCATGATCACCCACCCGGACGGCGACATGGTGGCCTACTTCCGCTCACTCGAGCGGCTCCTGGCGTTGCGGCCGGCGATCCTCTTTCCCGGCCACTGGGACCCGATCGAGGACCCGATGACGAAGCTCGAGGAGTACCGCACCCACCGGCTGGAGCGGGAGCGCCAGGTCCTGCTGGCCCTGGAGCCGGGGCCGGCCGACGCAGCCGAGCTGACCCGTCGCGTCTACGCCGCCGAGGTCAGCGGCGAGGAGCTCCTGCGAGCGGCGGAGATGACGCTCAGGGCCCACCTCGACAAGCTCGTCGCGGAGGGCAGGGTCAGCGCGGAGGGTTCCCGCTACTCGCTTGCGCCGACCGGCTAAAGACGTTCGCGTAATGCAGTGACAACTTGGTCAAAAAGAAAGACCGGTTTGGTGGAGGAAGCCGAACAGGAGCTGCTGGTTGCCGCGGATGCGGCTGACACCGCGATGGGCGGCGGCCACGGAGTGGCTGACCT
>DATCOZ010000282.1:0-9122 GCA_036564345.1 Candidatus Dormiibacterota bacterium | reverse complement strand
GCGCCGCTCCGAACTACCCCCGGGGCGGCGCTGCTTTTTCTGATCGGCCCCCTCTGTAGAGTCTCGGCATGGAGCTTGGGCCCGTCGTTCTGGAGGGTTCCCAGGTCCGCCTCGAGCCGCTCGACCGACGGCACGCGGACGACCTCGCCGTGGCTGCCGCGGACCCGCTGATCTGGCGCTGGCTGCCGGTCCAGGTCAACTCGCGCGAGGACCTCGAGCACTGGATCGACGACGCGCTGGCCGCCGCGGCGGCGGGGACCGAGCACGCCTTTGCGGTCATCGACCAGCGGACCGGGCGCGCCGTCGGCAGCACCCGTTACATGGATATCGCCCCCGCCCACAAAGGGGTCGAGGTCGGCTGGACCTGGTACGGCCGCGACGCCTGGGGCAGCGCCGTGAACCCGGAGTCGAAGCTGCTCCTGCTCGGGCATGCGTTCGAGGACTGGGGCGCGATCCGGCTCTACCTGAAGACCGACTCCCTCAACGAGCGTTCGCGGGCCGCGATCGCGAAGCTGGGCGCGAAGTATGAGGGGGATCTGCGCAACCACCGGATCCGCCCCGACGGCAGCTACCGCCACAGCTCCCACTACTCCATCCTCGACAGCGAGTGGCCGGAGGTGAAGGAGGGCCTGGAGCGGCGGGTGGCCGCCTTCAGTCCAAAATAACGCCCTTCGTGCTGGCCCGGAAGACCTCCTTGCCGGCCTGGTTGGTGCAGCTGATCGCGAACTCGGCGTAGGTTCTGCCCGGCTGCCGTTCGACCTTCGTCGCGGTGCTGACGCAGTCGAGCCGGTCGCCCGTGAAGACGGGCCGGAGGAACTCGAAGAGCATCTCCCGGGCGAGGTAGTTCAGGTCTCCGCCGAGCTTGGTGGGCAGCGTCGCGGTGAGCAGCCCCTGGACCATCAGGCGGCCGTGGGCGTCGAGCTCGACGTGGTGAACGCCGCGGTCGCCGGAGACCTCGCTGAAGCGGCGGACGTCCTCGACCGTGAAGACGCGCGACCAGCTGCTCTCGCTGCCCAGCTCGACGGCAGGACTCTTAGCCACGGGCGGTCTGCGCCGCGGCGATCGCGTTGAAGATCGCGTCGGGCGAGTAGGGCAGGTCGGTCAGCGTCACGCCGAGCGGAGCCACTGCGTCGGCGACCGCGTTGGCGACGGCCGCGAAGGCGCCGATGGTGCCACCCTCCCCCACCCCCTTCGAGCCCAGCGCGGTGAGCGGGCTGGGTGACTCGATGTGCTCCAGCGTCATCTCCGCCGGCACGTCGGTCGCCAGCGGCACCAGGTAGTCGAGGAGCGTGGAGCTGAGCGGCTGGCCGTCGGCGCGGTAGGCGAATTCCTCGAGCAGCACCCCTCCCAGGCCCATCGCGATGCCGCCCCGGACCTGGCCTTCGACCGCGTCATGGTTGACGACGGTGCCACAGTCCTCGACCGCGTGGTAGGCGAGCACGCGGGGGATGCAGCTGATGGCGTCGACCTCGACCAGGGCGAGGTGGGCGCCACTCGGGTAGACCTGCGTCGGGTCGACGCTGCGGGTGACGTCGAGCCCTGGAGCGATGTCCTTCTCAGCGACCTCGCGGAGCGCTTCGACCAGGCTCGTCAGGCCGCCGACCGCGCCGCGGCTGACGAAGGTGCCGCTGCCCGGCGGGCAGGAGTCGGTGTCGCCCTCGAGGACGTCGACCAGCGACGGGTCCACGCCCAGCTCGCGGGCCGCCAGCAGGCGATAGGTCTCGGGGTGGCCCTGGCCGGCCTCGGCGGCGCTCGTGAAGATCTCGACCCGACCGTTCTCGCTGACGCGCACCCGTGCGCTGTCGTTGCCGGGGATGGCGGTGACGCCGCGCCGGAGATACTCGGTCGAACCCGTCCCGCTGTGCTCGTTGAAGAGGCCGATCCCGATCCCCACCAGCCGGCCCTCGGCGCGCGCGACCGCCTGGCGGCTGCGTAAGCCGCCGTAGTCCGCGCCGGCCTCGAGCCGGTCGAGAAGGCCGCGGTAGTCGCCGGAGTCGAGGTTGCGGCCCGCGGCCGTCCGGTTCGGAAACTCGTTCACCGCGTTGCGCCGGCGAAGCTCCAGCGGGTCGATGCCGAGCTCCGCCGCGACGACGTCGACCATCCGCTCGGTGGCGTAGGCCGCCGCGTTCATCCCGACGCCGCGGTAAGCGCCGGCTGGGCACTTGCTGCTCGCCACGCCGCGGGCTGCGAAGCGGAAGGCGCGCAGCGCATACGGCCCGAAGAGCGTCTGCGCCGTGGTCATCGGCTCGAGCGCCGCGCTGAAGGGGAAGATCGAATAGGCGCCGACGTCGGCGACCACCGTCGCGTCGGCGGCGAGGAATCGCCCCTCGCCGTCGACGGCGAGGCGGATGGCGACCTCCTCCTCGTGGGCGTGAGCGCTGGCCAGCAGGTTCTCGCGCCGGTCCTCGATCCAGCGCACGGGCCGGCGCAGCCTCTGCGCGAGCGCGGCGACGACCACCTCTTCCGGAAAGACGTGCGCCTTGAGGCCGAAGCCGCCCCCCACCTCGGGCGTGATGACGCGGATCGCCGCTTCGGGGAGCCGCAGGCAGCGAGCGATCAGGGTCCGGGCCAGATGCGGTACCTGGGTCGAGGTCCAGACGGTCAGCCGCTCGCCATCGGGCGCCGCCACGACCCCCCGGCTCTCGAGCGGGAGGGGCGTCTGACGGGCGCTGCGGAAGGTCCTCTCGAAGACACGCGCGGCGCCGCCGAACTCGGCTTCAACGTCACCGCCCACGTAATCGGCCTTGAAGAGAACGCCATCCTGCGCCTCCGCGTGGAGCGGCTCGCCGGCCACCTGCCGGTAGTCGAAGAAGACAGACTCGGCAAGGTCCTCGGCATGGTGGCGGTCCGCGGCGAGCGCCACCGCAACCGTCTCTCCGACGTAGCGGACACGGCCCTCGGCCAGCGGCGGCCAGCGGCTGGCGACGAGCCCCGGCCCCGCGACGACGATGGGCTCCAGCGCGAGCGCCGCGGCGTCGAAGACGCTGTCAGGCAGGGGCAGCGCGGCGAACGTCGCGTGGCCGACCGGCGAGCGGACGAAGGCGGCTTCCAGCGCACCGGGGAGCTCGAGGTCGGCCAGGTAGACCGCGCTGCCGAGGACCTTCACCGGCTGCCTTCGAACACGTCGAGGATCGCGTCGACGATCGGTGCGTAGCCGGTGCAGCGGCAGATGTTGCCGGCCAGCAGCTCGGGGAGGTTGGCGCGCGTCAGGGGGCGGCCGGAGGCGAGCAGCGCCTGCCCGGTGGCCAGGAAGCCGGGCGTGCAGAACCCGCACTGGAAGGCCCGCCGGCGCTCGAACGCCCGCTGCAGCCGGCTGGGTGCGCCGCCGCTCGCCATACCCTCCACCGTCAGCACCCCGTGGCCATCGGCCTGGACGGCGAAGATGAGACAGGAGCGGACGGCCTCGCCGTCGAGGAGGACAGTGCAGGCGCCGCAGACCCCGTGCTCACAGCCGAGGTGGGTTCCTGTTAGCCGGAGCCGGTCGCGGAGGAAGTCGGCAAGCGTGACACGGGGGTCGACGTCGACCGCCCGGGGACTGCCGTTGACGGTGATCAAGCGCGCTCGCCCGCCTCCGCGAGCACCTGCTCGACGAGCCTGCGGGCAACCGCGGAACGATAGGCGGCGCCGGCGTGAAGGTCGCCGGTCGCGGCGATCGGTACGCCCTCCTCGAGGAGCTGGGGCAGCGCTCCGGTCGCGAAGACGACGACCCGCCGGCGGCCCTCGAGAACGGTGCAGGAGGCACCGGCGAGCGCGAAGTCGCCGGGCCTCCGGGCGACCTCGGCGAACCCCCAGCGGCCGTCCGCGGGCCAATCCGGGAAGGTCACCGAAGTGAGCAGCTCGTCGGGTTCGAGGGCGGTGGTGAGAGGGCCGACCATGAAGTCCGCGGCGGACAGGGTCCGCTCCCCGCGGTCGCGGCTGCGCAGCGTCAGGCGAGCATCGAGGAGGAGCGCGAGCGCCGGCCACTCGGCGGCCGGGTCGAGGTGGGCGAGCGAACCGCCGACGGTCCCCCGATTCCGGATCTGGAAGTGCCCGACGTGAGGCAGGGCGGCACCGACGACCGGGGGCAGGCCGGCGGTATCGCGCTCGAGCGCCGCGTTGGTGACCATCGCGCCGACCGTCGAGCCCGCGCGCACCCGAAGCTCGGGAACCTCGGCGAGGTCGACGATGACTGCCGGCTGGGCCAGCCGCATCGCCATCAGCGGGACCAGGCTCTGCCCGCCGGCGAGGGGCTTGGCTTCCCCGCCGTGCTCGGCCAGCAGGTCGAGCGCCTCGGCCAGCGACCCGGGCCGGTGGTAGGCGAAGGGCGCCGCCTTCACCTCCGACGCGGGCTCACAGGCCGGCCAGCACCTGGTCGCGAAGGAAACCAAGCCGGTCCAGCCGGCCGCCGCCGGGCAGCGGGAAGATGAACCCGTCGGCGCCGCAGTCGAGCAGCTCGCGGAGCCGGTCGGTGCATTCCTCGGCGCTGCCGGCGACGGCGAGGGCCCGGGCGAGCCCATCGCTGACCGTGCCCTGGTGGCCGGCATGGACCGAGAGGTGCTCGCTGAAGTCGTAGTCCTGCTTCGCCCGGCGGATCTCCTCCGCATAGGGCTCGAGGCCGGCCGGCAGCTCTGCGAAGTCGGCGATCAGCCGGGCTTCCGTGCTGGCCCAGCTGCGCACGTCCTCGAGGTTCTCCGCGATCGTCGTCATCAGGCAGACGTCGACGTCGCCGCGTTCCCGGCCTGCCTCCCTGATGCCGTCGGCGATCCAGCCCACCTGCCGGCGCACGAACTCGGGGGTGGAGGGGCCCATCACGATGGCGCCATTCGCCAGCCGCCCGGCGAGCGCGCACATCCGGGGTTGGCTCACGGCGAGGTAGAGCTTGACCGGGGCGGCCAGGTGCGGCAGCCGGTAGGACCGTCCCTCCCATTCGCCCTCAGCGCCGTTGAGGACCGCCCGCCAGAAGCCGAGCGCCTCCTCCATCGGCGCCATCCGGACCGGGCGGGCGCCGATCCCATAGACGGCGCTGTCGCCGGCACCGACGCCCAGCATCGCCCGCCCGCCGGACAGCTCGGAGATCGCGGCGATGGACGATGCCGTGACGGTGGGGTGCCGGGTGAGCGGGTTGGTGACCCCCGTCCCGAGGAGCATCCGATCGGTGTGCAGAGCGGCCACGGCGAGGCCGGCGTAGACGTCCTTCATGGCCAGCTGGGAGTCGATCAGCCAGAGCCGTCCGACGCCGGCCGCCTCCAGCTCGGCCGCCTGCTCGCCAAAGGATCGCAGTGGCTGCCGCGGGCTGATTCCGATGCTGACAGCCAGTTCCATCCTGGCAATTCTCCGCCACACCGCCCAAGCGGGCCTGAAATATTTGCTTCCGCAATCAAGTATTTAGCTGTCGACTCCCGGTCCGAAGGCCGGAGACAGCAAAGAAACCAATCCGGAGGCAAAGAAACACATGAACCGATACGAGCTCGATCCCAACCACACCGACCTGGGCTTCACCGCCAAGCACATGGTCTTCACCACCGTCCGCGGCCGCTTCAATGAGTACGACGGGTACGTCGAGGTCGACGGTGACGACTACGCCAATGCGAAGGGAGAGTTCACGCTCCAGGTCGCCTCGATCGATTCCAGCAACGACAAGCGCGACGAGCACCTGCGCTCGGCCGACTTCTTCAACGCGGCCGAGTATCCCGTGCTCACATTCCGCCCCACCGGCATCAAGGCCAAGGGTGACGACCGATACGCGGTTACCGGCGACCTGACCATCCGCGATGTGACCAAGCCGATCGAGCTCGACGTCAAGGTCGAGGGCAGGATCGCCAAGGACGCCTTCGGCAAGGAGCGGATCGCTGTCAGCGCGACCGGCACCCTCAACCGCAAGGACTGGAATCTGACTTGGAACATGGCCCTCGAGACGGGTGGCTTCCTGGTCAGCGACGAGATCAAGATCGCTGTCGAGGCCGCCTTCGTGGCAGACGCCAGGGTGGCCGCCGAGGCCGTCGCCTAGGCATCAAGCGACCAGCGAGAGGGCCGTGCCGCGAGGGGTACGGCCCTTTTACCTAGTCTCCCTCCCCATCCATGGGGAGGGCGGGGTGGGGCGATACAGCAGCCTCGGGTCCACCGTCCGGCTGCATTTGGGCCTGCCGCTGGCCCCACCCTGCCCTCACCGCCAGCGGGGAGGGGGAAAACCGACTAATTGGTTGGGAAGGGGTTGATGCTTCATTCCCACAAGGTCCGCATCTGGGTGAGGACGTCGAAGGGGTCCTCGCCGCGCTGCAGCTCGATGATCGCCTCGGCCCGTGGGTCGCTCTCGAAGAGCGGCTGGCCGGCGCTGACGTGGCGGTTCCAGGCTTCCGCGAAGAGGCCGGCCCGCTCCCGGTTGGCGGCGAGCGCGGCGGGCACGGCGTGGTAGACGACCGCCGCGCCGCGCCCGGGCCGCATCGACTGCCGGATCAGGAGCGCCAGCGCCGCGAGGGTCGAGGTCGGCGCCTGGGCGATGTAGCGGGGGATCAGGTAGCGCGGCTGGCGGAGCGGGCTGAGCAGCTCGTCGAGGGCGGTCGCGAAGACGTTCGAATCCTCGAGCGTGGCGCCCGCGAGGTAGCAGCGGTAGTAGCCGTCCGGCTGGACGACGACGCGGACCGCCGCCGCCGAGATGCCTCTGCTGACGAGGCCCGCGGCCGCCAGGCCATCGGCGACCGAGGCCGCCAGGTTCTCCAGCGTCCCCGCCGGGCCGACCTGCGCCAGGTAGGTGCGGACGCTGCGTCCGGTCCAGCCGAGCCCCAGCGCGAGGACGAGCAGCCCGAGACCCCCTCCCAGCACGTCGAAGCCGGTGGCGACGCCGAGCACGAAGACGGCGCTGCCCGCCAGGAGCGTCCCGGCGAGCCAGGGCATGAACGACGGGGGCGGCTTGACGCCCGCCGCGGTCGACCTGAGGGCGCCCTGGGTCAGCCCCGGCGACCGGCCGAAGTGGACGCGCACGGTCTGGGTCGCCAGGTTCTCGTAGGGCTGGCCCACCCCCCAGCGGGAGTACACCTCGGGGCGCGCCCCGACCTGGGCGAGCTGGTGCCTGTTGAGCGCCGCGATCTGGCCGCCGGGTGGCGGGCCGAAGGGCGAGAGGCGGGCGTCGACGTGGGAGACACCGGACTCGATCTCGCCGGTCTCGGTCAGGCCGAAGTAGTTGCGGTGCTTGCGCACGAAGCGCGAGTAGTCGGTGAGGCCCATCGGGTGGTCGAGCGCGAGGCAGACGACGTCCCAGTTGTCGGACACCTTGCGGGGAAGCTCGGGATCGAGCCGGAGCGAGCGGCCGCGCATCTGGTGGACAGAGGTCGTCGTGGTGACACCGGTCAGGTCGACCAGGACGTTGACCGCGCGGGCGTCCCAGCCTTCGCCGAGCAGGCCGCGGGTGCCGACCAGGCAGCGGCTGCGCCCGTCCTCGAAGTAGCGGGTCACCCCGGGAAGGTAGCGGCGCGGCTCCCAGCTGCCCTCGGCGGGCCGCAGCTCGACCACGTCCCCGGCGTCGAGCGGTTGGAGGGCGAAGCCGTCCTCGAGATAGGCGGCGAGGTCGGTGGCGGTGCTCCGCGAGCAGGCGACCGACTGGCCGGTCACCAGGATCGGGTTCAGCTCCCTCGCGGCCGGGTCGGAGAGAAGCGTCCTCAGGATCAGCCCCGCGCTGCCGGCCTGCGGGTCGAGCACCCCGCGGAGGCCGGCCGGCCACTCGCCGCCCGCCTTCTCGAAGTCGCAGAGGACGAGCGCCCGGAGCCGGGAGCCGAGCGCCCGATCCTCCGCCGCCAGGATCTCCGCCGCGGCCACCGCCTTTCCCGCCGAGAGGAGGAGGACGCGATCGACCGGCGACACGGAGGAGCGGATGCCGTGGTAGCCGAGCGTGAAACCGAGCCCGGGCAGGGCGGCCCGGATCATCTCCCAGGCGGCGAGGTCGGCGGGTGCCTCGCTGGCCCGGAGGTGGCCGACGCAGTAGTCGTCGATCAGGTAGACCCAGTCGTCGGCGCTGGGCGGCTCACGATCGCCCTCCCGGACCCGTGCGCCGGGCGGCGGCGGGGTCGCCGTGGCGAAGCAGTGGCGGAGGGCCGCCTGGGCCAGCCGCGGCTGGGCCGCCTCGAAGTCGTCCCAGCCGACCTCGACCCCCTCCTTGGTCCGCCGTTCCAGGAAGCGGGTGCGGAACCAGTCGAGAAAGGAGACGGTCCCCAGTGCCGGGTCGAGCAGGGCTGTGACCAGCTCCTCGAAGCGGACCCGCTCGCTCTCGATGTAGTCCGCCTCATGGTCGAGCGGCGTCGTCAGGTAGGCGAGCTCCTGGTAAGGGGCGAGGTTGCCCTCCTTGACGACGGCCGGCGTCGCGACCTCGAAGTCGGCCTGTCCGAACAGCTCCCGGTAGAGCGCGGCCTGCTTGTCGTCGAGCTCGGAGGGCGGCGTCGCGGTCAGCGCGACGACGAAGACCGAGTCGCCCAGCTCGTTGACGATGGCCTTGAGGAGGTAGCCCCACATCTCGAGCAGGTGGTGGCACTCGTCGAGGATCAGAGTCCACTGCCCGCCTTCGTGGATCCGCTGCAAGAGCCGCCGCCCGTTCGGGTGAAGGAGCGTGAGGAGGTCGTCGTGGCCGCCGCCCTGGAGCGCGACCAGGCGAAGGTGACGGCGCAGGTTGGCTGACACGTAGCGGTCCCCGCTGTCGCTCGCCTGGAGCGCGGCAACCTGCTCCTCGAGGTCGGGGTTGTGGGCGTCGATGTCGCAGATCGCCTGGTAGGTGAGCGCGGTGACCTGGCTCTCGAGGTCGGGATCGATGCCCGCGCTGACGGCTGCCGGCTGGTATGCGCGCCACTGCTCGACCCACTGCGTCTGGATCGCCGTGTTGGGCCCGAGGCAGAGCGTGCGGTTCCCCAGCCGGCGGGCGATCTCGAGGCCGAGGAGGGTCTTCCCGGAACCCGGCGGCATCACGATATAAGCCCGGCGCCGGCCTTCCGCCCGGGCCTTTTCGAAGGCGTCGAGGGCGAGGACCTGGTAGCGGCGGAAGGGCTGCGGGTAGGCGACGGTGGAGAAGAGCTCGCTCAATTGGCCGGCCGGCATCGGCGTCGGGGTGGGCCGAGCCGGGGCGGGCGGGGGCGGCGCGGTGGTGGCGGTGAGAAGGCGCGCGG
>DATCOZ010000272.1:0-2198 GCA_036564345.1 Candidatus Dormiibacterota bacterium | reverse complement strand
CCTGCCGGCGAGCGCGCTCTGGTGGACTTCCGCAAGGAATGGGCAACCCTGCGCTCGGCCGTGGACGGCCTTCTCAAGGGAGGTGCACGATGACCGCTCCCCACGCCATCGATATCGTCGAGGGCTACCTGGCCCGCCTGGAAGCCGAGCTGACTGTGCTGCCCGGCGACCGCCGCCGCGAGCTGCTCGCCGACGTGCGCGCGCACATCACCGAGGCTCGTGCCCGCCTCGAGCAGGAGACCGACGCCGACCTCCTTAACACTCTCGACCGCTTGGGCGAACCCGCCGAATTGGCCCGAGCGGCCATGGACGGCCGCGCCGAGCCGCTGCCTGTGCAGCAGCCCGCCGATCCCACCCTGGCCTGGGGCTGGATCGAAGTGGCCGCCATCCTGCTCTTGATCCTGGCCTGGCCGGCGGGCGCTATCCTGGTCTGGCTCTCACGCTTCTGGCGGACGCGCGACAAGGTGGTGGCGACGGTCTTGGGAGCGGTGCCGTTCAGTCTGGGCTTCCCGCTCTTCGCACCCCTGATCGGCCCGCTCCTGGGCCCGCTGGTGCAGCGGTTGGGCGGGCCGGCGCCGCTCTTCATCGGCGCCCTTGGCCTGCTCAACCTGGTGGCTGCGATCTACCTGGCCATTCGCCTCTGGAAGCGCGGCGAGCAGCCCTGGCGGCTGACCGGGCCCTTAGCCCGCGGCTGACCCGCGGCTGAGATGCGGCTTTCCGACCTCAGGCAGCTGATCGCGCTGCTGGTGACAGTCGCCGGCTTTGCCTCCTGGCTGCTCTCCGGACCGATCGGGCACCCGGGCGTACCAGGTCCGACTGGCGGTATCACTCCGAAGAAGACCGGGGAAGGCCTTATCGCCTTCACACTCCGAGACTCGGCCGGCAGACTCCAGATCTTCACCGCGAATCCCGATGGCTCAGAACAGCGGCAGCTGACGTTTGAGGGAGACAACGGGCGTCCTGCCTGGTCGCCCGACGGCACGAGGCTCACCTTCATCACGGATCGCGCGATGGGCGCCTCCGTGGCCATCATGGACGCGGACGGCTCGCGCCAGATGGTGCTGGCCGCGGGAGAAGCTCCCGACTGGTCGCACGACGGCGAGTCGATCGCGTTTTCCAGGGCCGGTCAGATCTGGGTGATGCGGGTCGACGGAAGTGGGCTCCACCAGGTGACGCGTAGCTCCACCGTTAAGGCTGGCCCGTCCTGGTCGCACGACGGGGCGCGCCTGGCGTTCATCCTCATTCAGGACCCGCAGTCACCCACCAGTCCCCGCCCGACGATAGGGATCGTCAACGCCGACGGGAGCAACGAGCGCATCGTCACCTCGCCGGGTCGCGTGAATGTCCGGATTGAGTCCGATGGCACGCGTACGGTGCTCGAGACGGCGGACGACGCGAACGCGCCGGCCTGGTCACCGGTGGACGACCGGATCGCCTTCTGGTCGGGGATCGAGCAGCGCTACGGGCAAGTGTGGGTGATCAACGCCGATGGCTCAGGGAGCATGCAGCTCACCGACGATCCTTCGCACCGCAACAGCGATGACCCCTCGTGGTCGCCTGACGGCCGGAAGATCCTTTTCAGCACGGGACGAAGTGGGAGGGTGGAGTTGTGGGTCATGAACGCGGACGGGACGGGCCAGCATCGCCTCTTCCAGATCGATCCAGGCCCATTCCCAGGGCGGGCGGCATGGCAGAAGGTGTAGCCCTGGCGCGTCGAAGCCAGTCGCTGCTGCCATGGCTGGCGGTTATAGCGGAGTGCTGCGATCGTCGCCGGCGGTGGGCTGCCAACCCGCGGTTTGGGTCGAGCCTCCTTCGCAGCAACTCGGCCATCTTCGTGACGACCAAGCCGCCGCGGCACCAGCAGCTCGCTAAGATGCGCGCCGCCAGGCGCACCCAATCGACACTCGATTTGCGCGAACAGTTCAAGCATCGCCGGAGGGTCGCCGATCGAGCCGGATGGAGTTTTGCCCTCCTACACCGCGTGACTGTCACCCGTGGCGGTCATCGCGCTGTCATCTGCCTCAGCCCCAAGTTGCACCGCACAACTTCGCGGACTCCTGTTGTGAGCAGAAAACGATCGTGTTGTGGAGAATTGTTCCCTCGGGGAGCTGGCCGGTGATCGATAAGTCCGGGCTTGAGGCCTGGCGGCTCTTAATCACGGGCCTCCCATAATTACCATGCCGCTCACGGCCGACTTG
>DATCOZ010000097.1:0-10908 GCA_036564345.1 Candidatus Dormiibacterota bacterium | reverse complement strand
CACTTCCAGCCCTTGCCGGCCTGCTTGTAGGCCGAGGACTTGTTGATCTCATCTTTGAGAGCGGACGCGAACTCAGGACTGAATGCCTTGATCTTTGCCATTTTGGTTCCTCCCGTGCCCACCAAAGGTAGCAGGGCACCGACCGACCCGAGACCGGGGCGGAACCTGCTACCGAACGATCTGGACGGGTCGTCCCCTGCGGACCGCCGGCTCGGCGTCGGTCCCTCGCCCGAAAGCACCGGCGGCTCGGCGCGAGCGGATCGAACAGCGCCGGAGGTCGGCGGGCTGGGAGCTGTTTCGCGGCGGCATGCCGACCCTACGGTCGTGCGAGCTCACGCACACAATATATTGCGCCCAGCCCTGGGACGCAATACCAAGTTTGGAGCCACAGTGGTCGGGACCGGCTAGTTCGGGGTGGCGGTAATACGATTCGTTGCATGAGCCTGAATCTCGCCGTCATCCTCGCCGAATCCGCGTTTGCTCATCCGGACAAGGAGGCGGTCGTTCTCCACCCCTTCCGGCTCTCCTACGGACAGGTCGACGCGCTCTCCAACCAGGTCGCCTCCTCGCTCCAGCAGCAGGGCCTGAAGCAGGGCGAGAGGGTCGGCATCATGCTGCCCAACGTCCCCCAGTTCGTCATCTCCTACTACGGCGTCCTCAAGGCGGGCGGGATCGTCGTCCCCATGAACGTCCTCCTCAAGGCGCCCGAGGTGAACTTTTACCTGAGCGACTCGGAGGCGAAGTTCCTGATCGCCTGGGAGGACTTCGCGGCCGAGGCCCTGAAGGGCACGCCGAGCGGGGTGACGGTCTTCGTGGTCAACAAGCCGGGCTCCGACGCCGTACCCGAGGGCTCCCGCTCCTTCACCGAGCTGATGGGGGGCGACTCCCGCTTCGACATGGCGCCGACGAGCCCGGACGACACCGCGGTGATCCTCTACACCTCGGGTACGACCGGCAAGCCGAAGGGCGCCGAGCTGACGCATTTCAACCTCTACATGAACTGCACCACATCGGGCGGCCTGTTCGGCTTCCGGGATGACGACGTCGGCCTGGCCGTCCTGCCGCTCTTCCACTCCTTCGGGCAGTCGAGCGTGATGAACGTGTCGATGCGCTACGCCGGGATGATCTCGCTTGTGCCCCGATTCGAGGTCGCCGCCGTCTGCGAGGCGATCCAGCGCGACAGGGTGACCGTCTTCAGCGGTGTGCCGACGATGTTCTTCGCCCTCCTCCACGATCCCCAGGTCGCCAGCTACGACCTCTCCTCGCTGCGGGTCGCCGTCTCCGGCGGCGCGTCCATGCCGGCGGAAGTGATGACGACCTTCGAGAAGCGCTTCGGGCTCACCATCCTGGAGGGCTACGGGCTCTCCGAGACGTCGCCCACGGCATCCTTCAACCAGAGCCTCGAGGAGCGCCGCTTCGGCTCCATCGGGAAGCGGATCTGGGGCGTCGACATGAAGATCTTCAGCGAGGACGACAAGTCCCTCCCGCCCGGCAAGGACAACGTGGGCGAGATCGTGATCCGCGGCCACAACGTGATGAAGGGCTACTACAAGAAGCCGGAAGCCACCGCCGAGGCGTTCAAGGGCGGCTGGTTCCACAGCGGCGACATGGGCTACCAGGACGAGGACGGCTTCTTCTTCATCGTCGACCGCAAGAAGGAGCTGATCATCCGGGGCGGCTTCAACGTCTACCCGAGGGAGGTCGAGGAGGTCCTCTATGCGCACCCGGCGGTCCAGGAGGCCGCCGTCATCGGCGTTCCCGACGAGCGGATGGGCGAGGAGGTCTCCGCGGTCGTGTCGCTGAAGCCGGGACAGGCGGTGACCGAGGAAGACCTGATCGCCTTCACCAAGGAGCGGGTCGCGGCCTACAAGTACCCGCGCACGATCCGCTTCCTGGACTCGCTGCCGAAGGGCCCGACGGGCAAGATCCTGAAGAAGGAGCTCAAGCGGCAGATCGGGGTGCCGGCCTCGGGCTAGCGAGAACCGCTGTCGAGGAGCACAAAGGAATCCGAGAGGAGTGAGGCGTTCACACTTCTCTGGTGCCTGTTCGTGAGTCGGTCGGTATTGAAGTTGACGTGGAAGCCCACCCGGCGTTCGACAGCCGTCCGGTTCCAAAACGTTTCTCCGTGCGTCCTGGTGCTCTTTGTGACTTCGCGCTGATTCGGACTCGGCTCGCGCGCCGCGTCAGCTTCAGTCGCCCGCGGTCGTGACCGCCGACGCCGTTTCGCGGGCTCCGAGCGGGATGTGCTTGTGGAACCAACCGGCGATCCGGTTCAGGCGCTCGACCCGGCGGTCCGGGCGCCCAGAGCGGGAGAGGTCGTGGGTCTCCTCGGGGAAGCGCACCAGCTCCACCTCCCGGCGGAGCACGCGCAGCGCACCGAACAGCTCTTCCGCCTGGTGGATCGGGCAGCGGAGGTCCATCTCGCCGTGGGTGAGGAGCAGGGGCGTGCGGATGCTCTCGACGTAGCGGATCGGCGAGCGTTCCCACATCGAGCGGGGATCCGACCAGTTCAGAACGCCCATCTCCTGGTCGTTCCAGAGGGCGATGTCGCAGGCTCGGTAGTCGCTCACGAAGTCGGCGATCGAGCGCATCGAAACCGCTGCCTTGAAGCGATCCGTGTGGCCCACAATCCAGTTCGTCATGAACCCGCCGAAGGAGCCGCCGCCGATACCCATCCGATCGGTGTCGACGTAGCCGGTCCGCTCGATGAGCTGGTCGAGGGATGTCATCAGGTCCTCGTAGTCCTTGCCGCCCCAATCCATGACGCAAGCGCGCTGAAAGGCCTCGCCGTAACCGCAGGAGCCGCGCGGGTTGACGTAGAAGACGAGGTAGCCCAGGCTCGCCAGGACCTGGAACTCGTGGAAGAAGGACCAGGAGTACTCGCCGTGCGGGCCGCCGTGGATCTCCATCACCAGCGGCCATCGGCGACCGGGGTCGAAGCCCTCCGGCTTCAGCAGCCAGCCCTCCAGCTTCAGCCCGTCGGCGGCGGTGAACTCCCAGCGCTCGGGCATCGCCAGGCTGCGACCGGCGATGAAGGGGTTGCTCGTGGTGAGGCGGCGCTCGCCTTCCGCGTCATCGACGAAGAGGTCTCCGGGTGTCGTCGGGTCGGAAGCACAGAAGGCGATCGCGCCGCCGCCACGGCTCCAGTCGACGACCTGCCGGTTGCCCTCGATCTCGGGCCGAAGTTCCGTGCCGGTCACGCCGCAGGACCAGAGCTCGGTTCGGCCCGCAAGGGCGACCGGGAAGATGACCCGGGTGCCGTCCGCGCTCCAGTTGATCTCGAACCCGTGGCCGCCGCGCATGTCGGAGATGCAGTGGTCGCCAACGCAGATGTCATCCCCGGCCGTGATGCATCGCTGGTCGTCACCGGAGGCTGAGACGAGCCAGAGCCTCGTATAGCTGCCGGCCACCACGTCGGTGCCGGCGAAGGCGATCAGGTCGCCCTTCGGCGACCAGCGGGGCACCACGATCTCGAGGCCGCCGGCAACCTGGCGAAGGGCACCGCCCGCCGCCGGCACGACATAGACGAAGTTGGTCTCCATGAGGTCGTTGTCCGGCTCGGCGTTGCCGGCGAGCACGAGGCTCTTGCCGTCGGGCGACCAGTCGAAGCCGCCGACGTCCCAGCGGCCCGAGGTCAGCTGGAGCGGCTCTCCACCGTCCGCGGAGATGACGAAGAGGTGGCCCCGCCGGCCGTCGAGATAGCCGCGACCGTCGAACTTGTAGTCGAGGCCCTGGGCCACCCGGGCGATCGGCGCACGGGGCGGCGCGTCGGGCCCTCCCTCAGGCGGTCGCGGGTCGGCGACGATACCCTCGGGGTGTCCGATCACCGAGCCCTTGAAGGCGATCCGGCGCCCGTCGGGCGACCACTTCGGCTCGCCGGCACCGAACTGGAGAGAGGTCAGCTGCCGCGCGTCGCCGGCGTCCGGGTCGAGCAGGAAAACCTGGCGGGCGCTTCCCTTCTTGGCGACGTAGGCGAGCCGGCGGCCGTCGGGCGCCCACTCCGGCGAGTCGTCCTTCTGCCCGGCGGTCGCCTGGACGACCGGGGCGCCGGCGGCGAGACCCCGGATGTAGACCTGGCTCCGGTAGTCGACCGCATCACGGTCGGCCCGGCGGACCACGTAGGCGACCCGCTCCCCGGCCGAGTCGAGCCGGACGTGGTCGATCCACGTGAAGCGGTAGATGTCGTCGGCGGTAAAGGGAGGTAACGGCATTAAGTGCCGATTTAACACTAGCCGGAGGAGGTCAGGCGCTCGGGAGTGAGCTCTTCTCCAAAAGCTGGCTGAAGTCGCCGCTCCAGCCGTTGAGCAGCTCGTGGACGGCGATCAGGTCATCGCCCGTGATCGTGTCGAGCTCGGGCACCGAGACCGGCTCGGGGAGGAGCAGCTCCTCGCCCTCGGCGGTCGCGATCTCGGCCGCCTCGCGGCACATCTCGGCGGTCAGCTCGAACTGGCCTCCGCCCTCGAATGAGCAGAACCGGCAGCGAAAGTGGAGCTGGATGCTCTTGTCGTTTCGAAAGCTCGCCTCGATATCGGCGCGGCGCAGCGAGTTGGCACAGCCCGGGCACTTCCGCCGGCGCACCTCTGCCCTGAGAACCCGGAGGACGACTTGCTCCATATCGGGAATTGAGCCTAAAAGCGCGCTGAAACATTCCTGCTACGTCCTGTTAAGGAACGCAGCCTAGTTCAGACCCCGTTCCCCAACGGGGTACTGAACAGTCATGAGCCGGATGGCGCCCTGTAACGAACCTTGGCAGCCGGACACTAGGATCGCCGGATGAGAAGTCCTGAGACCCGGCGCGGTCTCGTCGCGGGCGCGATCGCGGGCGGCGTGCTGGTCGCGCTGATGTACCTGTTGGGCCCGCTGGCCGGCCTTCGACCGCTGCCACAGCTGCTCCAGCAGCCGATCCTCGACCTCATGCCGGGGGCCGTTTTCGGCTTCCTGATCGACAACCTGCAGCACGCCGGCAAGGTGGTCGAGGAGGCGAGCCTGATCGTCGGCATGACCGCCGGCCTCGCTCTGCTGGGTGGGGTGTATGGATACCTGCGACTCCGCCGAAGCATCCCCCACCTGGCCATGGTCGTCGCCGCCGCCGGCTGGCTCGTCGTCACCGGGGTGCTGCTGCCGGCAAGCGGCGACGGCTGGTTCGGACTCCTCGAAAGCTATACCGCGCCCCTTCTCTGGGCGGTTCTCTTCGTCGTCTACGCCGTGATCCTGGAGGGCGCCTACGACAGCTGGCTGGTTGCCGCGCCCGCAACCGCCGACCCCGGGCGCCGGCAGCTGCTCCGGGCGGCTCCGCTCGCGCTCGCGGGCGGCTCACTGCTGGTGCTCGGCTTCCAGCTCGTGCCCCGCTGGTACACGGCGATCTTCGCGGCGCCGTCGACCGGGCCGACCGCCGAGCTGACACCCGTCGGGGATTTCTACGTCGTCTCCAAGAACTTCACCGACCCGGTCGTCGATCCCACCGGCTGGGAGCTCAACGTCCACGGCCTGGTGGACCAGCCACAGCGGTTTAAGCTCGACGATCTGCGCCAGATGCCGGCGGTCACCGAGTACGTGACGCTGGAGTGCATCAGCAACAACGTCGGCGGCTACCAGATCAGCACCGGCCTTTTCGGTGGCATCCCACTCGGCACGCTGCTCGACAAATCGGGCGTCCAGGCGGCCGCCACCCTGGTCGCCTTCCGCTCCCGCGACGGCTACACCGAGAGCCTCCCCCTCAGCCTGATCCGGCAGTCGCCCGAGATCCTCCTCGCACTGACGCTCGACGGGGCGCCGCTGGCGGACCTGCACGGCTTCCCGGCGCGCATCCTGGTGCCCGGCCACTACGGCATGAAGGGCCCGAAGTGGGTCGAGGACATCGAGCTTGCGACCGGATCCCGCAACGGCTACTGGGAAAACCAGGGCTGGAACCCGGATGCCGCGGTGCAGACGATGGCACGGATCGACTCGCCGCCCGAGGGATCGCTGATCAAGGCCGGGCAGATCGACGTCTCGGGCGTCGCCTTCGCCGGTAAGCGGGGCATCGCCTCGGTCGAGATCAGCGCCGACGGCGGTCGCTCGTGGCTCCCCGCCGTCGTGAAGAAACCGTTGTCAAACCTGACCTGGGTCACCTGGACCGCCACCTGGACGGCGGCCGCCGCGGGACAGTACCGGCTGCTTGTACGGGCGCGCGACGGACAGGGTGCCCTCCAGAAGGCTAACCCGAGCCCGAGCTACCCGGACGGCTCGAGCGGCTACCACTCGGTGCAGGTGAGCGTCACAAGCCGCTGATCAGAGGGAATTGCCCTCCCCATTTTTAGGATCCAAGCGGCCAGTCGTGAAGTCGACTACTTCATCGTCCAGGCAGCTTTTACCGTGTCCCAGAGCATCCTTGGGCCGCCTTCCTTGGCGAACATGCCGAGGATCTTGTTCTGCTTCTCCCACTTCGAGGCGCCGTCGACGCGGAAGAACTCGTCGAGGGCTCGGTCGAGCAGCTCGGGATACTTGCCGAGCATCTTCGGGTTCTCCTCCAGCAGCGGCACCGCCCCGTTGTACTTCTTCATGTCCTTGGCGATCCAGGAGTTGTCGATCCGGCCCTTGTAGCGGACCAGCGTGCGCTCCGAGAAGTCGCCCAGCTCCTTCGCCTGGATGACCGTCTCGCCTGCCATCCGCCCGCTTGCCATCGCCAGGTTGGAGCCCTCCCGGTGAACGGGGTTTGCCATCATGGCAGCGTCCCCACAGACCAGGTAGCCGTTCCCGTACAACCTTGGCATCGCCTTGTAACCGGCCTCCGGGATCATCTTGGCGAGGTATTCGACCGTCTCCGCCCCCTTCAGCAGGGGCTTGATGGCGGGATGGCTCTTGAAGTGCTCGAGCAGCTCGTTGGGGGTGAGGAGGCCGTGGTCGACCCGGCCCACGTCCTTGGCCGTGACGACGCCGCCGCTGTAGTCGCTGACGAGCACGCCGCCGCCCACCGAGAGCGTGTCCTTGTTGGTGTAGATGAACATGAAGCCTGCCTTGCCGAAGGTCGAGTCGCCGAAGCACTCGACGGCACAGCCCTCGCCCGGCTCGCAGTTGAAACGCTCCTCGATCTTCTCCGGGTCGAGCGCCATCACCTCCTTGACGGCGATCGCCGCCTGGTTGGCCCGGATCGGCTTCTTGAGCCCGGCGCGCTCGAGCAGCCGCATGCCGAGGCCGATGCCCTCGCAGACGATCACCACGTCGGCGAAGAGATCGCCCTCGCGGCCTGTGGTCACCCCGACCACCTTGCCCTCGCGAACGATGAGGCTCTCGACAACCGTCTCGTTGATGACGAACGCCCCCACCTCTTCCGCCTTCGACGCGTACCAGGGATCGAAGCGGGCGCGGAGCACGCTGAAGGAGTTGGGGTGCTCGCGGTGGCGGAAGTTCTTGTGGCCGAGGAGCCGGAGCGCCGCGTCCTTGGTCATGAACCAGCGCTGCTCCTCGATCATCGGCCGCTCGACCGGCGCCTCGCGCCAGGCGTCGCCGACGACCTCTTCCAGGTTCTGGCGGTAGAGGATGCCGCCCATCACGTTCTTGGCGCCCGGCTTCTCGCCCTTCTCGAGGACGACTACCTGGAGGCCGGCTTTGGCCATGGTGATGGCGGCGGAGATTCCCGCTGGGCCCGCCCCGACGACGATCGCATCAAACTTCTCGTCCTGCATCAGCTAAGAATCGTATTGATTTCTCGATGGACCTGATCGGCCTGACCGGCGGGATCGGGTCCGGCAAGAGCACAGTCAGCGGTTTTTTGCGGGAGCTCGGCGCCCGCGTCATCGACGCCGACGAGGGGGCTCGGGCGGTCGTCGAGCCGGGGACTGCCGGCTATGCCGTGGTGGTTGCCGAATTCGGCCCCGAAGTCGTTCGCGGCGGCCGGCTCGATCGGCAGCGCCTGGCGGAGATCGTCTTCAACGACAAAGAGGCGCTCCAGCGGCTGAACGCCATCGTCCACCCGCTGGTCCGGGAGTGGACGGCTGCCCGGCTGGCCGAGGCCGCCGCGGGCGGCGCCGAGATCGCCGTGCAGGACATTCCGCTCCTCTTCGAGGGCGGCTACGAGCCGATGTTCCGGTCGACCATCCTGGTCCACGTGCCGGAGCGACTCCAGTTGGAGCGCCTGGTCGAACGGGGGATGCCCGAAGCCGATGCGCGGGCGCGGATCGCGAACCAGCTGCCGATCGACGAGAAGCTGGCCCGGGCGACCTACGTGATCGACAACAGTGGGACCCGCGGCGAGACCCGGGCTCAGACCGAGAAGGTCTGGACCGAGATCACGGCATCGAGGTCGAGCGGCCCGTAGAGGTGCGGGAACGTTTCTCCCTGGGAGGCTTCCCAACGTAGCTCCCAGCGCAGCCTTTCGGGATCGATCTCGAGCACGACCAGACCGGTCTGGCCCGCGAAGTGGCGGCGGCCGCTCGACTCCAGCTGGGCGGCCGTGGAGCAGTGGATGAAGCCCTCGATGATGAGCGAGTCGGCCTGGTACTTGCCGGCGAGCGCAGCGTGGTTCCACTGCTCGCGGGTGGTGATGTGGAAGATCGGCTCCGCCGTCTCAGACCACCCCGGCCGCGGCCAGCTCGGCCAGCCTGCCGGCGTCGACCCCGACCTCGCCCAGCACCTCGCTGTTGTGCTGCCCCAGGCCGGGCGGGTCGAGCCTGCGCCAGCCGGCGTCGAGCGGGACGGCGGGCGCCACCTCGGTGCCGCCGGCCTCGTGCCGGATGAGGCCGCGCGCCACGACCTGGGGGTGGCTCTCCAGCTCCGCCAGCTCGAGCACGGGCTCGACGCAGACGTCGAGGCCGTCGAGGCGTGCCGCCCAGTCATCCCGGCCGCGGGTGAGGAAGACCGCCTCGACCTCGGCGTGGGCCTCCGGGCTCGGGTCGAGCTGGCGGCCCAGTAGATCGGGACGCTCCAGCGCCTCGACGAGGGTCGACCAGAACTTCGGCTCCAGGGCGCCGACCGAGAGGAAACGACCGTCGGCACACTCGTATACGCGGTAGCAGGGGAACCGGCCGGTCAGGCGGGTACGGCCGCCGACCGGCTGCTCACCGCCCGCGAACGCTTCCGCCACCGGCATCGCCAGCCAGGTCAGGGCGCCGTCGGTCATCGAGACGTCGAGGTGCCGGCCCTCGGCCCCCCTTGCCACGCCGAGGAGGGCGGCGAGGATGGCCGCGGCCGCCCCGACGCCGCCGGCGCCGATGTCGGCCACCTGGACGGCGAGCGGATGGGGCCTGCCGTCGGGCTCAGCGTTGAGGAGGAGGGCGCCGGCGGTGGCCATGTAGTTCAGGTCGTGGCCGGCGCGCTGGGCGAAGGGCCCATCCTGGCCGTAGCCGGTTATCGAGCAGAGGACGAGGCCCGGCCGCAGGGCGTGAAGCGTCTCCCAGCCGAGGCCGAGCCGCTCCATGACACCGGGCCGGTTTCCCTCCACCACCACGTCGGCCATCGCGACCAGGGCCTTGAAGAGCTCGCGCCCGGCCTCCGCCTTCAGGTTAAGGGTGATCGCACGCTTGTTGCGGTTGAGGGAGTTGAAGACCACGCCCTGGCTGCCGGCGAGCGGAGGCAGCCAGCGCATGTAGTCGCCGGTGCCCGGCTCCTCCACCTTGATCACGTCCGCGCCGCGGTCGCCGAGGAGCATCGTGCAGAACGCCCCGGGCAGCAGCCGGGTGAGGTCGAGCACGCGGATTCCCTTCAGATCCACTACACACTTTCCTTATAGTGACAATGTTAACAATGTGGTGTTATCGTCCGGTTTGGGACCGCCGAGCGTTAACGATCTTATAAGCGTCATGGAAGAGATCACGATCAAAGTGCCGGCACCCTTCTCGGGGGTGAGTGACCTCGGCTTCACGGCCCGCTACCCGGGCCAGGAAGCCTTCACCGCCGCGCCGGACGTTCCCCTCCTCATCGAAGGGCCGGCCCAGCCGATGCATCGGCTGATGGGCCACCTCAGGATGCTCCGCCGGCGCGACGGCGGGGCCTATTCCTGGACCGACCCGGTGATGCTCAGCGACGAGGTCGTCGTGCTGGCATTCCGGGACCGCAGCCTGGAGCGGGGCGGACCGCTCGAGAACGGCGCCGAGGCGGCTCGGGAATACATCCAGAACGCCGTCCGGCCGGTCGTCTTCCCCTTCCTCCAGGATTGCGCGTCGGTGGCCGGGCTGCGACTGGCGGAGCTGATCGAGATCCGGGTCCAGGCTTCGCAGCAGCGGATCGCGGAGCTCCACGTCCGCCTCGAGCAGATCGTCCAGCCCAACGGGCAGGACGTCCTCTGGAGCTTTTAGCGGGCCGGCCTTAGGTCGGCGACGGAGAGGGCGAGGAGGACGGGGAGGGCGACGGGCTCGCCGACGGTGACGCGCCGGGCGACGGCGAGGCGGTCGGCGAGGCGCTGACCGACACGCTGGGCGACGGCTCGGGCAGATTCACGGGAGCAGGCCCCTTGTTGAGGAAGATGAAGGCCGCGGGCACGATGATCAGCCCGACGATGACGGTGACCACGAAGGAAACCGCCCCCCACTCCTTCCTGATCAGCTGCCCGAAGTCCACGACCGCCGATTCTACTGACTAGCTGCTCCAGAAGCAGAGGTGGGCCGCTAGAGCTCGACTTCGGCCCCTTCTTTCTTGTTCCTCTGGTTCAGGAGCCGGATGAAGTCCTGCGCTCGGGCGAGGGCCTTCCAGCGCTCCGGGAAGAAATCCTGCGCCAGGATGTCCCGGGCCGGGAGCTGATAGACGGTGACGCACCACTTCTGAAGGGTGCGCGTGACCTCCACCTCGAAATCATTTTCAGGGGTGGTGTAGCGCACGACCTTGTCGTCGTCGTCAAACCGTCTTTTTCCAGAAATAGCCATAGCAATAGATGGATGCGGAGAGGGGAACAGCTCATCGAGCCAGACGTGATTATAGCCCCGGAAAGGCCCTCTT
>DATCOZ010000254.1:0-2039 GCA_036564345.1 Candidatus Dormiibacterota bacterium | reverse complement strand
GACGATCTCCTTCATGAAGGCGGGCACCAGCACCTCGACATCGGGACCCGGCGGCGTCCGTTCGCCCTCCATGATCTCGATCTCCTCGGGGACCGAGAGCGGGTAGTGGGTGCGCACCTGGGAGCCGAAGCGGTCCTTGAGTGGGGTGATGATCCGGCCGCGTGAGGTGTAGTCCTCCGGGTTGGCGCTGGCCACGATGAAGAGGTCGAGCGGCAGCCGGAGCCGGTAGCCGCGGATCTGGACGTCGTTCTCTTCCATGATGTTGAGCAGGCCGACCTGGATCCGTTCGGCAAGGTCGGGCAGCTCGTTGATGCCGAAGATGCCTCGGTTGGTGCGTGGCACCAGGCCGTAGTGGATGGTCAGCTCGTCGGCCAGGTAGCGGCCCTCGGCGACCTTGATCGGGTCGACCTCGCCGATCAGGTCGGCGATCGAGGTGTCGGGGGTTGCCAGCTTCTCGCCGTAGCGCCGGTCGCGGGGAAGCCAGTCGATCGCCGCCTCCTCGCCACTGGCCTCGACCTCGTCCCGG
Source organism: Candidatus Dormiibacterota bacterium (assembly GCA_036564345.1). Classification (GTDB taxonomy): domain Bacteria; phylum Chloroflexota; class Dormibacteria; order Dormibacterales; family Dormibacteraceae; genus UBA6019. Next base: position 1,513 of record DATCOZ010000254.1, on the reverse strand, counting down.
CAGCGCTTGCAGATCGGGGCGAAGGGATGGTCGTTGATCTCGCAGCCGGCCATCACCGGCACCTCGGAGTCGAGGAGCTCGGTCATCGACCGCATCAGCCGGCTCTTGGCCTGGCCGCGCTCGCCCAGGAAGATCAGGTCGTGGCCGGAGATTACGGCGTTGGATACCTGCGGGATTACCGTCTCCTCGTATCCGACGATGCCGGGAAAGATCGGCCGGCGCTCGCGCACCCGGGCGAGCAGGTTGCGGCGCATCTCCTGCTTGACGGTCTCTCGCTGGTGGCCGGACGCGCGCAGCTCGGCGATCGTTCGAGGCTCGGTGGAGGACATTGAGCAGGAGTTTAGACTCACCATTCGATGCAGGGCCCCTACACGATGCGGCAGCGTTTGGAGGCCGCCAGGGCAGAGGGGCGGATCATGCTGGGCGGTCATCGTGGCAACCCGGCCGAGCATCCCGAGAACACGCTGGCCTCCTTCCGGTCGGCGATCGACGCCGGCTGCGACCTCGTCGAGTGCGACGTGCACCTGACGGCCGACGGCAAGCTGGCGGTGATCCACGATCACCTGCTCGAGCGGACCACCAACGGAACCGGATTGGTCGGCGCCCACACGCTGGCCGAGCTGCGCGAGCTTGATGCGGGCAAGGGTCAGAAGATCCCCCTGCTGGAGGAGCTCTTCGAGCTGGTCCGCGACCGGGTCGGGCTGGTGATCGAGACCAAGCAGAACCCGGTTCCCTACCCGGGCCTGGAGGAGAAGCTGGCAGCCGTGCTGCGCGAGAACGACATGGTCGAGCGGGTGAGCGTGATCTCCTTCCACCATCGCTGCATCCGCCATTTGAAGGAGGTGGCGCCCGAGCTCGACCTCGGGATCATCGACGCCTCCCGGCCGATCGACCCGGTGGCGATGCTGCGGGCATCCGGCGCCGACCTCTTCTCCTCCTACTACGCGACGCTCGACCCCGAGATGGCGGAGGAGATCCGCGCCGCCGGCGGGGCGGTCGGGGTCTGGACGGTGGACGACCAGCTGAGCACGATGTGGGCGCGCGCCTGCCATCCCGATTCCGTCTTCACCAACCGGCCGGCCGAGATCGGGCCCCTCCTGAACTGAAGGCGTGAGCGAGGAACGGCGGATCGTGACCGTGCTCTTCGCCGATGTGACCGGCTCTACCGCCATGGGCGAGGAGCTCGATCCCGAGGAGGTCCGCGCCCTCCTCGGGCGCTATTACGAGATCGCCAAAGTCATCATCGCCGAGCATGGCGGGACGCTCGAGAAGTTCATCGGTGATGCGGTGATGGCGGTCTTCGGCCTGCCGGCCGCGCACGGCGACGACGCCGAGCGGGCGGTTGCCGCGGCGCTGGCGCTGCGCGCCGGGGTTCGCGCGGACGGGCGGCTGCGAGATCGGCTGGCGATCCGCTTCGGTGTGTCCACGGGCGACGTGGTGGCGACGCGGGATCCGACGGCCCACGATTTCCTGGTCACCGGCGACGCGGTCAACGTGGCGGCCCGCCTCCAGC
>DATCOZ010000253.1:0-11584 GCA_036564345.1 Candidatus Dormiibacterota bacterium | reverse complement strand
GGAGGTCTCCAGCCGGCAGGGCCACATCCTCGGTCTCTTCCTCGAGCGCCGCATCCGGCCCGGCCTGAGCGCCGCCGCGACAGTCGACGAGATCCACAACCAGGGCGGCATCGCGATCGCCGCCCATCCCTTCTGGCGCACTACCCGCATGGCGGAGCGGATCGGCGGTCCGGTGCACGGCATCGGCTGGCTCGCCGCCGACCTCGACTTCGACGCCGTCGAGGTGGAGAACTCGACGCCCGGGCTCGGCTTCGCCAACATCCTCGCCCGCAGGCTGGCCGACGGAGCGGGCTGCAGCTGCGTCGGCGGCTCGGACGCCCACATCCTGGAGGCGATCGGGAAGTCGGCGACAGCCTTCAAGGGACGCTCGCCGCGCGCCCTCCGGTCGGCGATCGAGAAGGGCACGACGGTTCCCATCAGCTCTCGCTACGAGGTGTCGGCCCTCCTCCGCTACCTCGCCTGGACCCTCAACCACGAGCGGGTGGCCACGGTCCTGGAGCAGGTCTCGAACTGAATCGGCCGGCGTTGCCGTGGGCGAATCTTCGGGCTTCGCTGCCCCGCCGCCGCGCCTCCCGGTCGGAATCGGTTGGAACCGGTTTCTATAATTCGGATTGGCCAAGCCCGCTTAGCTCAATGGATAGAGCGCATGGCTTCGGACCATGAGGTTAGGGGTTCGAGTCCCTTAGCGGGTATGTGCCACGACCGCGCGAAAGGGTTTAATTAGGCACTTCAGCCGGGCGGCTGGCGGAATTTGGCAGACGCGCACGTTTGAGGGGCGTGTGAGGTGACTCATCCGGGTTCAAGTCCCGGGCCGCCCACCATCCGCCCGGCGACCATCCCCTGTGGGCGACTTGACCGCCCGCCGAGACCGACCCGCCCGGGGGCCGACTTCGTTTCAGCCCTTCGCTTCAGCCCTTCGTTTTAAGAAGCGAACCCTCACGCCGACGGGGGGAGGGGCACCTCGCGGCAAGTCGTTCCCCGCCGGTAGCCGACCAACGTACGTAGGGTGAAGGATGGTGTGCAGGCGGTCCCAGTCCTGGCGACCCATCGCCTCCAGAGCAGACTCGACGAGGCGGTCCACGCCGAAATTATGAGGCTCCACCGCGCGCCAGCCTCCAAGCGCGGTCACCTTGCGGCTGCCGCAAGGCGCCCACGAAATGGCCTTCTCTTGGCTCGGGCGGCCCGCAAGCATTTGCCAGGTCGGTTGGTCACACTGGGATCAACCGGCCGGCCTTTTGGGTGAGTGGAATTGGCCACCGTGTTCGCCGTGGGCGTGATATCGCCGCTCATTCGAAGTTCCTTGAAGGAGTCGAAAATTGGTCAAGCTAATAGTCGCTTACCGGCACCCGACCGACGTCGGAGACTTCGAGCGGCGGTACCAAGATGAGCACGTCGCGATGGCTCGCCGTATTCCCCACATGTCGAGGATCGAGTTCGGGAAGGTAGCAGGGATGATGGATGGGTCGAAGGCGCCCTACCACAGGATCGCCGAGTTGTACTTCGAGAGCCAGGAGGCGATGGGCCAGGGAGCCTCCAGTGCAGAGGGCCAGGCCGCCATCAAGCATGCGGCCGAGATCGCATCGGGAGGTCTCGACGCCATGGTCGTCGAAGTCGAGGATTAGCTCGGGATCTGCCCATAAGCGCCTCACCCTCGACGGCGGTAGGTTTTCCGGTGGATCAGAGTTCGATTCGCTGACCAGCGATAAGGATCTCGTGGTTCGCGTTATGTAAGCCACGGCCCACCACCGTTTCAGGAAGAGACTTCACCCACCGGTGCTGACCTGGGCGCCCGGACACGGCGCGAGCTCGGCACGAAGAGCAGCGTCAGCACCAGGCCCGGGTCGGCCGGAGGCAATGGGAACGGATCAGGTGAAAGCAGCCCTGTATCCTCTCGTGGCTCGATGGGAAGGCGGGTGATCGCAGGCGCATTGATCCTGGGCGAGGTCGTGATGCTGCTCCTCGTGGTGGCGATCGGCCTCATCACCTTCGCCGGCGCCGAGACGGCCCCCACGATGACCCTCACCGTTTTCATCGAGACGGCGACGATCACCCGGCTGGGCAGCACCGTGCGGGTCGCCGGCCACTCCGGTAACGGGCTCCGCTCCGGTGACACGGTTGCGACCGGGCCGAACGGAAAGGCGGCGATCGCCTATCCCGACGGCAGCACGACGCGGCTCGACTCGAGCACGACGGTAACCGTCAGCTCTCGCCACGGCCAGGGCCAGACGGTCCAGACCAGCTTCCAGCAATCCGCCGGTCTCACCTGGAACAAGGTCCAGAAGCTGGTCGGGGTCTCCAGCTTCAAGGTCAGCGGCCCGAATTCCGCCACAGCCGAGGTGCGCGGTACCGAATTCGGCTACTACGTCGAGCGCGACCCGTCGGGGGCCCCAGTGATCTGGATCGACACCTGGAGCGGCTCGGTGCTGGTGGGGGGCACCGGGGGTTCAGTGTTGGCGGGCGCTGGGCAGCGGGTGACCGTCCGGGCCGGGGTACCGCCGACCACGCCCGTCCCCATACCGGCGGGGGATCGCCAGCTCTCCTTCACGGTCTTCAACGAGACCCTCAATGCGCTGACGGGCAAGCCGGTCGCGTTCGCGTCGGGAACGATCAGCACGGGTGCCAGCAGCCAATCCTTCCCGGTGCAAGCGGACGGTACGAGCGACCTCCAGTTCGTCCTCGGCTGGCCGGGCTCGATCTACGAGCTCACGATCACCGACCCGGCCGGGAATGTCGTCTCCCGGACGGCCTCGTCGGTCCCGCCCCTCAGCGTCGTCGTTCCCAAAGCCGCGGCCGGTACCTGGCTATTCGCCGTCCGCGACGTACAGTCGGCGCCCGGCGAGGCGTGGTGGGTGATCGTCGGCCGGAGCTGACCGAAGAAGTCGGACGGGCTTCTGGCGGAGTGAACCTACTGCTCCCGGGCGTTGGCGGCTCCGAGCTTGATGAGGTCTCGCATCGACAGCATGCCGACGAGCCGGCCGCCTTCGGTGACGGGCAGGTGGCGGATGTGGTTGCGGTCCATCAGCTCGCGCGCCTCCTCCAGGCTGGTGTCGGGTGACACCGTCCGCGGAGCAGCGGACATCCAGTGGGCGATCTCGTCCCGCGGAGCGCCGATGTCGTGTGAGATGGCCCGCACGATGTCTCGCTCCGTGAGGATGCCCGCCAACCGCTCGCCCTCCATGATGAGGACCGAGCCGACTCGCCTCTGGGACATGACGCTCGCCGCCTCGGCCAGGCTGGAGCCCGACGACATCGTCACCAGCTCGGCGCTCATCGCCTTCGCGACCGTGGTCATGCGACCACCTCCTTGGCTGACCGGTATAGCACCACCGGCCGCCGAGTGGGACTCCGGCGGACGTCGCCGGAAACGCTTCACACTTATCCGCGCCCATGGAAAAACCCCCGGAGCTCGACCCTGCCACCCAATTCGAGCAGCTTTATGAGCGCGAGTACCGATCCGTCTACCGCACCGTGCGGGCGATGGTCTTCGACGCCTCGCTGGCCGAGGACCTGAGCCAGGAGGCGTTCGTCAGGGCCTATCGGTCGCGTGAGAAGTACCGTCCGACGGGGCCGGCCGGGGCCTGGCTGCACCGGATCGCTGTCAACGTGACGATCTCCCACCTCCGCCGCGAGAAGCTGGCCCGGATCATCGGGCCGAAGCTCCTGGTCGGCCCCGGAACCGGCGGCTACGAGCGGGTGGAGGCCAAGACGCTGCTCGAGAAGGGGATGGCGCGCCTCAGCCCGAAGGTGCGGGCGGCTGTCGTGCTCCACTACTTCCACGGCTACACTCGGGAGGAGGTGGGCAAGATCCTCGGGATCCCATCCGGCACCGTCGCATCCCGGATCGCCAAGGCGATGGTGATAATGCGAGACGAGCTGCTGGAAAACGAACAAATCGTTATGCCGGCGCGTTCAGGAGAGTGAAGGTGAACGCAGCTGGTGATCACCCGGACGATGTAGTCCGGCGGATCCAGACCGATATTTCGTCATGGACGCCGGAGCGCGGCCCCCGCTGGGCGGCCCTCCAGGAGAGCGTCAGGGAGCGGCCGAGGCAGCTCTTCAAGATCTACGCCGTGGCCGGCCTGGCCCTGGCGGCGATCCTCTTCGGAGCTTTCTTCGCGATGTCCGCGCTGGACATCGGGAGCTTCGCCGCGCAGCCGGTCGTCACCCAGGCGCACAAGTAACGGGCAAAGGGGGGGCAGGCCCCCCTCTCCAAAAACCCCCCGCTCGGCGCTCCGCTGGTCGGCGTCTTGATCACAGACTCAAACGGGCATGGCGCAGCCAGGCCTACGCGCCTCGCCCGTCTCTGTTTTAGCTGAGTCGCGCGTAGGCCGGGTTTATCCTGGCCGAATGAGTTGTTCAGAATCGACGCCCGTGCGCGGCGCTGCGCGGGGGGTTCCGGAAGTGGGGCCTGCCCCCCTTGCTCCTCACTCCGGGAAGAAGCTGACCTCGCTTCCGAGCCGGATTCGGCGCGCCTCCTGGAGCACGTAGGCACCGGCGGCCACGTCCCAGAGGGCGAGCCCGTGGGACTCGAAGAGGACGATGCCGCCGTCCGAGTGGCGTCCCTCCGCCTTGCCGGCGAGGATGGCGCCCAGCTCGACGACGCCCTTCCAGTCGAAATGGCCGCTCGCCTCGGCCATCAGCAGGTCGCCCGACTCGAGCTTGGCCGCGTCGAGCTGGTCGACCACGACCACCTCCGCCCGCTGCACGAGCTCGGCCGGTAGCTCGGCCTTGTTGGGGATGTTCGAGCCGGCCGCGATGACCAGGGCGCCGGGTTCGATCCAGTCCGCATCGAGGACGGGCGAGCCGGAGTTGGTCATTGTCACCACCACCGGTGCGCCGCGGACCGCCTCCTCGGCGCTGGCGGTCGCCACGGCCTCGATGCCGAGCACCTCGCTCAGCTCGGCCGCGAAGGCGGCACGGTGCTCGGGGTCGCGGGAGAAGACCCGAAAGCGGGTGACCGGGATCGTCCGCGAGATGGCGTGGACCTGGGTCCTGGCCTGCCACCCCGAGCCGATGACGCCCACCTCCAAGGCTCCGGCGGGGGCCAGCTCGCGCGCCGCCACCCCGCTGGCGGCGCCGGTTCGATAGGCGCCCAGCAGGTTTGACTCGATCAGCCCATCGATGTTGCCGGCCTCCTCGCCGTCCTGCCGGTAGAGGACGACCAGGAAGCGGACCTTGCCTCCGCCGATCGAGTAGGACTTGAGTCCGTAGTAGCCCGAGCCGGGGTAGGAGGCGAACATCACGCTGAGCACGTTCCCCGGTGGATAGATCCGCCGCCGGGGGATGTTTTCCGCGATCCCGTCGCCCAGCTCGCGCATGGCCGCAGCGACCGCCTCGATGATCGGCTCCATCTTGATGACCCGTTCGACATCAGCCTCGCGGAGCAGAGTGGCCACGGCAGGACAGAATACGGGAGTGCAATTGAATGTCGGGCTGCTCGGGTTGGGGACCGTCGGCGTCCAGGTCGCCGAGCGGCTGCTCGCGAAACGGGAGCTGATAGCGGCGCGCACCGGGGTCGACCTGGTGCTCCGGCGGGTCCTCGTCCGCGACCTCGAACGGCCGCGCGGGATCCCGACCGAGCTTCTGACGGGACGTGCCGACGACATCCTCGACGACCCCGCCATCCAGGTCGTCGTCGAGGTGATGGGCGGCGAGGAGCCGGCGCGCACCTACCTGGAGCGGGCGATCCGCTCCGGCAAGCACGTCGTGACGGCGAACAAGGTCGTGATGGCGATCCACGGCCCCGACCTCCTCGAGCTGGCCGGCGGCCGCGACGTCGATGTCTATTTCGAGGCGGCGGTGGGCGGCGGAATCCCCCTCATCAGCACCTTCAAGGTCGACCTCATCGCGAACGAGATCGAGAGCATCGCCGCTGTTATCAACGGCACCACCAACTACATGCTGGGGCGGATGGCGACCGCCGGGGTCACCTTCGAGGAGGCGGTCGCGGAGGCGCAGGCGGCGGGCTTCGCGGAGGCCGATCCCAGCTCCGACGTCGACGGCTTCGACGCCGCTTACAAGCTTTCCATCCTGGCTTCGATCGCCTTCGGCGCCCGAGTCCATCCCGACGCGGTCTATCGAGAGGGGATCAGGGCCGTCGAGCCGCTCGACTTCCGCTACGCCCGCGAGCTCGGCTACGAGATCAAGCTCTTGGCATATTCGGCGCGTCCGGGCGGCCGGATCGAGGCCCGGGTCCACCCGGCGATGATCCCGCTCCACCACCCGCTGGCCACGGTCGAGGGCGCCTTCAACGCCGTCCAGATCACCGGCGACCTGGTCGGCGACGTGCTGCTCTGGGGCCAGGGGGCGGGGGGCCGGCCGACGGCCAGCGCCGTAGTCGGCGACCTGCTCGATGCGGCCCATTCGATCCGCAAGGGCTCCTTCAACCGGGTGGCGATGCACTTCGCCGCCGACCCACCGATGCTGCCCATGGCGGAGGTCCGAACGAAGGCCTACTTCCGGCTTCGTGCCCTCGACCAGCCGGGCGTGCTGGCGGCCGTCGGGACCGTCTTCGCCGAGGAGGGCGTGTCGATCGCCTCGATGATCCAGAAGGACTCGATCGAGGAGGGCACCGCCGAGCTGGTCTTCACGACCCACCCGGCCTTCGACGCGGGCCTCCAGAAGGCGCGCGCGCGGATCGCCGACCTGGCCCAGGTCAAACGGGTCTGCGCCTTCCTGCGGGTAGTCTGACCGGCTTGGGAGTAATCACCCGCTACCGAGAGCACCTGCCGATCACCGACAAGACGCCGATGGTCGACCTCAACGAAGGCTCCACGCCCCTCGTCGAGAGCCGCAACATCGGCCCCTCCCTTGGCCTGAAGCGGCTCCTCTTCAAGTACGAGGGCCTCAACCCGACCGGGTCCTTCAAGGATCGGGGCATGGTGGTGGCGGTGGCGAAGGCGATCGAGGACGGAGCCAAGGTGCTCGTCTGCGCCTCGACCGGCAACACCTCCGCCTCGGCCGCCGCCTACGCGGCGAGGATGCGGCTGCGGGCGATCGTCGTCATCCCGTCCGGCCAGATCGCCATGAACAAGCTCTCCCAGGCGCTCATGTACGGCGCCAAGGTCGTCCAGATCAAGGGCAACTTCGACGCGGCCCTGCAGACCGTCCGCGAGCTTGCCGACCGCTACCCGGTGGCACTCGTCAACTCGGTGAACCCGTACCGCATCGAGGGCCAGAAGACGGCTGCCTTCGAGGTCGTCGACGCCCTCGGCGAGGCGCCCGACTACCTGGTCCTCCCGGTCGGAAACGCGGGCAACATAACCGCCTACTGGAAGGGATTCCGCGAGTACCGCGAGCTGGGGAAGAGCACCCTCCTGCCCCGGATGGTGGGCGCCCAGGCGGACGGTGCCGCCCCGATCGTGCTCGGCCACGTGGTCGATGACCCGAAGACGGTTGCCACCGCGATCAAGATCGGCAACCCCGCCTCCTGGGAGGGCGCCACCAGTGCCCGGGACGAGTCCGGCGGCCTCATCGAGGCGGTCTCCGACAGCGAGATCCTGCAGGCCCAGATCGCACTCGCCTCGAGCGAGGGCCTCTTCGCCGAGCCCGCTTCGGTCGCGCCCCTCGCGCTGCTGACCAGGCTGGTCCGGGAGGGCCGCGTCGAGCGCGACTCGACGACGGTCGTCGTGCTGACCGGCTCAGGGCTGAAGGACCCCGACGCGGCGATCGCAAACGTCGAGCCGCCCGTCGAGCTCGACGGCGATGCCCGGACCCTGGCCAAGATCCTGAAGCTGTGAAGGTCCGCGTCCCCGCCTCGATAGCCAACCTCGGGCCGGGCTTCGACGTGCTGGCGATGGCGATCGACCTCTGGCTGGAGGTGGAGGCCGAGCCCGCCGCCGCGCCCGACTGGAGGTTCGAAGGTGCGGTCCCCCCCGACAACCATCCCTTCGCGCGGCTGGCGATGAAGGGCCGGGTGAGGAGCGGCATCCCGCTCGGGGTCGGCCTCGGCAGCAGCGCCGCCGCCCGGGTGGCCGCCCTCCGCCTCGGGGGCCTCCATGGCGCCGACCTCCTGGCTCGGGCGGCCGGTGCCGAAGGACACCCCGACAACGTCGCGGCTGCGATCCACGGCGGCCTGGTCGCCTGCGTCGAGGATCGCGTCCACCACCTGCCGACGCCCGACCTCGACATCGCCCTCTTCGTGGCCGGCGAGCCGAGCCCCACCGAGGAGGCGCGCGCGATCCTCGGGCCGACCGTCAGCCGGGCCGACGCGGTTCACAACGCGGGACGCCTCGCGCTCCTCGTCCACTCCCTCTACGCGCGCGACTGGGCGTTGCTCCGGCCGGCGATGGACGACCGCCTCCACCAGCCGGCCCGGTCGGCGCTCTACCCCTGGCTGCCGGCCACGCTCGACGCCGCCTACGGCGCCGGGGCATGGGGGGCGGCACTGGCGGGCGCCGGCCCGAGCGTCTTCGCCTTCTGCCGGCGCGGCTCGGGCGAGGCAGTCGCGGAGGCGATGACAGCCGCCGCCGGGATGCCCGGCAAGCCGTTGATGACGCGGATCGCCACGCTGTGAAGGAGGTCATCGTCCAGAAGTACGGGGGAACCTCGGTTTCTACCCCGGCCCGCATCCGGCGGGTCAGCCGGCGGATCGCCGAGACCGTCCGCACCGGCCACCCGGTTGTGGCGGTTGTCTCGGCGATGGGTCACACGACCGACCGGCTCATCGAGCTCGCCTACAAGGTCGCGCCCTCGCCTCCGGCCCGCGAGCTCGACATGCTGACCGCCAACGGCGAGACGATCACCGCCCCGCTGGTGGCCATGTGCCTGCAGGCGCTCGGCGTTCCGGCGATCTCCCTGACTGGGCTGCAGGCGGGCGTTCGGACCAGCGGGCACCACTCCCGGGCGCGGATCCGCGACATCGAGACCCAGCGCATTCGCGCCGAGCTGGCCGCCGGCCGTGTGTGCGTGGTAGCCGGCTTCCAGGGGGTAACCGAGACGATGGAGATAACCACCCTCGGCCGGGGAGGCTCGGACACCACCGCGGTAGCCCTCGCCGCCGCCCTGGGCTCGCACAGCTGCGAGATCTACACCGACGACGACGGCATCTACAGCGCCGATCCGCGGGTCGTCGCGCGTCCCCGCAAGATCCCCCACATCTCCTACGAGGAGATGCTCGAGCTGGCGGCCGTCGGCGCCAAGGTGATGCACCCGCGGGCGGTTGAGATCGGGGAGCTCTACGGAGTCGAGATCCACGTCCGCAGCTCCTTCCGGAAGAGCGTCGGTACGATGATCGTCGCCCAGGTACCGATGGAAGATCGCAACCGCGTGCGGGGAGTAGCGCACGAGAGCAACGTCGCCAAGATCACCGTTCGTGGCGTTCCCGACCGGCCAGGCATCGCGGCCGCGCTCTTCGAGCCGCTCGGCGCCGCGTCGATCTCGGTCGACGTCATCGTCCAGAACGTCGGCCTCACCGGGGCGACCGACATCACCTTCACGGTCGAGGAAGGCGACCTCAAGCACGCGGTCGCCCTGGTCCAGGAGGCCAATCGCCAGATCGGCGCGCAGGAGGTGCTCTCCAGCGGCGGGCTCGCCAAGCTGTCGATCGTGGGTACCGGCATGCTGGGCACCCCGGGCATCGCGGGCCGGATGTTCCGCACCCTGGCCGAGCACAAGATCAACATCGAGATGATCAGCACCTCGGAGATCCGGATCACATGCCTGGTCGACCGGAAGCGGGCCGAGGACGGCGTCCGCGCGCTCCACACCGCTTTCGACCTGGACGTCGATTGAGTGTCTCGGTAGCGATCGTCGGGCCACCGGGGTCCGGCAAGACGACCCTCTTCAACGCCCTGACCGGCGGCCGCGGCTCGGGCGGCGTCGGGATGGTGGACGTGCCCGACGAGCGCCTCGACCGGCTGGAGGCGGCGGTCAGGCCGAAGAAGAAGACCTACGCCCAGGTGCGGGTTGCCGACGCGCCGGCCGGCAGCCGCGCCCAGCAGGTGGCGGCCGCCCGGGAGGCCGACGTGATCCTCGCCGTGGCCCGCTGCTTCGGCCCCGACCCGGATCCCGCCGGCGACCTCGATGGCATCAGCCTCGACATGGTCCTTGCCGACCTCGCCTCGGTCGAGAAGCGGCTCGAGATCGCCACCAAGGAGGCGCGCATCAACAAGCCCGGCGCGGCCGCCACCGCTGAGGTGCTCAACCGCGCCAAGGCCCACCTCGACGGCGGCCAGCCGCTGCGTACGCTGGAGCTCGACGCCGCCGGGCGGGAAGCCCTGGCGCCGCTCTTCCCGGTCAGCGGCAAGCCCGTCGTCTACGTCGCCGACGTGGCGGACTCGGTGGCCGCCGGGGCGCCGGTCGAGCACTACGGCTTCGCCCACCACGCGCAGTCGGCGGTTGTCGCCGCCGCGCTCGAGGTCGAGCTCGCCGAGCTTGACCCGAAGGACGCCGCTGAGTACCGCTCGTCCTACGGCATCACCGAGTCGGGCCTGGCGGCGGTAGCGCGCGCCGTCTGGCAGGCAGGAGGGCTGATCACCTACTTCACCGCGGGCGAGCCGGAGGTCCGGGCCTGGCCCTGCGAGGACGGGGCGCCGGCGCCGATCGCCGCTGGAGTGATCCACACCGACTTCATCAAGAAGTTCATCAAGGCGGAGGTGACAAGCGTCGACGAGCTCGTCGAGGCGGGCTCCATGGAGGCGCTCCGGGCGGCCGGCAAGCTGCGCGTCGAAGGTCGCGAGTACCGCGTCAAGGATGGCGACGTGATCTTCTTCCGCATCGGCGGTTGATGCCCGTTGTAGTAGTCGACCACGACCCCGCCTGGGCCGCTCGGTTTTACGCGCTGCGGCGCCTGCTGGTTGAGACGCTGGGCGACGCGGCGGTGGCCATCGAGCATGTCGGGAGCACCGCGGTGCCGGGCCTGCCGGCGAAGCCGATCATCGACGTCGACGTCGTCCTCGCCGACTATTCGAGCGCCCACGAGCTGCGGGAAGCGCTCGAGGCGGCCGGCTTTCGGCGGACGCTTGCCGGCGACCTCGCCGACCGTCAATGGTACGTCCGGGATGAGGGTGGGCAGCGCAGCTGCCACCTCTCGCTCACCTATCCGGAGAGCGAGTCCCTGCTCTCCCACCTGGCCTTCCGCGATCGCCTGCTGACCGACCCCGAGGCTCTGCGCGAGTACGGAGACCTGAAGAAAAGGCTGGCCGCCCGGCAGCTCGGCCCGGAAGTCTACACAGAAGCGAAGAGCGAGGTGATCCAGCGCCTGGTGGGGACCGCCTGGCTCAAGCCGCCGCCCCGGCAACCTGTCGTCTCGCGCCGCCTGCTGCTGGGCGGGGCGGTCCTGCTCGCCCTGGTGGGTGGGATCGTGGGGGTCGCCTACTACTCGGAGACCTCGCGGGGTCCGGACGGTCTCCCCGACCATCGCCCGGTGCGCGCGGCCGACCTGGCAGCGCGACCCGAGGCGAAGCTCTTCTACCCCGGCTCGACGCCGATCGCCAGCGCCCGCTCCGACCAGAGCGCCGACCCGGGCGACGCGGCCTCGGTGCCGGCGAAGATCGACACCCTGCTGGTGACCGCGGCATCGCGCGCGGTCGTGCGGGCCTGGTTCGCCGAGCGGCTGCCGGCGGACGGCTGGCGGGCGGCGCCG
>DATCOZ010000242.1:0-6737 GCA_036564345.1 Candidatus Dormiibacterota bacterium | reverse complement strand
GGTCGAGGCGGCCTGCCGAGCGGCCGGTGTCAGCTTCCTCGACGCTCCCGTCAGCCGCGGCGTCGTCGGCGCCGAGAAGGGCACGCTGCTGATCATGGTCGGCGGCGACGAAGAGGTGCTTGACGCCGCCCGCCCGGTCCTGTCGGTGCTGGGCAGCGACATCATCCATGTCGGCGGGCCGGGGAGCGGGCAGGTCGTGAAGCTCTGCAACAACATGCTGGCCGCGATCAACATGCAGGCGCTGGGCGAGGTGCTGGTGACCGGGGTGAAGGCAGGAGTCGACCTCGAGGTGCTGGCGAGCGTCCTCACCGCCGGCACCGGCGGCAGCTGGGTGCTCAGCAACCACCTTCCGTCGACGATCTTCGCGGGTGACGACGGCACCCGCTTCGCCCTCGAGCTGATGCACAAGGACGTCTGGCTCTTCATGCGCGCGGCGGAGGAGCAGGGCCTCTCGACACCACTGGCGGCGGTCGCCTCGCAGACCCTGCGGATGGCGAAGAGCGAGGGCTTCGGCCCGCGCGACTACAGCGCGATCATCAGCTACTTCGAGCACCTCGGCCACACCCGGTTGATCCCAGAGAAGGAGGCGGCGCTTTGATCCAGGTTGAGCGAACGGTCGGCAGGATGCTGATTGGCGGGGAGTGGGTCGAGGCGGCCGACGGCCGCGTCATCGACGTCGAGAGCCCAGGCAACCGGTCCGTAATCGGCTCAGCTCCCCGAGGTTCGGCCGAGGATGTCGACCGCGCCGTGCGCAGCGCCCACGGCGCTTTTCGAGCGTGGCGCAAGATGGCGCCGCGCGAGCGCGGCAAGCTGCTTTCGCGGATCGCCGAGGACCTCCAGGCCGACGTCGAGGAGATGGCGCGGCTGGTGGCGAGCGAGACGGGCAACGCGATCCGCACCCAGTCCCGGCCGGAGGCGAACAGCTGCGCCGACGTCTTCCGCTACTTCGGTGGCCTCGCCTCCGAGATGAAGGGCGAGACGATCCCGCTCGGCGACGCCCTCCTCAACTACAACCTGCGCGAACCGATCGGCGTCGTCGGCGCCATCATCCCCTGGAACTCGCCGATCCTCATCGGCGCCCTCAAGATCGCGATGGCGCTGGTGACCGGCAACACGCTGGTCCTCAAAGCGGCCGAGGATGCGCCGCTCGGCGTGCTCCGGATCGCGGACATCTGCCATCGCCACCTGCCGCCCGGCGTGCTCAACGTGGTCACCGGTTACGGCGAGGAAGCCGGCGCCGCGCTGGTCCGCCATCCGCTGGTGGGAAAGCTCTCCTTCACCGGCTCGACCGAGGTTGGCAAGGAGGTCATGCGGGTGGCCGGGGATCGGATCGTCCCGGTGTCGCTGGAGCTTGGTGGCAAGTCGCCCGCACTCGTCTTCCCCGACTCCGACAGCGACAGGGTCGCCGACGGCGTGATCAGCGGCATGCGCTTCACCCGCCAGGGCCAATCCTGCACCGCGGGCTCGCGGCTCTTCCTCCACGAGTCGATCTACGACTCGTTCATGGGCAGGCTCACCGGCAAGCTCGCACAGATGAAGGTGGGCGACCCGCTCGACGAGGCCACCGACATGGGCGCCATCATCAACCGCAAGCAGTTCGACCGGGTCTGCTCCTACATCGAGGATGGGCTGAAGACCGGCGCCCAGACCGTGATCGGCGGCCTGCCCCCCAGGGACGGGCCGCTGGCGGACGGCTACTACGTCCAGCCGACCGTCTTCGAGCAGGGTGACAACAGCTGGCGGATCACGCGCGAGGAGATCTTCGGCCCGGTCCTGGTCGCCATCCCCTGGAAGGACGAGGAGGACGCCGTCCGGATGGCCAACGACAGCCACTACGGCCTCGCCGCCTACGTCTGGTGCCGCGACATCGGCAAGGCGCTCCGCACCGCCCACGCGATCGACTCCGGCTGGGTCCAGGTGAACCGGGGCCTGGGCCAGCTGCCCGGGATGTCCTATGGCGGGATGAAGCAGAGCGGCATCGGCCGCGAGTTCTCCCTCGAAGGAGCCATCGACGACTTCACCCACGTCAAGAGCATCGTCGTGGCGCTCGACTCCTGATGGCCACCGACGTCGACCTGGAGGAGAAGGCGGCGGCCCCGGTGGACCTTCGGATAATCGACTGCGACGTCCACCCGCACTATCGCGACGGGATCAACGACCTGCTCGAGTACCTGCCGCAGGAGTGGCGCCGGAAGGTCGGCGGCGGTCCCAACAAGTCCTGGGCGAAGCAGCTCGGCGTCGAGCTGGCCCTGCCCCAGAACAGCCTCTACATGAACCCCAACAGCATCATGCGGCGGGATTCGATCCCGGCCGACGGCTCGCCACCGGCGAGCGATCCCCGGCAGGTGATCGACCAGCTCCTCGACACCCACCGGATCGACCGCGCGATCCTCCTCCCGGGTGACGTGATGGGCCTCGGCATCCTCCCCGACCCCGATCTCGCGGCCGCCGTGGCGAAGGCCAACAACGACTGGATGATCGACCGCTGGCTGAGCGCCGACGAGCGCTTTCGGGGCTCCCTCTGCGTCGCGCCCCAGAACCCCGAGGCCTCCGCCGCCGAGATCGACCGGATCGGCGGCGATCGGCGGCTGGCCCAGGTCTTCTGGCCGACAACCGCCAGCTTCATGGGCGAGCGGCAGTACTACCCGATCTATGAGGCGGCGGAGCGAAACGGCCTGCCGGTCTGCATCCACCCCGGAGCGGAGGCGGTCTTCCTGCGCGGCCCCGGCCTCGCCAGCGGGTCGCCGACCTACTACATCGAGCACCACACCCTGATCCCCCAGGTGTTCGCGTCGAACCTGGTGTCAATGATCTGCCAGGGGGTATTCGAGCGCTTTCCCAGGCTGAAGCTGGTCCTCATCGAGGGCGGCTTCGCCTGGCTGCCGGGCGTCCTCTGGCGGCTCGACAAGAACTGGCGCTCGGTTCGCGACGAGGTGCCCTGGGTCAAGCGCCTCCCCAGCGAGTACGTCTGGGAGCACGTCCGCTTCACAACCCAGCCGCTGGTCGACCCTTCGAAGGCGGAGCTGCTGGCGATGTGCGGCATGATCCACGCCGAGCGGACGCTGCTCTTCAGCTCCGACTACCCGCACTGGGACTTCGACGACCCGCTGACCGCGCTCAACACGCTGCCGCCCGAGATGCGGCGGCGGATTGTCGCCGATAACGCGCTGGAGACGTACGGGGACCGCCTTTGAGGGTCGCCGTCTGCCCGGTCTCGGAGCTGCCGCCCGGTGAGCTGCGAGCGGTCGACGTCGACCGCCGCTCGATCTGTGTCATCAACAGCGCCGGCCGCTTCTACGCGGTCCGCAACCGCTGCCCTCACCAGGGCTCGCAGCTCGCCAAGGGCACCGTCGCCGGGACCATGCTGCCGTCGGCGCCGCACCAGCTCGTCTACGGGATGGAGGGCCGGGTCCTCCGCTGTGGCTGGCACGCCTGGGAGTTCGACCTCGAGACTGGGCACTCCCTCTTCGACCCGGACGGCCAGCGGGTCAAGACCTACCCGGCCGGCGTGACCGACGGGATGGTCTGGGTCGACGCTTAGCGGTCCGGCAGCTCGATCGTCCGCATAACCGAGTGCTCGGTGAGCGCCTTCCTGAGGTCTTCGACCGCGCTCACGGGGGCCAGGCAGAGGGTTCCGAGGCAGACGACCGCCCGCTGGTCCGTGCTCGGCTCGATCACGGCGTAAGGGTTGATGGCCAGGGCGGCGCGGGCGAGCTCCGCGTTCCCGGTGGTGACCTTCACGGGGTCACCCAGGTAGCGGTCGTAGGCACGCGCCCATCCGGCCGCCATCAGGCCGTATCGGGAGGGCAGCGCGGCGACCGACTCCAGCGCCCGCCGGCCTCGCTGGAGGTGCTCGCCCCCGACCAGGGCGCCCAGCTCGAAAAGGGCGAGGGCCACGACCGCGTTCTCCCCGATCGGTTTGAGGCGATCCTCCAGCCTGCCCAGCGCTTCGCCGGCGGCGTGGTCGAAATAGCCGCCCAGATCGCTGTCGGCGTAGACCGCCTCGAGGTGCTCGGCGAGCTGCTCGGCGACGGCCAGCCAGCGCTCGCCAAGCCCTGCCTGAAACGCGCGGACCGCCGCCAGCAGGGCCCAGGCCTGGTCGCTCAGCTGGCCCCCGGCGCCTTCCGCGTGGAGCATCCCGCCGGACGGGGTGAAGCTGTCCTGGAAGAGGCGGTCGAGCAGTCGCTCGGCCTCCTGGCGAAGGACCGGTCGCCCCAGCCGTGCGTCGGCTTCGAGGTAGGCGACAGCGAGCATCGAGTTCCAGTTCGAGTAGACGCGACGGTCGACGTAGGGGGACTCGAGCTCGGCCCGGCCGGGGGCGTCGAGCGCGTAGTAGCGCTCGTCGGCGTCCTGGCTTCCCGCGTAGAGCCCGGAGACCGGGTCGCCGAGGACCCGGTCCAGGTAGGCGGTCGCCGAGTCGAGGATCTCGCCCTCCCCGGCCAGGGCCAGGGCCGAGATCAGGCCGCCGTGGTCCTCCAGCATCTTCTCGAAGTGGGGGACGCTCCAGTCCTGGGTGGTCGAGTAGCGGAAGAAGCCACCCTCGACGTGGTCGTAGGTGCCGCCGCCGGCCATCTGCCGGAGCGTGAACCGGGCCATCTCCAGGAGCTGCGGCTCCTGGCGCCGCGCTGCCTGTTCGATGAGCAGCGCGATGGCGTCGGTCTGGGGGAACTTGGGCGAGCCTCCAAAGCCGCCGTAGGTACCGTCGTAGGCGTTCTCGACCGCCGCCAGCACGGCCTCGACCAGGCGCGGGTCGAGCGAGCCCGCGCTCGCCGCGACCATCGTCGACGCCTTTTTGCGGCTTTCCAGGACCTGGGCCGCGATCTCCGGCTTGCGGGTTCGGTAGAAGCCGGCGACCCGCTGCAGCGCGCCCAGCATCTGGTCGGGCGGCAGGTAGGTGGCGCCCGTCAGGATGTCGCCCTGGGGAGTCAGGAAGGCGGTGGTCGGCCAGCCGCCCATGTTGTAGCGGTTGTTGACGTCGGGCCGGAGGTCGTTGTCCACCCGAACCGGGACGTACTCCTGGTTGATGAGGTCGATCACTCCCTGGTCGGAGTAGGTCGTCTCGTCCATGACGTGGCACCAGTGGCACCAGACCGCGGAGATTCCGAGCAGGATCGGCTTGTCCTCCGCGCGGGCGGCGCCGAATGCCTCCGGGCCCCACTCCCGCCAGCCGATCTCGGCGGCGCGGTTGGGACGTGGGGAGAAATGGAAACCGCTCACCTGGCAAGCCTATACATGGGGTTCACCGGGCCATGGCCGTGTCCCAGCTCGAGTGAAAACTCGATCGCTCCGGTGATGAATTCCTTTGCCGCCCGCACCGCGCTCAGCGGGTCGAGGCCCCTCGCCAGCCCGGCTGCGATCGCCGCCGAGAAGACGCAGCCGCTGCCGTGGGTGTTGACGGTCGGGATCCGTTTCGCGGCCAACTCCTCCCAGGTCGTCCCGTCCCAATAAACGTCGACGGCATCGCCCTCGGCATGGCCGCCCTTCACGACCACAGCCTGCGGGCCGAGGGCGAGCAGGTCACGAGCGGCCTGCCGGCGCTCGCCGAGCGTCGCGACGCGGCGCCGGAGCAGCACCTCGACCTCGGGCAGGTTGGGGGTCAGCACCCTTGCGAGGGGCAGCAGCCAGGTCCGCAGTGCGTCGACGGCGTCCTCGCGGAGGAGCCGGGCCCCGCCCTTGGCGACCATCACCGGGTCGACGACCAGGTTGCCGATCCGGTGGGCCGCGATCGCGGTCGCGACACTCTCGATGATCGCGGCGTTGGAGAGCATGCCGGTCTTGGCAGCGGCCACGCCGAGGTCGTCGACCACCGCGTCGATCTGGGCCCGGATCATCTCCACCGGGAGGTCGAGGATGTCGGTGACGGTCACCGTGCTCTGCGCGGTGACGGCGGTGATCGCCGAGGTGCCGTGGACGCCGAGCGCGGCGAAGGTCTTGAGGTCGGCCTGGATGCCGGCGCCGCCGCCGGAGTCCGAGCCGGCGATGGTGAGGGCGACCGGCAGCTTCATCCGCGTTCCCCGCCTGCGGCGGAGCCCCCTGTCTCCGGCCCGAGGCGACGAGCGCCCCAGTAGACGGCAGCCGCCACGGCGATGCTGACGAGCCCGCTGAGGTCGGCGCCGTGCAGGCCGGCGACCAGGCCGTGGTTGAAGAAGGACGTCGCCGTCAGGTTGCCGAACAGGCTCTCGTAGTTGACGAAGAGCAGGCTCGTCGCCGTCCCGGCCAGCCATGCGGCGAGCGCAAGCCGCGGACGGGCACGACCTTCGAACACGAAAAAGCTGAGCAACACCACCGCCGCCCAGGCCGGCGCCCAGAGATAGGTCAGGACGAGGAAGTCCTGGTAGGCGAGATGGAAGTCGCTGACCAGCACCGCGTAGGCGGCCAGCGCGGCGCCCAGGAGGCCGCAGCCGAGGGCGGTCTGCCAGCGGCGGAGCCGGATCCCCATCGCCAGGGTCACAAGGCCGGCGGTATAGAGGTCGAGGTAGTTGGCCCAGATCTCGCCCACCACTACGAAGAGGAAGAAGGGCACCGCGACCCAGCCCGGCGCGTGGGCGCTGATCACTGCCAGCGGGCCCTCCGCCGCTGCCAGCTTGAGGTCGATGGTGGGGAGGAGGAGGCCGAACAGCCCGAGAAGGACCATCGGCAGCGCGACTCCGGCGACCGGCCACCAGGTGACGGAGCCGGCGGGGCTGGAGGCGGGTAGGTAGCGGGAGTAGTCGCTCGCGAAGGGATACCAGGAGGCG
>DATCOZ010000240.1:0-46908 GCA_036564345.1 Candidatus Dormiibacterota bacterium | reverse complement strand
GAGCCGGTCGAGGAGTCCTGCTAGTTCGGCTTGGGAGTTTGTTTGCGCTGGCAATGGACTATCTCTAAAGTAGTTGCGGTTGCAACAATAGTACCAACCCTGTGACCAACCAAGGAGTGTTTGTGATCTCTGAATTCCAGCCCGATCTCGATCCGGCAATCACCCGTCGGTTCGGTCGGGTGGCGGACGACGCCCGGGTCTCCCGGACCATGGCCGCCCTCGAGGCGAACGGGATCAGCGCGCTCCGGGCCGCCAACGCCGCTGAAGCCAAGCGGCTGGTCCTGGGTCTCATCCCGGACGGCTCCCAGGTGCATCACGGCGCATCGCAAACGCTCGAAGTGTCGGGCATCTTCGCGGAGATCGAAAAGTCCGGTCGCTACGAGCATCTGCGCCCGCGGATCTTCAGCATGGACCGAAAGACCCAGGCCGACGAGATCCGCCGCCTGGCCGCTGCGCCTGACGTGATGCTCGGCAGCGTCCACGCCGTCACCGAGACCGGATCGCTGCTCACGGCTTCGATGGGTGGCAGCCAGCTCGGACCCTACGTCAGTGGCGCCGGGCGGGTCATCCTGGTCGTGGGTACGCAGAAGATCGTGTCCGACGTGGAGGAGGGCCTCCGTCGCATCCAGGAGTACTCCTACCCTCTCGAAGATGCCCGCGCCCAGGTCGCTTACGGCATCCGAAGTGCGGTGAACAAGGTGCTCATCATCAACCGGGAGGTCACCATCGGGCGCATCACGGTCGTCCTGGTCGACGAGGTCCTCGGCTTCTGACCGCAGCCAACGCCATGGGCTCGAGCATCTCCTCGTCTCCGGGAGCGTATGAAATCAATTCAGGCAGAGAAGAACTGCACGAGGACCGGTGCCAGCGCCTCCGGGTGGACGTCGTGGGCCTGGCCGTCGAGGACGCTCAGCGTGGAGTCTGGAATCGCCTTGCTCAGCGTCGTCGCCGTCTCCAGCATGAACGGAGCACCGCTTCCTCCACACCAGAGTGGGTACGTTGACACGGGAAGCCCGCTCAACGGGAATCGAGCCTTCTTTTCCCATGATGGCCGTGTGGTCATAGGCGAGGGTCGGGGCAACGGCCTCCATCCCGCCCCAGAAGGGCGCCCGCCGCATCTCTTCGATCTGGGTGACGGGCATTCCGACCAACGCCATGAATAGTCCAGCCGCGTCACCTCGACGACCGGACGTCAGGGCTTCGGTGAGGTTCTCGATGTACTCGCCCCACGCCTTCCGAGCGAGAGGATCGTCGTTGTAGGGGACTTCGTACAGGGCGAGCTTGGTGACTTTGGCGCCGAGTTCGATCGTTGCCTCCAGGGCCAGGCACCCCCCGGACGAGTGACCATAGAGAAACGCCGATCCTCCGGCTTCGTCGATCAGGGCGCCGATGTCCTCGATCTCCCGCTCGACCGCGTAGGGCTTGGTGTCACCGCTGTCCCCGCGTCCCCGGCGGTCGTAGCTGTAGACGGTGAAGTGCCGCGCGAGAAGCCGGGCGAGCTCCGGCTTGGAGCCGGCCGACCGCGTGCCCATGGCTCCGTCGACGAGGATCAGAGCTGGGCCGCCGCCTTGCTCCTCGAACGCGATCGCGGTGCCGTCCTTTGACCTGACTCTATCCATGGTTAATAGGATGGAACTCTCAGGCCGCGAAGGTCGCTCCTGGTCAGATGCCAGGGATTGGAGCGGCAAGGGCCGCCAGCGCCAGGACCGCGAGAGCAGCGCCGATCGGGCGGGCGAGTCGGTGGCCGCCGGGAAGCGTCTTCTCCGAGGAGATCTTCCTGAGCGGCACCCGCCGGCACGGATCTCCTTCATCCCCGGCATCCAGACCTGGACCACGGCGCGCCTGCGTCCGATGAACCGCAAGTACTGGCGGATCATCTCAGCCCAGGTGGACACTTCCGGCCCTCCGATGTCGGGCACCCGTCAAGATGGCGGGCCGAGGGCGAGGCCGACGAGCTTGTCAGCGACTTCCGCCGGGTCGATCGCCTGGCACCGGAAATCCTTCGGCACGGGGACGACGGGTAGCCTCGTCATGCTCTTGGCCCCGCCGAGGACAAAGTCGTAGAACTGGGTCGCCCTCTGGATCGTCCACGGCAAGGCCGACTCGACGACCACCTTCTCAGCCGCCAGCTTTGTCCGAAAGTAGCCGAAAGGAACCCCGTTCGCACCGACGACCGCGATGTAAACGAGGTGGGGCAGCCTTCCTCCCTTCGCCGTGGCCGCCTCCACGAGGTTCCGGGTAGCCTCGGCGTCGTCCTTCCTGGCGCTGGCGCAGTGAACGATCACGTCAACGCCGTCAACCGCGTCCTCCACACCGGTTCCCCTGGCCAGGTCGCCGACGACGAATTCCACGCCTTCGCTGCCAGACCGCATTTTCCGGCTGAGCACGCGCACCGGGCAGCCTCGCTCCCGGAGGCGCCGGACGACATGGCGGCCGAGCGTGCCGGTGCCACCAGTCACCAGGATCGGTGCCTCCACGGCTACTTCGCTAGGGCCCGAACCTGCGTTGCAGCTCGGCGAAGAACGCCGTTGAGAGACGCTTGAAATCTGCCTCGGTGAGCCTGATGGGATCGCCTGGGTGGAGCTTCAGAACGGACTTTTCGGATGCCAGGTTGATCTGGTTGTCGGCCGCAGCTTGCCGTCGTTGCTGATCAGGGAGTCGCACAGAACCCTGACCTCGTTGAGGGGATTCCCGTCCTTGCCTTCGTAGTCCTTGCCAGACAGTCGGTGGACGAAGTAATGGTCCAGGACGAGGGTCAGGTTGTTGAAGAAGACCGCTTCGAAGGACTCGAGGGCAGAGCCGACCTTCTTGTCCGCCGGCGTGCCGGCAAGGGCTGTGGCAAGTCTCCGGTACGCCGCCAGGTGCTGATCGAGCGCCGCCTTGCCCTGGTCGATCTCTTCCTGTGTGTAGTTCTTACGGCCGAGCATGGCAGAGCGCTCCTCTTGTTGTCGGTTGCAGCCGG
Organism: Candidatus Dormiibacterota bacterium; assembly: GCA_036564345.1. Taxonomy (GTDB): domain Bacteria; phylum Chloroflexota; class Dormibacteria; order Dormibacterales; family Dormibacteraceae; genus UBA6019. The sequence continues at coordinate 43,946 of DATCOZ010000240.1, read as the reverse complement.
CGGACGAATGTTGACGAAATCCGGCGGCTAAATGTGACGAGCGCGGAGAGCGCCAGGCTACCCTTGCCGCAATGTAGAATATTGCTCTCATGACAACTATTCCCGATGACGGGGTTCCCGGTCTCCTCCGGGCATACCTGGACGCGGTCACGCTCAGCGAGAGCCTCCAGACGCGCCTCTGGCAAGCCGCGGAGCTGACCCTGGCTCAGGTTCGAGCACTGCGACGACTGGCACAGGAGCCGAAGTCGCTGGGTCAGCTCGGCCTCGAGCTGGGGCTTGCGCCGCCATCGGTCACAAGGTTGGTCGATCGCCTCGAAGAGCGTGGACTGCTGGAACGAAGCCGCAACGAAGAGGACCGCCGCAAGGTCCTCGCCGCGCTGACCCCGAAGGGCAAACGGATCGTCAGCGCAGTACCTCCCCTGCTGGAGGGCAGCGCGATCCGCTCCGCGGTAGAGCAGATGAGTCCTGGCGAGCTGGCAAGGATTGCGGCCGCCTTTCGCGATTTCAGCACATCGGTCAGGCGGGCCGAGGAGGCGCTCCTGCTGGTAGAGGCCGAGCGGTGAAGCTCGAGTACAAGTGGGTCGTCCTGATCAATACGACGATCGGAATGCTCATGGCAGCCATCAACCAGACGATCGTCCTCATCTCGCTGCCCGCCATCTTCTCGGGATTGCACGTCGATCCGCTGGCGCCGGGCCAATCGGGTCTCCTGCTCTGGATGTTGATGGGCTATTCAGCTGTAACCACCGTCCTGCTGGTGACATTCGGGCGGATTGCCGACATGTTCGGACGTGTCCGCGTCTACAACCTTGGCTTCGTGGTGTTCACCGTCGGGTCCCTGCTCTGCGCGCTCACCCCCTCCAGCGGAAGCGCCGGGGCGGTCGAGCTCATCGCCTTTCGAATGGTGCAGGGTCTCGGCGGCGCATGCCTGTTCGCGAACAGCATCGCGTTGCTGACCGATGCCTTTCCCGCACACCAGCGTGGCTTCTCACTGGGCATCAACCAGATCGCCTTCATCGCCGGCAACCTGGTGGGGGTGGTCCTCGGGGGAATCCTGGCCGCGATCAACTGGCGGCTGGACTTCCTGATCAGCGTCCCCGTCGGGGTGGTCGGCACGATCTGGGGCTTCAAGGCACTACACGAAATCGGCACGCGACGGCGCGAGCCCCTCGACTGGCTGGGGAACATCACCTTCGCGGCCGGACTGCTTGCCCTGATGTTCGGCCTGACGGAATCGCTGACGCCGTACGGAGGTCAGACGATGGGCTGGTCGAATCCCGTCGTGGAGCTGGCGATCGCGGCGGGCATCGTCCTTCTCGCGGCATTTTTCGTGGTCGAGTCGCGAGTGGCTCACCCCATGTTCGAGCTGAGCCTCTTCAGGATTCGCGGTTTCCTCTTCGGCAACGTGGCTGCCTTCCTGTTCTCCCTCGCGCGAGGCGGGCTGCAGTTCATGTTCATCATCTGGCTGCAGGGCATCTGGCTGCCCCTTCACGGCATCGCCTACGCCGACACGCCACTCCAGGCGGGGATCGACACGATGCCGCTGATGCTCGGCTTCGTCGTCTGCGGACCGCTCGGCGGCTGGCTGAGTGATCGCTATGGCTCGAGGGTCCTTGCCACCGGCGGCATCCTGATCGTGGGACTCGCGGCGGCCCTGATGACGACCCTCCCCGCGGACTTCAACCTTGGTCTGTTTGCCGCTTACCTGGCCCTGATGGGCGCCGGCATGGGCTTTTTCAGCGCCCCCAACACATCGCAGATCATGGGATCGGTCCCGGCCGAGCATCGAGGCTCAGCGGCGGGCATGCGGTCGACGGTGCTCAATGCGGGGATGACCGCCAGCCAGGCGATCTTCTTCACGATCGTCATCGGCAGCCTCGCCCACAACCTCGGCCCGGCGCTGGCCCGTGGGGCGACAGGCGCCGGGTTGCCCCCCGCCCTCGCGCACGGGATCTCATCGCTCCCGCCGGGCGCCGCGATCTTTGCCGCAATGCTCGGCTACGACCCGATCTCACACCTGATCCCAGCGGCTGTGCTCGGCGCGCTCCCGCCCGCGGTCGCATCGCGGATCGTCGACCCGCATTTCTTCGCGAGCCTCCTCGCGCAACCCTTCGTTGTCGGGATTCGCGCCGCACTGCTGGTCTGTGTTGCGATGTGCGTTCTCGCCGGCGTGACGTCGGCGCTGCGGGGTTCTGACAAGGGCAAGGTTCTCGAAACTGAGGGCCAGGCTGAGACCGCGAACGCCGTGGCCGGCGGCAAGTCCCTGGCCGAGCTGCGCTGACCAGGACGGTGATGCCGTGAGGGTGAGGTGGTACGGACAGTCGGCGTTCGCGTTGGTTGGAGGCGACAACACCGTCTTCATCGACCCCTTCGGCGACATGGCGCCGGCCCGGGCCCGAGGCATGACCTGGACCTACCCGGCGATCGCCGGCGCGACCGCCGATGTGCTGTTGGTCACCCACGAGCATGGGGATCACAACGCCGTGGAGGTGATCGGCGCTCTGGAACTTGACGGGTTCGCTTGCTCGCGCGATCATCAGCCGTTGGGGAGTCCCCATTCCAAATGACGACAACCATCCCAGATGAGCTTCGCGACCTCTTCGACGAACCTGCACTGGCCCATGTCTCCTACCTGAACCGCAAAGGCCAGATCGTGTCCTTCCCCCTGTGGGTGGACCGGGACGGTGACCGCATCCTGGTCAGCTCGCCCGTCGGATCCCGCAAGGGAAAATCACTTCGCGAGCGCGATCAGGTGGCGGTCTCGATCGTGAGCGCCAAGAATCCGTGGCACTGGGTCTCGGTCAGCGGCCGCGTCGTCGATATCCAGCCGGACGACAACCTCGCCTTCATCGATCGCATGGCCCAGAAATATCTCGGGACCAACTATGAGCGCCGAACGCCACGCGAGATCTTCACGATCGCGATCGATCGGGTAAGCCCGTCGGGCAGCCGGCCGAGCCGCTGAGCGGAGCCGGCTCGGAGCGGGCGACCGCCGCGACTCAACCCGGAACCGCCAAGCCAGGCAGCCGCGAATCGGGGTCGCGATTCAACCGGAAGTGAACCGCACGCAGGCGGTCGTCATCGCTTTCTTCGGTGCTGCCGCGGTCGGGTTCGTCGCCATCCTCATCCTGGCGCCGGACATCTATTCGGAGACCCTGAACGTCCCCCCAGACGGCTCGCGGCTGCCCGCGCTGGCCTTCCTTGTCGCGCTCACCGCGTTCCTGCTGCTGCTCGCGATCGGAACGCTTCGACGGTGGCGTTGGCTGTTCTGGCTGATCCTGGTCGCCTTCCTGGCCGGGATCCTCAGGTTGCCGGCTTCGCTGCTCGAGGTCGCGGGGGTCCTTCCCACCACAGGGCCCCTTTGGTACCTGCTCCTGCAGGCGGGAATCGGGCTCGTTCAGTTCCTGATCGGCCTGGCCATGATCACCGGCTTCCGACGCTCGGGGCCCTGGGGCGCCTTTTAGCCACGATCAGCGGGCCACCTGGACGCTTGTCCCGGTAGCCCGTCGGGTGTGAGCCTGCTCAGCGAAGCGAGAGCGCGACCCGCTCGAGGTGGTCCATGGCTTCCTGCATGCCGCCTTCCATGCCGGAATTGATGTGTGCGTCGCGGAACTCCTGGCTGGTGTGCTGCACGAGAAGCGTGAGGGTTGTGCGCCCATCCTTTTCGGTGAACCTGCTGGTTACCACCGCTTCACTTTCGGGCATGCCCTCATAAACCTCGGTCGAGACGATCAGCTCATTCGGGACGATCTCCCGGTATAGGCCGTGGAAGGCGACCTCAAATCCGCCGTCCGCCGTCATCACGTAGCGCCATCTGCCACCGACCCGCAGGTCGACCTCGGCGAGGGTGACCTCGCCTCGATCCCCGCTCCACCACCTCTTGATGAGCTCGGGCGTGGTCCACGCCCTGTAGACCAGGTGCCTGGGTGCGTCGAACTCCCGCGTGATCAGGATCTGCGTGTCCGCCGGGAGCGTCACCACTGCCGTACCGCTGCTATTTGTCACTGCCACGATCCTCCATTTCCCTGAGTTCCTCCAGCACGTCGTCCAACCGATCAAAGCGCTCCGCCCACGACCGCTCGTAGGTCTTCACCCAGTCGTGGATGGGCTTGAGCGGGTGAGCGTCCAGCCTGTAGATCCGCTGCCGCCCGACATCACGCCTTTCCACCAGTCCCACCTCCCTCAGCACCCGGAGGTGCTTGGACACCAGCGGCTGCGCCAGCCCGAGCAGCGTGACCAGGTCGTTCACGGGTCTCTCTCCGCCGGAGAGCACGTCCAGGATCTGCCGCCGCCGGGGCTCGGCAACGGCATTGAACGCGTCTGCTGTCGTCGCGGCTCGGGCTATGGCCACATAATATATCCATATAGGCATATGTCAAGGAAGGCGCGCGGGGAAATGCCCGAGCGGACCCGACTACGGGGAGGCGATCAGCCTTCCAGCCGTTCCTCCAGGCGTACGTGCACCGGCTGACCGGCTTCTTTCCCGATCGCTTTCCGGACGTCCGCCTTGACGGGCAGCTTGTGCGTGCCATCGCCCATGGCCATGAACGCGCTCTGGAACAGGTGACCGTCGATCGTTCCGCGGACCTTCACCAGTCCCCGAGTTCCAAAGAACTCGACCGAATCGGGCATCACCACGTAGGTCCTGCCGCCCTTGTTGGGGCTTCGTTGGAGGGTGGCGGTGAATTGCTTGTCCAAGGTGCTCCTCCATTCTCTCTTGTCGCGTCGGAGGCAGTCGGCTTCGTGTCAACTCCTTCAGCGATGTCGGCACCGGCCTGAGCCAGGTGGCGTTCTCGACCAATGGAGGCACGACCTTCCTGGCGGCCGTGGCTTATACCGCCACTGCCTCCCTAACGCTCTCCAGCGGTGACGGGCTCTACACCATCGCGGTGCTGGTCACCGACGTGGCCGGCAACAGCACAATTGTGACGAGGACGATCCGGCTCGACACGACCGGGCCAGCGATCAGCTACGGCATGATCGCGCCCACCAACAGCGGCTTCTATGACGTGGGCACGACCATCACGTTCAACTTCAGCGCGAGCGACTTCGACAACGTGGCCTCGCTCAGCGCCAAGCTGGATTCGGCGACGACGCTGACCAACGGCCAGGTCATCGACGTCGACAAGCTGAAGGCGGGGACGCACACGATCGTGCTCACGTCAACCGATCAACTTGGAAACAGCTCGAGCGTGACCGTCACCTTCCAGGTGCACGCGACGGTGGCCGGCCAGATCAACGCCGTCAACAAGGGAGCGGCCGCGGGCTTGATCACGTCGGTACAGCAGTCCAAATTGACAGCCCTCCTGCAGATCGTCCAGTACTACCTGAATGCCGGCAACACGGCATCGGCGAAGTCCGCACTCAACAACTACATCAGCTGGGTCCAACTGAACAGCGGAAAGAGCATCAACGCCGCCTACGCCGCCCTGCTCATCAACTGGGCCCAGCACCTCTACAACCGCCTGTAATGGCGTTCCGCAGGTTGAGCCGGACCTTTCGTCGGGACTGATCAGTCGAAGACGATGACGGAGCGGAGCTCCTCTCCCTTCGCCATCACGGCGAAAGCCTCTTCGACCTCGTCGAGATGGATCTTCCTCGACACCATCTCATCCAGGTACAGCGAGCCGTTTCGGTACCAGTCGGCCAGCAGCTGGAAGTCGCGTGAGCCGAGGCAGTTGCCATACCAGCAGGTCTTGACGCCGCGCCGTTCGTCCCAGAACAGGCTCATCGGCAGCGCAAGATCGGCCGGTCGTGGCGGCACCCCGACCAGCACCGCCGTCCCGAAGTTGTCGCAGCACTCGATCGCGCTCCGCAGCGTCTCCGGCCGCGCGACGACATCCAGGCAGTAGTCGACGCCGAACCCGCCTGCCAGCTCGCGTACCCGCTCGACGACGTTCTCCGTCGCGGCGTTGACGACCGCGGTGGCGCCCATCTTCCGCGCCCAGTCCAGCTTGGCCGGACTCAGATCGACGGCGATGATCGTCGCCGCTCCCGCCAACCGTGCGCCCTGCACGGCGCTGAGGCCGACGGCGCCGCAGCCGATCACGGCGACCCGGTCGCCGGCCTGGACGCCGGCGGTCCGCAGCGCCGCGCCGACGCCGGTGGCGACGCCGCACCCGATCAGCGCGGCGACCTCGGCCGGCACCTCGTCGCCGACGCGAATCGCCTGGCCCTCGGCCACCACGGTGTGGGTGGTGAAGGTCCCCGCCCGGAGCACCGGTGACAGCACCGCGCCATCCTTGCCGTGGAGGCGCGGGCCGGGCGTGGCGACCTCGGCGCAGAGCTCGAGCTGCCCGCGGAGGCAGAAGCGGCAGCGGCCGCAGGGGGCGCGCCAGCAGACGATAACGCGCTCCGCGACGCGCGCCGCGTCGACGCCCGGGCCGACCGACTCGATGACGCCGCAGCCCTCGTGGCCGAGCAGCCAGGGAAAATCGTCGCCCATGCCGCCGTCGCGCGCGTAGAGGTCGGTATGGCAGACGCCGCTGGCGAGGAGGCGGAGGCGGACCTCACCCGGTCCCGGGTCGTCAACGGTGATCTCCTCCAACCGCGACGGTGTGCGGGGCTCCCGGGCGACGACGCCCTGGGCCTTGATGGCAGCCATGCAGCAGCCATGCTAACCGCCGAGGGCAGCCGGCTCCGACTGATGCCCGGGCGGATCGGGGAATGCAGCTCCCCTTTGCATCGTCAGAGTGCGGTGCGCGGCGCGTAGGCCGGGTTTGCCCCGGCCGATTGAGTTGTTATCCCGAAACCAACGCGCGGCGCTGCGGGGGGTTTTTGGAAAGGGGCCCGCCCCCCTTTGCCGCGGTCCTAGACCGCGTACTCGCGCGTAGGCCGGGTTACCCCGGCCGATTGAGTTGCTTATCTCGAAACCGAAGCGCGGCGCCGGCGGGGGGTTTTTGGAAAGGGGGGCCTGCCCCCCTTTGCCCGTTAGACCGCGTAGTCGAGCTCGGTCAGCGTGACGCGTTTGTGGGTTTTCAGCTTGCCGTGGACGGGCGCCTGGTAGGTGCCCGACGTCGGGGCCACGTCGTGGTAGTCGCCGCCGACCGCGATCGTCACGTAGTTGAGCCCGCCCCTGCTCGCGTGGGTGGGGTCGAAGGTCCAGGCGATCGCCTCGCCGGTACCGTCGTCGGTGGGCAGGAGGACCTCCACCCAGGCATGGCTGCCACCCTCGCCGATGAGGTGGCCGGAGACGTAGCGTGCCGGGAGGTCGCAGCTCCGGCAGACGGAGAGCATCAGGTGGGCGTAGTCCTGGCAGACGCCGCGCCCGATCGCGAGCGCTTCGGCCGCGGTCGTCCGGACGCTGGTGATTCCGTCCTGGTAGGTCATCGACTGGTAGACCCAGTCGTTGATGCTCTCGGCCAAGGGGAGTCCCCAGGCCGCCGAAGCCTTCAGTTTTTCAGCCGCGCGGCGGATCCGGGCGTCGGGAACCGTGAGGCGGGTCGCATCCAGCAGGTAGCCGTCGCCCAGCCAGCCGTCCGCCAGCCGGTGCGGCTCGCCGGCGTGGCGTTCCACGCTGACGCGGGCGGTGAACTCAACGCTGGCCGCGACCCGGGGCGCGAAGACCGCCACCACCACGTTGCCGAAGCGGTCGATCTGGTTCTCGACCCGAACCCCGCGGCCCCCGACGTCAAGCCGGTGGGAGAGGCGAACCTGGTCGCCGAAGCGCTCCGGCGGGATCACGACAAGGCGGTGGTCGAGGTGGCGGATCGGCGCCGGGTAGTCATAGCGGAAGGTCTGCTCGAGCAGATAAGCGGAGCGTCGCACCGAGCTCCAGTCCACCCCGACAGGATCGATCACGCAGCCTCCCCTGGCTTCGTGCGATCCGCCCAAACCACCATGGAGCGGAATTTGGCTGCTCCATACGTGGTGAGCATGGCGACGTCGAGTGCATCGCGACCCTGGCCGATCAGCACGCGACCGGTGCGGAGGCGGTTGTTGCGTGGGTCGAAGGTCCACCAGCGGCCGTCCAGCCACACCTCCATCCAGGCGCAGAAGTCCATCGGGTCGGGCGAAACGGGGATGCCCTCGCCGATATCGGGGATGTAGCCGAAGACGTAACGGGCGGGAATGTTCATGGCCCTACAGAAGGTGACGCCGAGATGGGCGAAATCCCTGCAAACGCCCTCTCGCTTCGAAAAGACGTCGGCCGCCGTCGTCAGCGGGTGGCTGGCCCCATAGCGGAAGGTGATGTTGCCGTGGACCCAGTCGCAGATCGCCTGCACCCGGGCCCAGCCGCGAGGCGTCTGGCCGAAGAGCTCCCAGGCCGTCTCCATCAGCTCGTAGGACGGGCAGTAGCGGCTCGGCAGGGTGTAGTGGAGGAGCTCCCCGGCCAGGTCCTCGACCGGCGTCTCGTTCGCCTTCGGGTCGACCTCGTCCCACTCGTCGGGGACCTCGACGACCGCGTCGTAGCGGAGGACCAGGTCGCCCGGCTCCATGAGCAGCCGCTTGACCGAGTTGCCGTAGATATCGGTGAACTCGTCGAGCGTGAGGGACTGGCTGGTCGACCATGATTCGCTCACCAGCCGGTGGCGGGTGTCGAAGCGGGGGCGCACCTGGATTGTCGCCGGCGTGGGAGCCTCCACGTCGTAGCCGAACTCACAGCCGACGCGAAGCTTCATCGTTCGACCGTGTTCCAAGATTGCGGCACAAACTATAGCTGTGCCAAAGGCAGCCTCACGCGGTTTCCCCGCCTACGCGGCGAACGGGTTCTACGACGAGATGCTGGCCGCACCGGAACAGGCACGGCCCTCCTACCGGCGGGTGTTCGAGCGGCTGACCAGGCTCGGCCCGGGCGAGCTCAGCCGCCGCCACGAGCTGGCGATGCGGACGTTCCGCAACCACGGCATCACCTTCGCCGTCTATCCGGACGCCCAGGGGATCGAGAAGGTGTTTCCCTTCGACGTCATCCCGCGCGTGATCTCCGCCCGGACCTGGCGCCGCCTGGAGGCGGGCCTGAAGCAGCGGGTCAAGGCCCTCAACCACTTCCTGGAGGACGTCTACGGGCCGAAGCTGATCCTCCGCCAGGGCGTGGTGCCGCCGGAGACCGTGCTCTCCAGCCCGCTCTACCTGCGGGAGGTCGACGCCATGCCGGCGCCGCGGGGCATCCGCTGCCACATCGCCGGCGTCGACCTCGTGCGCGATCAGCGGGGCGACTTCCTTGTCCTCGAGGACAACCTGCGGACCCCCTCCGGCATCTCCTACGTGCTGGCCAACCGGGCGGTCATGAAGCGGGTGCTGCCCGACCTCTTCGAGGGCTACGCCGTCCGTCCTGTCGAGAGCTACTGCCACCAGCTGCTTCGCAACCTGCGCTGGCTTGCCCCCGAGGGCGTGGCGGACCCGACCGTGGTGCTGCTCACGCCCGGCATCCACAACGCGGCCTACTACGAGCATCTCTACCTGGCCAAGGAGATGGGCATCGAGCTGGTCGAGGGGACCGATCTCGTCGTCGACCAGGACCAGGTCTTCATGCGCACGACCCGCGGCCTGCGTCGCGTCCACGTCATCTACCGACGGGTCGACGACGAATATCTCGACCCGCTCTTCGGTCGCCCCGACACCCTGGTCGGCGTGCCCGGGCTCGTCAACGCCTACCGGGTCGGCGGGGTGACGATCGCCAACGGCCTCGGCACCGGCGTTGCCGACGACAAGGCTGTCTACGCCCTGATCCCGAGGATCATCAAGTACTACCTCGATGAGGACCCGATCCTGCCCAACGTCCACACCTACCTCTGCGCCATTGAGGAGGATCGGCGGTACGTGCTCGAGCACCTCGAGAAGCTGGTGGTCAAGGCGGTGGCCGGCTCGGGCGGATACGGGATGCTGATCGGCCCCGCCTCGACCGCGGCGGAGCGGGAGCGGTTCCGGCCCCGGATCATCGCCGAGCCACGAGCGTACATCGCCCAGCCGGTGGTCGCGCTGTCCGTGCAGGCCGTTCTCGACGGCAACCGTCTCCGCGCCTGCCACCAGGACCTCCGGCCTTTCGTGCTGAGCGGCGCCGACGTCGAGGTGATCCCGGGCGGGCTCACCCGGGTGGCGCTCAAGGCCGGCTCGCTGGTCGTCAACAGCTCGCAGGGGGGCGGCAGCCGCGACACCTGGGTGCTCGCCGGTTCCCACAACGAGGAACCCGACACTGCTTAGCTCGGCAGCCACCTCGCTCGCGCTGTTCGGACGGGAGCTCGAGCGTGCCGACTTCCTGGCCCGTACCCTCCGCATCCACCTCGACCACTCGCTGGATCGCACCGACGACCCCGGAGCCGGCTTCTGGTCCGGCCTGATGCGGCTGGCCGGCTGGTCGGGGAGCGATGTCGACCGCCGCGACCAGGCGGTCGACCTGCTGGTGGCCGGCGCCGCGGGACCGTCCGTTCGGCGCAGCGTCGCCGCGGCCCGCTCGGCGGCCCAGGCGGTCCGACCGTCGCTGCCGACCGAGCTCTACGAGCAGGTCAACTCGCTCTACTGGCTGGTCGAGGAGCGCGGCTGGGAGCGCGACCTGCACGGCTTCCTTTCCAGCGTCGAGCTGGGCGTCCACCTGATCGAGGGCCTGATCGAGAACACAATGTTCCACGACGAGGCGCGCGAGTTCGTGCGACTGGGCAAGTACCTGGAGCGGCTGCAGAACGCGGTCACCATCGTCGTCCAGAAGATCGCCGACCTGGGAGCGGCCAGCGAGGACGCGCTGGAGTGGACGGCGGCGCTCAAGTCCAGCTTTGCCTTCGAGTCCTACCGGCTTCGCTTCTCCGCAGAGGTGACCGGGCGCCAGGTCGTGCCCTTCCTGCTCTTTGACCCCAACCTGCCGCGCTCCGCGCGTTACTGCCTCGGCGAGGCGCTGGATTCCGTCCATCGGATCGACGGCCGGCGCCGGTTGTCGCGGCCGGAAAGGGTCCTGGCCAAGATGGCGGGACTCTTCGACGACGCCGGTCCGGCGGGCGTCGCGAAAGACCCGGAGGAGTTCGAGGCCGAGTTCAAGCGCCTGTCCGAGGAGCTGACCCTGGCGCTCCGGGCAACCTATTTCCAGCCCAGCAAGGTCGCCGCGACCGTTCCCGGCGACCCCACCGCCAGGGTTCCTCAGCAGCAGCAATGAAGCGCTTCGAGATCGAGCACACCACGCGCTTCGCCTACACCGGGCCGATCAGGGAGACGATGATGGAGCTGCGCCTGATGCCGCTCGACGGCCGCGGCCAGCGCCTGCTCGAGTTCGCCCTGCAGATCAGCCCCAGGGTCAAAGTCGGGACCTACCGCGACGGCTACGGGAACCTCGTCCACTACTTCAACCTCCTCCGTGCCCACCAGAAGCTGCGGGTCACCAGCCGCTCGCTGGTCGAGATGAACGGTGAGTTCGGCCCAACCGAGGAGGACCTGGTCTGGGACTTCCTCCGCTTCCGCGAACCGGTCACCGACGAGCCCGGCGTCCGCGCGCTGGCGGCTCGTCACGCGCCGGTTGACCCGGCGTCCGGCCCCGCGGTCGAGGAGGCCCTCGACAACCTCACGGTAGCCATCAGCCAGGACTTCGCCTACGACCCGGCCGTCACCAATGTCTACACCGGGGTGGGCGAGGTGCTCGAGCTACGCGCGGGAGTCTGCCAGGACTTCGCCCACCTCTTCATCGCCGCCGTCCGCGCGATGGGCGTGCCGGCGCGCTACGTCAGCGGCTACATCCACATACCCGGCCCCGGTGGCGTGACGGAGGGCGCCTCGCATGCCTGGGCCGAGGCATGGGTCCCGGGCACCGGTTGGGTTGGCTTCGACGCCACCCACCCGGTCCGCGCCGGCGAGAACCACGTCCGGGTGGCCGTCGGGCGCGACTACCGCGACGCGGCCCCGACCCGTGGCGTCTACGTCGGCATCGCCGCGGGGGCGATGACGGTGAACGTGACGACGCGCGGCATCGAGGCGGAGGGTTAACCTCGGGCCGTGAGCGCCCCCTCGCTCCCCGACGGCCTGGTGGCCTTCGTCAAGCGCGACTGCCCGACCTGCGTCATGGTCGCGCCGGTGCTTGCCGCGCTCAAGGGCAGCGCGCCGCTGACCGTCTTCAGCCAGGATGACCCCACCTTTCCCGCCGGCGTCGACCCGATCGACGACAGCGAGCTTGAGCATTCCTACCGGCAGGGGATCGAGACGGTGCCGACCCTGTTCAGGGTCGAGAACGGCGCCGTTGTCGACGAGCTCCAGGGATGGCTCCGCTCCCGCTGGGAGGAGCTGACCGGCGTGGCGCCGCTGGGCGAAGGGCTGCCCGAGTACCGCGCCGGTTGCGGCTCCCGATCGGTCGAGCCGGGCATCGCGGAGCGGCTCGCGGCGCGCTTCGACGGTGATCGGCTGGCCTCTCGCCGGGTCCGCTTCGGCGCCGAGGAGGACGAGTTCGAAGCCGCCTACGCGCGGGGCTGGAGCGACGGCCTGCCGGTCGTACCGCCGACTGCCGAGCGCGTCTTCCGGATGCTCCACGGCACCAGCCGCGATCCCGGCGAGGTGGTCGCCCTGGTGCCGCCCGACCTCGCCCGATGCACCGTCGAGAAGGTCGCCGTCAACGCTGTCATGGCGGGCTGCCGGCCGGAGCACCTGCCGGTCGTCCTCGCCGCCCTCGAGGGTGCCTGCACGGACGAGTTCAACATGCACGGACTGCTCGCCACGACCTTCTTCAGCGGACCCATCCTGATCGTGAACGGACCGATCGCCCGGGAGATCGGCATGAACTCGGCGGTGAACGTGCTGGGCCAGGGCAACCGGGCCAACCTGACCATCGGCCGGGCGCTCCAGCTGGTCGTCCGCAACGTCGGCGGCGGTATGCCCGGCGGCGTCGACCGCGCCACCCTGGGCAGTCCCGGCAAGCTCGGCTTCTGCTTCGCGGAGCGGGAGGAGGACTCGCCCTGGGAACCCCTTCACGTCGAGCTCGGCTACCGACCGGAGCAGTCCACCGTCACCCTTTTCGCCGGCCAGGGGCCGACGCCCATCGTCGACCAGCTGTCGCGCAGCGCGGAGTCCCTGATCCGCAGCTTCGCCGCCTGTCTCAACGCGACTGGACACCCCAACCTGGCCCTCGGCTTCGACGCCATCGTGGTCGTCCCGCCCGACCACGCCAGCATCTTCCGTGACGCGGGCTGGAGCAAGGCGCGGATGCGGGACGAGGTCAACGCTCTGCTGACGAGGCCGGGCCGGTCTAGGGGCCGTGGTGCGGGTGGCATGGACGAAGGCCTCCCGGAGTCACTGGCGGACGCCGACGTCCCCAAGTTCCGGGCGGGAGGCCTTCACTTCGTCCACGCCGGCGGCAACGCGGGTATGTTCAGCGGAATCCTCTCGAGCTGGGTCAACCCGAACGGGGGCGGCAGCACACCGGTCACCGTCGAGGTAGGGAGATAAGACGAATGAGTGGACTCGAAGTTCTCGACCCGACCGGCGAGCGCCGGCCGGCCGTCCGCCGGCGGGTCGCTCGCCCCGATGTTATCGAGGGACACCGGGTGGCCCTTCTCGACATCTCCAAGGCGCGCGGCAACGTCTTCCTCGACCGCCTGGAGGAGCTCCTGAACCAGCGCGGGGCAAAGGTCGAACGCTTCCGCAAGCCGACCTTCGCGCGCCCCGCGCCGCGGGCGCTGCTCGAGGAGATCCTCGGCAAGAGCGACCTCGTCGTGGAGGCCCTCGCCGATTGAGGGTCCTGCACGTCGTGCAGTGTGCATGACACGACCAACTTCGAGGCCGAGGGCCGCCCGGCCGTCTTCGTAGCCTCGGCCGAGTTCATCGAGGCCGCCCACGCCCAGGCGCAGGCGCTCGGCTTCCAACCCGCCGCGGTGTACGTCCCCCACCCGATCCAGGACCGCACCGACGCCGAGCTGCACGCGCTGGCCGACGGGGCGCTCGAGGAGATAATCGCGAACCTGATCGCGTAAATCTCCCTCCCCATGCAATGGGGAGGGGGAAAAGCGCTCTTCGTATTCAGCCGGTCAGTGGCCTTGTGCTGCGGATTAAAAATCGACCTGGAAGTGGTGGGCTGAGATCCGGAGGTGCTTGTTGAGGTACAGGCGGTGTGCCTCTTCGCGATCCGGACCCACGCCGGAATCCAGGTGGAGCTGGCCGCAGCCGAGCCGGCGTGCCTCGGCCAGGAGCCAGTCGAGGAGCGCCCCGGCGTGGCCCTGGCGGCGAAAGCCGGGACGGGAGGAGAGGTCGTCGACGTAGAGTGCGTAGCCCCAGGCCAGGAAGTGGGCGGTCCGGAAGCCGGCCGCGGCGACCGCCTGCTCGTCACCGTCCGCGAAAGAGGCGACCAGCCGGTACCCCTCCGAGCGCTGGAGGTCGTTGACCCGGGCCACGAACTCCTCCTCGGAGCCGATCCGAGGCCGCAGCTCGAGCATCGCCCGGTAGGCGAGCGCGGTCTCATCCGGGCCGAGCTCTCTGATCGTCACGGCAGGCTGCGCCTCACTCCGGCCGGTAGGGAGCCTTGGCTTCGATTGTTCCCGACGTACACCGGCAGTCGCTTGTGGGCGAGCATCTGACGGATCGCCTGAATCTCCCCGATGTGGAACCAGTAGTGGTACGTGAGCCGCCGGATCGCCGAGCCCAGGCTCTGGCCGGACGGCCGCCCATTGTCGGGGAGATCCTCGAGCAGGTCTTCGGTCGTGCGCGTCTCCAGGAAAGCCTCGGTTGCGGGCGCGACCTTGCGCCAGGCCTTCAACACCTCGGCCAGTGAGGGCGTGCTCATCGGCGCCCCGTACGCGAACGTCTTCTTGATCTCGGGGAAGAGAACGATGCCCTGCGGGCGATCCAGCAGGTAGCGCTGCTCTTGCCAGGTGAGATGGCCGACGATCCAGCCGATCGAGTTCATCTGGCCGCAATGCTCATTGGCGTCCTCCTCGGTCACGCCGGCAAGTCCGCGGAGCCACTCGCTGCGCGTGAACCTCAGCTGCTCGACGATCGGGTGTGAGTTCGGTTCCGTGGCCGCCACCGAATGCCTCCAGGACAAACGATTCGATTTCTTCGCCGGAAGTGGACTCGCGAATTCTATGCTCGCCTTCGGGACATGGAAGAGCTCCCCGGACCGGGCTCGATCAGCTGGCGGGTCAACCGCGAGGCGGCGCTCCTGCTCGGCGGTGGCCGCGCCCTGCTCATGCAGGTGGCTCATCCCCTGGTCGCCGCCGGTGTCGCCGAGCACAGCGACTTCCAGCGCGACCCGCTGGCGCGGCTGAGCCGGACGATGGAGCTCTCCCTCGCGCTCACCTTCGGGTCACGGCAGGAAGTCCGGGCCGCCGCGCGCCAGATCAACCGGACTCACGAGCGCGTCAGCGGCATCGGCTACCAGGCCCTCGATCCCGACCTGCTGCTCTGGGTGCACGCGACACTGATCGACAGCGCCCTGCTGACGTATCGGACGTTCGTGGGCCCGCTGACCACCGCCGAGGCGGAGGCCTACTACCAGGAGGCGAAGCCGATCGGGGCGCTGCTCGGAATCCCGGCAGGGCGGTTTCCGCCCCGGCTCGCTGAGTTCGACGCCTACCTGGAGAAGATGCTGGCCGGCCCGGCTCAGCCCGATGAAACCGGTCGCAAACTGGCCGCCCTGGTGCTTAGGCCACCCATCCGGAGGATGCCCGGTGCGCTCTTCGCGCCCCTCGAGGCCATTACCGCCGGGCTCCTGCCGGAGCCACTCCGCAGGGCCTACGGGCTTCGCTGGGGGAGGCCGAGCCGGGCTCTCTTCAGCGCGGTCCGGGCGGCTCTGCCGAGGCTGCTTTCGGCAACCCCGGAGGTGTTCCGCGTGGTCCCACCGGCACGTGCCGCAGCGCGCGCTGCGGGTGCCTGAATCATCCGTCCAAGATTGATAGTGGCGCTATAATTAAAAGCTCTCCCGTCCACCGGTGAGACCAAGTTGGAGGCGAGAAATCCGCATGAAGGACAAGCTGAAGGGCAAAGCCGAGGAATTGAAGGGCAGGGCCACCGGCGACCGCTTGGAGGAAATGAAGGGCAAGGGCCGCCAGGCCGTCGGCAGCGTGAAACAGGCGGTGAAGTCGGCGGCATACGACGCCGAGCACCCGAAGCGGGATCGCACATGAACGTCAAACAGGCGCGCGAGGACCTGGCGGACCGCCTCGGGCGGCAGTTCGCAAAGCAAGTCGAGACCCTGACCGAGCAGGCCGCGATCCTTCTCGACCGGGCTTCGGGCGTCACCGAGAGGCTCGACGCGATCCAATCGGATGTCAGCAAGCGGTTCGCGTCACGCCCCAAGCCGAGCCGGCGGCGAACCGTGCTGCTTGTCCTCGCCGGGCTGGGAGCCGGCTACCTGGCCGGCTACCTCTTCGACCCGGAGCGGGGCCGCGGCCGCCGCGCCGAGCTCGTCCGGCGGCTGGGGGGCGTGGGGCTGGAGGCCAACCGGATGGCGCAGCGGACCACCGTACTCGCGACCGACAGGGCCGCCGGGATCAGGAGCCGCGTCATTCCGCGGGCCGCCGACCCCAACACCGACGACCTCACCATCCTCGACCGGGTGGAGAGCGAGGTCTTCGCCGACCCCGCCATCCCCAAGGGAGACATCAACGTGATGGTCGTCGAGGGCCGGGCGGTCCTCCGCGGTCAGGTATCCGAGTCCCAGATCGCGGCGATCGAGGCCGCCGTTCGCCAGGTCGTCGGGGTCAAGGATGTCGAGAACCTCCTCCACGTCCCCGGCACCCCTGCGCCGAACAAGGCGAGCGCCCGGGCGACAGCCGGCAACGGCGAGGGCCGCTCGGTCTAGTCCGAACTCTCGGGCGGGCTGCCGGGTCGCGCCGGCAGCCCCGCCTATACTCCGAGCCGCCGATGGACGACCCGGCCCTCAGCTTCGACCAGGTGGCGGCGTCGCTGCGGGCGGACGCGCGGGACCTGGCCGTCTTCCTCGAGGTCCTCGCCGGCAAGCTGGCCGGCGCGCTACCCGCCGCTGTCACGGTGGTTCACGAGGGCGGCCTCCTCTCCCGCAAGCGCGTCAAACGCCTCCAGGTCCAGCTCGGCGAGCACCGTTACGAGCTCGCCCGGGGCGGCTCCGGCCTCGAAGCCAGCCGGTCACATTCGGTTCGTGGCATCACCCTTAAGACCGAGGTGCTGGCGATCGAGGACTGGATCGCCGCCCTGGCAGGACACCTCACCGAGCACGCCAGGGCCAGCGAGAAGGGGAGGGAAGCTCTGAACCGACTGCTCCAGGGCTGACTTACTAGCCTTTACCTTTCTAGGCAAACAGTCACACCTTCTGGAGATTTGAACTGAGATGGCCCAAACCCCACCGCAACCCAATGCCCAGGGAATCCCCCAGCAGGGTGTCGACCGACTTCGCCGGTCGGCGAGCGCGGACGGCACCGCCTTTTTCACCAGCGACCTGTCCGTCAACGAGTTCCTGATGGTGAAGGAAGCCGGTTTCGATCCCCTCGGTCTGGTCGTGGGCAGCTCGATCTATCACATCGGCTACCAGGTCGGGAACTGGAACCAGAACATGGAGCTGCAGGTGCTCAGCCAGGCGATGTATGCAGCGCGCGAGCTCGCGATGTCGCGGATGGAGGCCGAGGCCGACCAACTGGGCGCTGACGGGATCGTCGGCGTGCGCCTCAACGTCGGCTTCTACGAGTGGGGCCAGGGCCTGGCCGAGTTCGTCGCCATCGGTACGGCCGTCAAGGCGCGGGAGGGCAGCTACCGGACGCCGAACGACAAGCCCTTCACCTCCGACCTCTCAGGCCAGGACTTCTGGACGCTGCTCCAGGCGGGCTATGCGCCGCGCGGCCTGGTGATGGGGACCTGCGTCTACCACGTCGCGCACCAGTCCCTTCGCGGCTGGTTCAGCACGGCCGGCCAGAACATCGAGATGCCCAACTTCACCCAGGCGACCTACGAGGCGCGCGAGCTGGCGATGGACCGGATGCAGTACGAGGCGATGCAGCTGAAATCCGACGGCGTCGTCGGCACCCAGATCGTGGAACGTCCTTATTACTGGGGCGCCCACGTGATCGAGTTCTTCGCGGTCGGCAACGCGGTCTACTCGTTGCGCGCTGACCACAAGATCGCCAAGCCGCAGCTCACGCTGCCGCTGGGAGGCTGAGCTAGAGGAAGCTAGGCCAGCTCGCGGCGGCGCTCTTCGAGGGAGCTCTGCGAAATGAGGTCCGGCCGGTTCAGCGCCACGACCTCCCTGAGATGCTGGTTGGCCGCCTGGAGATCGCCCCGGTCCTCGAGGATCTGGGCGTAGGTGGCGTGAGCCTGGACCAGCCGCTCCACCAGGTTCAGCTTGGTCAGCTTCGCGATCGCCATCGAGAACTGGGCATCGGTCGTCTTGTGATCGTCGCGAGCTGCAGCGATCCGGCCGAGCCATTGGTGAGACTGGGCCTCGGTGGCCTTCTCCTTCAAGCGGGATGACAGCTCGAGAGCCTCGGTACCCGCCTGCTCGGCGGCATCGAGCCGGCCGCGCATCAGGTGCAGCTCGGTGTAGCTCAGCAGCAGCTCGCTCCGGCCGCGATCGCGGCCGAGGTTTTCGAAGATCTCGGTCGAGCGGTCGAGGTGCTCCTCCGCCGAGGCGTAGTTGCTCATGTTCATGAGCGCAAGCGCCAGGTTGTTCTCAGCGGCCGCCGTCGAGTACTGGTCGCGGAGCATCTCGTGCAGCGCGATCGACTTCTGCGCGTAGCGCGCCGACAGCTCCGACTGACCCAGCTCGCGATAGGCCATGCCCAATTCGGAGTAGACCTTGGCCATCCGGTTCATGTCCCGGAGCGGACCGAGCCGATCGACAACCTCCTCGTAGAAGCGAATCGCCTCCGGCCAGCTGTGGTTGAAGGCATGGATCCCGGCTATCCGGGAGAGGATCCGCACCTCGGTGAGGAGGGGGCACGGCTTGAGCTGACGGCAGCGCTGCAGGGCGGTTTCGGCAAAGGCGAGCGCGTTCGGGTCCTCGAGGAGGAAGGGGACGTGGACCTCCCAGCTCAGGCACTCGACCGCCATCGCCTTGTCCATCACGGACTCGTAGTACTCGCGCGCCGCGAGCAGCAGCGGCGCCGCGCCATCCGCATCGGCCTGGCGGATGTGCGCCAGGCCCTTGAGGAAGCGCAGCCGGGCCGTGTCGGCACGGGAAAGCCGGACGCCCAGGTGATGGGCGGTCAGCTCCTTGACCCGCTCGAAGTCCTCGGTGGCCAGCAAGTGCTCGATCTCGATGAAGTCGATGCCGGCGCCGGTTGCAGGCAGCTCGTCGTCGAGGAAGTACTCGACAGTCTTTCCCGTGCGCTCGGCGATGAGCTCCAGGGTGGGCAGGGTCGGGTTACTCTTGCCGGTCTCGATGAGGAAGATGGCCGTCCGGCTGAGGTCCTGGCGCGCGACCCCGGCCAGGCTGAGCCCGGCCTCACTGCGTGCCTGGCGAACGGAGCCGGGCCTCACCTTCAGACCCGGTAGTCGGCGGCGTGCTGCTACTGCCACCGCCGAAGACTAGAACACTTCCAGTCTTTGTGCAGCAACAGTTGTCGCCCTGCGGCGAATTGTTAAGCCGTGGGGAGGACCCCTCGGGGTCTTAGCCGGCTAGGAGTAGCAGCAGGTACCGATGCCGCCGGCGGTCATGGCGAAGGCGGTGACGGCGGTCATGGCGAACGTCACGGTCGCGATCGAGATGGCGATTACGAATTTACGCATGTGTTGAGAACCCCACAAATGCGGTCGGTGCCCGACCACGGCACGCATACCTTAACAAAAATGGGCAAAACTGTTAAGTACTTCAGTTGACAATGGGGCGTCGCCCCGATAGCGTCACAGCAGGAGGTGGGGGTGTGTCGATTGCGATTCGGGTTCGGGTTGTGGACTGGTTCGGGCTGCTGAATTCGGCTCGCCGCCTGGCAACCGCTCTTGAACCCTGGGTCAGCGCCAGCGAGGCCTCCGAGTACGGCCTCGACCTCCTCGCGGCTGCCGAGTTCGGCGGGCTCACCGGCCAGCAACGGAAGATCCTCCTGATGCACGGCGAGATGTGGCTGGTCCGGCCCCGCTGGGAACGGTCGGAGCTGATCACCCTGCTCGGCAAGCAGCTCGCGACCTACCGGCTCTTCGGGCTTCCCGACCGGATCGACTCCGAGCTGGCGGGCGTTCTCGACGAGCTGCGCGTCATCGCCCCGTAGCCTCTGACTGACGACTTCTACCTCCCGCCACTCCGAGCGGACGCAAATCCGCTCGGTGTGGTTTCCCGCCTCCTCCGCCGGCCCCTCACCGGGGCCGGGAGGCTAGAGCTCCTTTCTCCGGAAGCTGATGATCGTCAGTCCCACCAGCCCGGCGATCCAGGCCGCCGTCCAGAGGAGGTAGGGGAGAGCCGGCGCGCTGGCGGCGTAGAACGGGTTGGCCGCCGCGCGGCGCCCGGCAAGCGCCTGGACCGCGAGCAGCTGCGGGGTCTGCAGGTAGAAAAGCGCTCCCCTCCACATGCCGTCGGTCGGGACGATCAGCCGCGAGACGGTGCCGAACGCCCCTACCGTGTCGTTGCCGAAGGAGTAGCCGATGTTGCCGACGATGCCGGCGAACCACACGGCCAGGAGGAGGATGGTGGCCACGATTCCGCCGGTCATAGGGGCCAGGCGGGTGCTGAAAAGGAGGCCCAGGGTCACGGCCACCAGTCCTTCGGCGACCAGGAAGGCGACGGCTTCGAAGGGGTGCGGCGGCAGATAGCCGATCACCAGGTGCACCACCTCCAGCTCGATCAGGGTGGTCGCGACGGTGTAGATCACGACCACCAGCGCGAGGCCCAGCCAGCGACCGATGACGATGTCGCTGCGCCGGATCGGCCGGGGGGCGATCGACAGGATCACCCCCGACTCGACGTCGCTGCTGATCGCCGGGGCGGCGACGAACACGGCCGCGAAGGTGAGCACGAAGCTGAACATGAAGAAGGTCAGGATGGTCAGGATCGAGGAGATCTGGTTCAGGTCGTCGTGGTTGAGGGGTCGCGAGCCGCCGATCTCCGGCAGTCTCGAGAAGCCGTAGC
The DNA here is from genome assembly GCA_036564345.1 of Candidatus Dormiibacterota bacterium. Taxonomy (GTDB): domain Bacteria; phylum Chloroflexota; class Dormibacteria; order Dormibacterales; family Dormibacteraceae; genus UBA6019. The sequence goes on along the minus strand of DATCOZ010000240.1, from coordinate 23,023 downwards.
CGACGACGGCGATGACCACGAACGTCAGCGCGGCCAGCGCCATCAGCATCCGGCGCCGTGAGGCCTCGATCATCGTCATCCGCGCGATCGGCCAGATTGCGCGCGTCACCTTGCCTCTTCCTCCTCGAGCAGCTGCAGGAAGCGATCCTCCAGCGACTGCTGCTGCGGCTCCACCGCGTAGACGCGTCCACCGAGCCGGACGATCTCCGCGACGAGGTCGGGCACTCGCTCCTCCTTGACGTCGCGGAAGGTCATCCATTCGCCGTCCTCGGAAGGGGCCGCGAAGCCCTCGATCCGGCCACTGCCTCCGTTCAGCCCCGTCATCCGCACCCGGACCATGTCGGCGCCCCGGAGAAGGTCGTGGATGGTGCCGAGCGCGATGACCCGGCCGTGGTCGACCACCGCGACGCGGTCGCACACCATCTCGACCTCGCTGAGGAGGTGGGAGTTGAGGAAGACCGTCGTGCCGCGGTCGCGCAGCCGGCGGGTGATCTCTCGCACGTCGTGCCGGCCGACCGGGTCGAGGGCCGAGGTCGGCTCGTCGAGGAAGACCAGCTCGGGCTTGCCGAGCAGCGCCACGCCCAGGCCGAGCCGCTGCTGCATGCCCTTCGAGAACGTCCCGCAGCGGTCGTCGGCGCGGTCGCTGAGTCCGACCGTCCGGAGCGCTTCGGCGATCTCCTCCTTCCAGCTCGAGCGGCTCACGCGGGCGAGGTCGCAGTGGAAGGCGAGCACTTCGCGGGCGGTCAGGAAGGCCTGGTAGCGAAACAGTTCCGGCAGGTAGCCCACCCGGCGCCGGACGGCGAGGTCGCCGATCGGTGCGCCGAGCAGCCAGGCCTGGCCGGAACTGGGCTCGGTGAGCCCCAGGAGGAGCTTCACCGACGTCGTCTTGCCTGCCCCGTTGGGACCCAGGAAGCCGAAGACCTCGCCCTTCGGCACCGTCATCGTGAGCCCGGCGAGGGCGGTCACGTGACCGTACTTCTTGGCGAGGTCCTGAGTGTGGATGGCCGGGGTGTCGCCCTCGCTCAGGGCGACACCCGGCTCGTTATCCGATTCCGTTCGCGATCGTTCCGAGCTGGCTGTCATCGAAGTGCCCGCCGACCGCGTAGACGATGTTGAGCTTTTCCCAAACCAGGCCCTTCACGGTACCGGTCTTGTCGGCGATCAGCACGGCGGGCGTGCCGTTGACCGTCGTCGGGGTGGAGGTCGCCAGGTTGGCCGGGATCGGGATCACGAGGTTGCCCGCGGCCAGCGGGTCGCCGATCGCCTTGATCTGTGCGACCAGGGCCGGGTTGCCGGCGATGCCCGGCTGCTGGACCAGGAAGTTCTCCAACTCCTTGGCCGATACGCCCGTGGAGGTCACCACCGGAGCATTCGCAACGCCGGTGATCAGCGGCAGGTTGCCGAGGTCGGTGTTCTTGTCGAGTGTGCCGTACACGGCGGCCACCGCCGGCCCGATGGTCACAGTCAGGGTGGTGCCGTCGATGCCGGCCGGGAAGACCGGCGCGGGCTTGCCCGCGGCAGCCGCGGCGGCCTTGGCCTTGGCCTCGTCAAACGTGAAGCTGACCTTCGACTGACCGATGACGGTATAGGTGACCGTCTTGCCCGCATAGTCCGCCGGCGCGGCCGGAGGGACTAGGCCATGGCTCAGGCTGGTCGCCTCGGCGGCGGTCAGCACGGTCTGGGTGGTCCCCTGCTCGACGACCTTGCTGGTCCCGTACTGGGACAGGTCGGGCAGGCCCGCCACGCTGCCTTCAGCGGGCGCCGTTACCGGCACCGCCGCGACGGTCTGGTTCGGGTTCCCGCCGAAGATCGTCAAAAGGCTGGGAGCCGCATAGACGGCAGTTCCACCGAGGACGACCAGCGCCATCGCCAGGGCGAGGGGCCGCGCCAGCCGCGGCAGCGACCAGCTGATGCTTGCCCAGGCGCGGCGTGGCGCCGGCGCGATCGCCGCCCGGTTGCGGACCCGGGCCAGCGCCGCCGGCGCGTCCGGCTCGAAGCCGGGTACCGCGAGCAGCGCCGAGGCGGCCTTGGCCTCGCTCGCGAAGCGCTCGCTCCGCTCGTTGCAGCCGGCGCAGCCGGCCAGGTGCCGGCGGTCCGCCTCGCTGGCGGCCAACGGCTCGTCGATCATGCGGCGCAATGCGCCGTCACCCAGATGTCCCACGTTCTACCTCCCGCCGAAGCGCTGCCTCGGCTCGTCGCAATAAAGTTCCGATCTGTCCGATGTTCACGCCCATTGCCTGGGCGACCTCCGCGTAGCTGAGGCCTCCGTAGCGCAGGGCAAGCACCGCCGCACCCTTCCGCGGCAGGCGCGCCAGGGCTTCCCGAACGATCTGCCGCTGTTCGGTGATCTCCGCAACATCGGCCGGGTCGACCGACCGGGGCACCTCGAGCGCCCCATAGTTCGCCTCCCGCCGGGCCCGGCGGGTCCGCGATCGCACCGCGTTGAGCGCCGTGTTCGCTGCCGCTCGATGCAGCCAGGGCGCCGCGTAGGGCGCGTCGGCGCGGTGCAGGCGGTGGAAGTCCACGAAGACCTCCTGGGCGACATCCTCAGCCTCCTGGCGGTCGGCGAGGACGCGGTGGGCGATCGCCACGACGCGCGCGTACTCGTCCTTGAACAGGCGCTCGAAGGGATCCACCGCGGCTTGAACTCGACTTTGAGGGTTGGCGGTTATGGCCTGCACAACCTACAAGCACCAGCACGCCGCGGAATGTGACAGGCCATGGAGGCTCCGCAGCTCTGGAACCGCGCCAGACAAGTTACCTCTCCCTCGCTGCGCGTAGGCCGGGTTCATCGCGGCCGAATGAGCTGTTTCAGCAGAAGCCCAAGCGTGGCGCCGAGGGGGGGATTTTGGAAAGGGGGCCTGCCCCCTTTTGCCGCGTCGGTTTACAAACCCTTGACACCGACCTGAAGAAGAAGCGCACGTGGCGGGCGTTCAATGCCTCGCATGGCAATCGAGAGCGACGCCGGCAACGTTCCCGCCCAGCGCCGCGCGGGTGGCGTCGTCACCCGCCGGGTGGTCCTTGGCGCCGCCGTCGCCGGCGGAGCCGGGATCGCCGCCCTCCGCCTGCTCGGCCTCAACCCGCTGGCGGGCACCGCTCCCGCTCCCGGCAGGCAGGTCAGCGGCGGGACGGATTGGATCTCGCCACTCGGCAGCGAGAGTGCGCGAGTGATGCAGCTGCTCCGGCGGGCGACCTTCGGCGCCAGTCCCGCCGAGCTCGAGAAAGCCCTCAGCGACGGCTATCAGAAGACCATCGACCGCCTCGTCGAGACACCGCCGGCCAGGCCACCGGTGTTCCCCGGCGGCGACGCCGCCAGCCGGGGCGCGCCGCTCAGGATCGCGCAGCTCCAGAAGTGGTGGCTCGACCACCTGCTGACAACCCCGACGCCCTTCGCGGAGCGGATGACGATGTTCTGGCACGGCCACTTCACGAGCGACTACCGCAAGGTGGGGCTCCAGGACCCCTTCATCTACTGGCAGAACCTCACCTGGCGCGACAACGCGCTCGGCGACTTCCGGAGCTTCCTCTACCAGGTGACGATCGACCCCGGGATGCTCCGCTACCTGGACCTCGGGACCTCGACCGGTCAGGCGCCCAACGAGAACTACGCCCGGGAGCTGATGGAGCTCTTCACGATGGGCGCCGGCACCTTCAGCGAGGACGACGTGAGGGCGGCCGCGAAGGCGTTGGCCGGCTGGCGCGAGCCGCGGACCGCCGCGATGGTGATGGACGCCCAGCAGGGAAACGCCGCCCCCGACACGTCGAAGGTCGGCATCTTCGTCCCCAACCGCGCCTACCAAGGCGGCCCGCTGACGTACCTCGGCAAGACCGGGAAATTCGACACCAAGGCCGTCCTGGCGCAGATCGCCGCCCAGAAGGCGACCGCGCCCTACGTCGTCCAGCGGGTGCTCGTCAACTTCGCGCTGCCCACCCCGACGCCGGCGACCGTCAACCGGCTCGCGGCCGGCTTCGTCAAGTCCGGTTGGAGCATCCGCCAGCTGATGCGCGACGTCTTCCTGAGCGACGAGTTCAAGGCGGCGTCGAGCTATCGCTCGCTCGTCAAGCAGCCCGTCGAGCTCATGGTCCACGGCCTTCGTGCCCTGGGCGCCTACGACCAGTCGGCGCTCGCCCTGCGGGCCGCGAGCGGGATGGGGCAGAACCTCTTCGATCCACCCGACGTCGGCGGCTGGCCGCTCAACGAGTCCTGGATCTCCTCCAACACGGTGCTGGCGCGGGTGAACTTCGTGACCTCGCTGGTCGCGGCGGTGAAGAGCCTGCCGCCCGCCACGGACGCCCACCTCCACAACCTCGACGGCGTCCTCAGCCCGGCCACGGCGAGCCTCCTCAACGCGGCCTCCACCGACCTCGACCGCTGGGTCCTCGTCCTCGCCTCCCCGGAATTCCAACTCAAGTAGGTGAACCGCCAATGACTGAAGAGCACGGCATCAACCAGCTCAAGCGGCGCGACTTCCTTCGCGCCGGCCTCGTCTTCGGCGCCGGCGCCGCCGGCCTCGCCGCGGGTTACGCCGCCGTGCCCGACGCCTTCGCGCGCGCCGTCTACGCCGCCAAGACGAACGGCATCAGCAACGACAAGGTCCTGGTCATGGTCCAGCTGGCCGGCGGCAACGACGGCCTGCGTACTGTGGTTCCCCTGCAGGACCCGAAGCTGCACGACTTCAGGCCCCGGCTGGCGGCGCCCTCGGTCGCCCAGGCCCTCCCGCTGACGAAGGACTTCGGGCTCAACCAGAACCTGGCGGGGGTCAAGAAGCTCTACGACCAGGGCCGCGTGGCGATCGTCCAGGGCGTCGGCTACCCGAACCCGGTCTTCAGCCACTTCGAGTCGATCCGGATCTGGGAGACCGGCGACCCCACGCGCCGCTCGATCAACGGCTGGCTCGGCCAGCTCGCGGCCAAGCAGTACGACACCCTCGGCCACCCGCTGACCGGCTGCGCCTGCGGCGCCACCGACGTGCCCGGCGCGCTCCGCGACCTGCAGGCCACGATGACCGTCATCCAGGACCCGAAGAACTTCGGCTTCACTGGCGGCGACCCCGTCGAGTCGGCGGTGACCGCGCTCTACAAGGACACCCCGGGCATCTACGGAGCCCTCTTCGACACCGCGATCGCCACCGCCAAGGACACCATCGCGACCCTCAAGACGGCATCCACCAAGTACCAGCCGATGGCGACCTACTCGGACAAGGCCAAGCTCGTCTACTCCTCCAAGAACCAGCTCGCGTCAGCGCTCCAGCTGGCGGCCGAGCTGATCGTCTCGGGGACCGGGGTGAAGCTGCTCCATGTCACCCTCGGCGGGTTCGACACCCACTACACCGAGCTCAACCGGCACGACGACCTGATGGGCTACTTCGACCAGGCTGTCAGCGCCTTTTTCGCAGACCTCGACGCCCACGGGATGGCCGGCAACGTGCTCCTGGCGACCTGGTCCGAGTTCGGCCGCCGGCCCAAGGAGAACGCCTCGGGTGGGACCGATCACGGGGCTGCGTCACCCGTGCTTTTGATCGGCAATCCGGTCCAGGCCGGGCTCTACGGCGGGTCGCCAAATCTTTCCGACCTGGATGCAACAGGAAACCTGAAATACAACGTTGACTTTCGTAGCGTGTATCAGGAGATTCTCACCTCACACCTCGGAGCCGACGCCAGGGACGTGCTCGGCGCGACGTTTGACCGGGTGCCCTTCATCAAGTCGCCTGTGGGAGTCTCCTGAACGGAAAGCGAAGATGCGCGCCTGGACCCTCAAACTGACCGCCTTCCTCCTGACCGGCTTCGCAACCGTGGGGTCGGCGGCCTACGTGGCGGGCCACCTGAAGAGCCCCAGCGCCCCCCTTCACCCACCGGTTGTCGCCACCGCCGGAGGTCACCTCAACCTCTCGCCGAGCATCAAGTCGAGCGGAGACCAGCAGCCGCTGACGTTCACCAGTGTCTCCTGAGCACCTCGAGTTCCAGGCACTCGGGACGGTCTGCCAGCTCTACGCCGTCGACCGCGACGCGCGCTCCCTTGCGCTGGGAGCGACCTGGGTCCTCGAGCTGCACCGCCGGCTGACCCGGTTCGACCCAACCAGCGAGCTCTCCGCCTTCAATGCCTCGAACGGCGGCTGGGTGCGGGTCAGCGCGACGCTCGAGGACCTGCTTCGCGAGGCGCTCTACGCCTATGAGATCTCCGGCGGACTGGTCCACGCGGGCGTGCTCCATGCGCTTCTTGCGGCGGGCTACACGCACAGCTTCAGCGAGGGCGACAGGCCCTCCGCCCGCTCGACCATCGTCCTCGATCCGCTGCCAGCGCTGCCCGACGTATTGGCCGTCGCCCCGGGCGCGGCGAAGCTGCGGCCCGGCTACGGCATCGACCTCGGCGGGATCGCCAAGGGCTGGCTGGCGGATCGCCTCGCCGAGCGCCTGGGCGAGAACTGCGTCGTGAACCTGGGCGGCGACCTCTTCGCGCGCGGCATCGGGCCGGATGGCGAGGGGTGGCCGATCGGCTTCGGCGGCACCACCATCTACCTCCGCGACCAGGGCGCCGCGACCAGCGGCACCCTCAAGCGACGCTGGGGCCCCGACCTTCATCACCTGGTCGACCCCCGCACCGGCCGCCCGGCCAAGTCCAACCTGAAGGAGGTCTCGGTAATCGCTGCGAGCGGGACCGACGCCGAGATCTACGCCAAGACAGCCCTCCTTCTCGGCCGTCAGTCGGCGGAGTTCTACCTCGAGCAGCACAGCCCCGGCTGGTGGCTCTCGTCTTGACCTCTTGACCGTCGACCAGCTCTTCTGGGTCCTCGGCCGCGTCGCCGGGCTGAGCTGCTTCGCCGCCCTCTCGATATCGCTGGTGACCGGCGTCGCTCTCCGCTCCGGCCTCTTCGGCGAACTCGCCAACAACCGATCGATCAAGTCGACCCATGAGTTCACGGCCATCCTCTGGATACCCCTCGGCCTGGTCCACGTGGGGAGCCTCGTCCTCGACCAGACCGCTCGTGTCGCCCTCCTCGACCTGGTGGTTCCCTTCCTGGCCAACTACGACGCGGGCGGCCGGCTGGCGCTGGGGTTCGGCACGATCGGCCTCGACCTGTTCGCGGTGGTCGCGGTCACCGGCTGGCTTCGAAGCCGGATGGCGCCGCGGACCTGGATCTGGCTCCACCGGCTTGCCTACCTGGCCTTCGCGGCGATGTTCCTCCACGCGGTGCTCGGCGGCACCGACTTCAGCTCGCCCGCGGTCAGCGCCCTGACCTGGTCGACCGCCTTCGCCCTCGCCGTATTGACGCTCAGCCGCATCCTCAGGGGCCGCCTACCCGCGCACTGAATCCCCACCCTCCCCACGCGGACCATCCCTCCCCGCTCTGCGGGGAGGGTGTTCGCTGGAACTCGCTCATTGACCTCTGAGGGCGAGGACGTGGTCGCGCAGCTCCTGCTCGGCGGCCAGCGGCCGGTCCAGCTCCTGCCGCTCGCGGTGCCAGCGCTCTAGCGCCAGGGCGATCTGCGCTCGCTGCAGCCGCCCGACCTGGAAGTAGCCGCTGGGACCGGCGGCCAGCCTGGCGCGCAGCCGCTTGCCCGGGCTGGCCAGGATGGGTGCCTCGGCCGGCTCGATGGCCCCGCTGCCATTGGCCGCCTCTAAGGCCAGCTGCCGGGCGATGTTGCGGCCCTCGATCCGGCCTCCCATCACCAGCAGCACGATCACGACCGCCGTGAAGGGGCCGCTCATGGCCAGCACCCGGAGATGGATCTGGAGCAGCGTGAAGGCGCCCGTGCCGAGCGGGAAGAAGGTCAGCCAGGCGTCCCAAGCGAAATGGGCGGCGATCGCGGCCAGCCACCCGCAGGCGATCGCCAGCACCCGCTGCCGGCGGCGCGGCAGCTGGCGGGCGATCCCGATCCCCGCGCCGAGAAGGGCGGTGAAGGTGGCATGGCCGAAGAAGAGGTCGAGGACCTGCCGGTGGTACCACTGGAAGCCGGCCGCATAGGGCCCGAAGAGCGAGTCCAGGTAGGTCATGTAGCCGACCGACTCCATGAAGTTGAAGCCGAGCCCCACCGCAGCGCCGTAGACGATCCCGTCGACGACGTCGTGGAACTCGTCCCGCATCACCAGGTAAAGGAGCAGGACGGCAACGCCTTTGGCCAGCTCCTCGAGGACGCCGGCCGAGAACGCGTTGGAGGCGTCCAGGCCCGGCCCTGGCACGAGTGCGTTGACGGACCAGAGCTGGAACAGGCCCTCGGCCCAGATGACCAGCGAGGTCGCCACGATCGCGCCCCAGGCGGTGGCGACCAGGACCAGCCGCCAGGGTTCCTTCTCGTCCCGGTCGAGACGGTGCACCACCCACAGCCCAAAGCCGGTGGTCGGCAGGCAGGCGAGCGCCGAAAGGGCTGCCACCAGCGGCCCTGCCTCCTGGGTGAAGAGGAACACGTCGAGCCCGAGGAGCCAGAGCAGCAGGGCCAGGGCGAGCAGCGTCACGGCCCAGAGCTGGTGGCGCCGGCGCAGCGCGGGGTCGCGCTGGAACGCCCGGATGCCGACCCAGGTCGCGCCCGCGACAAGTGCGACGGCGGGAAGCCCGAGGAGGGCGCCGCGGCTCGGGATGCGGTCGAGCGCCAGGTAGTTGAGCGCTGAGCTGCCGACCAGGACCAGGAAGAGGACGGCCGCCAGCACCGCCGCGACCCAATAGCGGGCAGGCCGCTGGTGACGGGGGTTGGCGGCGCGGGCGACGCTCATCGCTCGACCACGATCAGGCGCCGGGCGAGCACCTCGACCGGCTGCCCACGGGAGATCCGCTCGACGACGAAGAGGTAGGTTCCCGGGATGTTCTGGCGCAGGCCGGGAGGCAGGGCGACCGGAACCGTCGCCTGCCCGATCGCCTCGGCTCGATCCGGGCCCACCTGGCCGACCACCTCGCCGAAGCTGTTGAACCAGCGCGCGGCCACCTGCGTCCCGGTGGCGATGGACGACCAGTCGACGACGGCGGCGAACGGCTGAGAGCGGGGGAAGCGTTCCGCCGCCGGCCCGCTGACGGTCCTGGTCACCGCGTCGTAGGCGTAGATGCCGCTGATCCGGGCGACCGCGCCGGTGCTTTCGCCGGGGGGCTCGAAACTGATGAACTCGACGATGCCGGCGGCGAAGATGACGATCGCCAGCACCCCGACGAGCTTGATCGCCCGGTAGAGAGGAAGGATCTCGTCGGGCGGGGCGGTCACTGCGGGGAGTGAGTGTACGGGCGTGGGTATACTTTTCAACTCGCTGAGCGGCGGTGGCGGAACGGCAGACGCGCTAGGTTCAGGACCTAGTGGGGGCAACCCCGTGGAGGTTCAAATCCTCTTCGCCGCACCAGCGATCCGAATCGGGCCGGCCCGGTTCTTCGCCGAAAGCGTTAATCAATTTCGCCCCCCGCAATTAATGGTGGCCGGGCGCATCATATCGCTGCGAACACGGCCGCCAAGGAGGCAAGCGGGCCTCAGGCGCCGCCATCCATCACGGGGGACACAAATGAATCTGCCATATCGGATCCGGCACGTCGGCCTGCTTTTGGGAGCGGTGGCCCTGGTCGTTGCCTGCGGGCCGCCGACCAGCGGTGGCAGCACCACCGCGGCCGGCCAGTCCAAGTCAGCAGCCGACGTCGGCGGGCTCTCGGCCCTCGAGACGCTGGCCAAGAAGGAAGGCCAGCTCAACGTGATCGCCCTCCCTCGCGACTGGGCGAATTACGGCGCCGTCCTCGATGCTTTCAACGCCAAGTACGGGATCTCCATCACGTCCGACAACCCCGACGGCAGCAGCCAGGACGAGGTCAACGCCGTCACCCAGCTGAGCGGGACCTCCCGAGCCCCCGACGTGCTCGATGTCGGCATGGCCGTGGCGCTCGCCAACACGACCCTCTTCGCCCCCTACCAGGTGTCGACCTGGAGTGACATCCCGACCACCCAGAAGGAGACGAACGGCCTCTGGGTCCAGGACTACGGCGGCTTCATGTCGATCGGCTACGACTCCGCGAAGGTGCCCGCGATCACCTCGCTGAACGATCTCAAGGGTTCCGCCTTCAAGGGAAAGGTCGCTCTCAACGGTGACCCGACCACGGCCAACGCCGCCCTCAACGGCGTCATGATGGCCTCGCTCGGCAACGGCGGAAGCGCCGACAACATCGGCCCCGGCGTCGACTTCTTCGCCGGCCTCAACAAGTCCGGCAACTTCGTCCCCGTAAAGGCGACTACCGCTACGGTGAAGAACGGCACCACGCCTGTCGTGTTCGACTGGGACTACCTGTCGGCAGCGCATGGCACCGACGTCCCGACCTGGAAGATCTTCGTGCCCGCCAACGCCATCCTCGGCGGCTACTACGCGCAGGCGATCAACAAGAACGCCCCGCACCCCGCAGCGGCCCGGCTCTGGGAGGAGTTCCTCTACTCCAACACGGGCCAGAACATCTTTCTCAAGGGTCACGCCCGGCCGGTCCGGATGGACGCGATGACCAAGGCCGGCACGATCGACAAGACCGCGGCATCGGCTCTGCCGCCGGTCGGTGGCAAGCCCGTGTTCCTGAGCCCCGACCAGGCGACCGCCGCGAAGACCTACCTCGCAAGCCATTGGGCCCAGGCCATCGGTTGATCTCGGCTGAGACCGCGTCCGTAAAGTCCGCCGCCGGCCGCCCTTCGTCGGGCCGCCGGCGGCTCCCGCTCTCCTGGGTCGGGGTCGTTCCCTTCCTGGTCTACGTGGGCGTGTTCCTGATCTTGCCGACCGTGATCGTCGCGGTCGGAGCCTTCACTGTCGGCAACGGCTACGGCATCTCCAACTTCAACGAGCTGACCCAGCCCTTCCTGGTCCGGGCTTTCCTGAACAGCGTCATCCTCTCCGCCAGCACGGCGCTGATCGGCGCCGTCTTCGGCGCCCTGATGGCCTACGCGGTTGCGATCGGCAACCCCGACGGGATCCTTCGCCGGCTCGTCACCTCCGCCTGCGGCGTGCTCGCACAGTTCGGCGGCGTCACGCTCGCCTTCGCCTTCATAGCGACCATCGCCCAGCAGGGCTTCGTCACTCTCTTCCTGCTCCAGCACGGCGTCGACATCTACGCGAACGGGATCTGGCTTTTCAAGCTCCCGGGCCTGGTGCTCGTCTACAGCTACTTCCAGATCCCGCTTATGGTGCTCGTCTTCCTGCCCGCCCTGGACGGTATCCGACCACAGTGGCGGGAGGCCACCGAGAGCCTCGGTGGAGGAACCTGGCATTACTGGCGCTACGTTGCCGGCCCGCTTCTCCTGCCCGCCTTCCTGGGCGCCAGCCTCCTCCTTTTCGCGAACGCGTTCTCCGCCTACGCCACCGCGGCGGCCCTGATCAACCAGGGCGGCATCGTCGTACCGCTCCAGATCGCGAACGCGATGACGAGTGAGGTAGGCCTCCATTCGGCGAGCTTCGCGAGTGCGCTGGCTCTGGCGATGGTCGTGATCGTCGCGACCGTGATGGTGCTCTACTCGCTGCTCCAGCGGCGAACCGCACGCTGGCTCCGGTGAGCCGCTCTCGCAGGGCGCGGCAGCGCCTCTTCCGCTGGATCGTGCTCGTCCTGCTCGGCGCCTTTCTGCTGGTGCCGATCGGGGCGATGTTCGAGTTCTCCACGCGGGGCATCACCCCTGGGTCGCGGACCCTGACGTCGTGGACAGCCATCCCGACCTACCCGGATCTGGTCGCCTCGATCGTCGCCTCCCTCCAGCTGGCGGTGATCACCTCGCTCGGGGTCCTCTTCCTGCTCGTTCCGACCATGATCTGGACCCGCCTCCGCCTTCCCTGGCTTCGTCCCGTGCTGGAGTTCATCTGCCTGCTCCCGCTCACCATCCCCGCCATCGTGCTGGTCGTCGGCCTGGCGCCAACCTACCGGTGGGTTTCCTACTACCTGAGCGACTCCGTGCTGACGCTGGCCTTCGCCTACCTGATCCTGGTACTGCCTTTCACATACCGGGCGCTTGACGCCGGGCTCTCGGCGATCGACATCAAGACGCTTTCCGAGGCGGCTCGCAGCCTGGGCGCGGGCTGGGCCACGGTGATGCTGCGGATCATCGTTCCGAACATGCGGAGCGCCCTGCTCAACGCGGGACTCCTCTCCGTGGCGCTGGTCCTCGGCGAATACACGATCGCCAACCTGCTCAACTTCCACAACCTGCAGGTGGCCATCTACCACCTCGGCCGGGCCGACGCCGGGGTCTCGATCGCGGTCGCCGTGGCGTCGCTCCTTTTCGCCTTCCTGATCCTCACCATCCTCGCCTTCGTCGGCAGGCCGCCGTCGCTCGTTGCATTCAGCGAGGACGCCTGACGGTGGCGGTCACAAAGGCGGCGGGCGCGGTCGAGGTCAGGCTCGAGAACCTCCAGCGGCGCTACGGGCCGGTGACCGCCCTCGACGGTCTCGACCTGACCATCGCGCCGGGCGAGATGGTCGCCCTGCTCGGTCCGTCGGGCTGCGGCAAGACGACGGCGCTGCGCCTGCTGGCGGGTCTCGAAGAGGCCGACGGCGGCCGGGTCGTCATCGACGGGAAGGACGTCACCGGGCTGAGCGCGAACAAGCGGAACGTCGGCATGGTCTTCCAGGCCTATTCGCTCTTCCCCCACATGACGGCGCGCCAGAACGTGGCCTTCGGCCTCTTCCTGCGCAAGGTGGGAGAGAGCGAGCGCCGCCGCCGCGCGGGCGAGATGCTCGAGCTGGTCGGTCTCTCTCCGCACGCCGACCGGTATGCCCATCAACTCTCGGGTGGGCAGCAGCAGCGGGTCGCGCTCGCGCGCGCGCTCGCGATTCAGCCCAAGGTGCTGCTGCTCGACGAACCTCTCTCCGCGCTCGACGCCCGGGTGCGGGCGCGGCTGCGGGACGAGATCCGGCGCGTCCAGCTCGAGGTCGGGACGACAACCCTCTTCGTCACCCACGACCAGGAGGAGGCGCTCGCCATCGCCGATCGGGTGGGCGTCATGAACGCCGGCCGGCTCGATCAGCTCGGTCCCCCGATGGAGGTGTACTCCCGCCCGGCGACCCCCTTCGTCGCGGAGTTCGTCGGCCTCACCAACCGCATCCCGGGCGTGGTCCGCGACGGATCGGTCGAGGTTCGGGGAGTGAAGCTGCCGCTGGTCCAGGCCGGCGCCTCCGACGGTCCGGCGGTCGCCCTCGTGCGGCCCGAGGCGGTCACCCTGGCCTCCAACCATGCGACGACGACCGGACCGCTGGTCGGCACCGTGATCGCCACCGCCTTCCTCGGCGCGACCAGCCGGATCACCGTCGACCTCGGCGACGTGACCGTGCTCGCGCAGCTGGCGACCTCGGAGGCGACCGCTCACCCGGCGGGAACAAGGGTTCAGTTGGCGCTCCGGAGCGACCCTGTCCTGATCTCCCGCGACGAGGTGCCCGCGACCAGCGCGTGAGCGCCGACCCGGCCCTTTCCGTCTACCGCCGGCTGGCCGCCGGCGACGTCAAGCGCGACTCCGCGCGCGCCGCCTACCGCGGCGTTGCCGCTCTCGAGGGCGAGCTGCACACGGTGCGTCCCGACCTCGTCGGCGGGGCGGCGGCAGCCGGCTTTCGGATCCCCGGCCGCCACCTTGCCGGTCTCGGCCACATCACCGACCTGCATCAATGCGACGTGCAGTCCCCGGCGCGATTCGAGTTTCTCAACCGCGAGTTCAGGGACCCGCGGTTCCGGCTCCTGGTCCCCATGCAGCGGCCGCAGGAGGCGCTCAACGCCCACGCCATTGCCGCCCTCGTCGGAACGCTCAACCGGATCGAAGCCGGTCCAGCCGGTGGCCGGCTGGAGCTCGTCGCGATGACGGGTGATGCCATCGACAACGCGCAGTGGAACGAGCTGAGGACCTTCCTGTCGCTCTTCGAAGGCGGTGTCGTCAACCCCGATTCCGGCGGGCCCGCCTACGAAGGCGTCCAGTCCCCGAGCTGGCCGGATGACATCTACTGGAAGCCCGACGGGGAGGGCGCCGACCAGTTCAGGACCGCGCTCGGCTTCCCGCACCTGCCCGGACTGCTGGAGCGCGCGCTCCGGCCGTTTCCGGCGCCGGGACTTCGCCTCCCGTGGCTCGGCTGCCTGGGCAACCATGAGATGCTCGCCCAGGGCGTGGGCCTCGTCACCGACGGCCTCACCGCCGCCCTCACCGGCGACCGCAAGCCGGTGCGGCTTCCGGACGGGTTCGACCTCGACCAGGTCCACGAAACCTACGTCAGCCGGCCGGAGGCGTTCATGGCGGGTCCCCTCCTGCCGGTAACGCCGGACCCGGACCGCCGGCCCTTCGGCCTGGGCGAGTTCGTCCGGGCCAACCAGGGGCACGGGTTCGCCGATCAGTACGCTCGCGACGAGATCGCCTATTACGTCCACGACACGCCGGCGGTGCGCTACCTGGTGCTCGCCACCGCGTGTCCCGCGGGAGCCGCCGACGGCCGGATCGACCGCGCCCAGTTCAGCTGGCTCGAGAGCCGCCTCGAAGAGGTGCGCGATCGGCTCGTCGTGATCCTCTCCCACCACGGCCTGGACTCGCTGACCAACACCCGGCTGCCCGCCGTCGAACCGGCCGCCCTGCTGGACCTGCTCATCGGCCACCCGAATGTGGTCCTCTGGCTGAACGGCCACATCCACGCGAACCGGGTGACCGCGCGGTCCGACCCGCGGGGAGTCGGCGGGGGATTCTGGGAGGTGACCACCTCTTCGCTCGTCGACTGGCCCTGCCAGGGCCGGTTGGTCGAGCTCGTGGACGGCGGTGACGGCCTGCTCGGCATCGCCTGCACGATGCTCGACCACGACGGGGTGCTCGAGCCGGGCGGCGCCGAGAGCAGCCTCGAGCTGGCCGGCCTCCATCGTGAGCTGGCCGGGAACCTGGCCTGGTCGGCTTTCACTGGCGACCGATCAGGGAGGGTCGAGGACCGGAACGTGATCCTGCCGCTGCGCGCCCCGTTTCCGCTCGGTCGGTTGGGCTGAAAAAGAAAAGGCCCCCAACCTTTCGGCTGGGAGCCTTCGTCTCAAGAAACCCGGCTAGGCGAGCTTGACCAGCTTGGCGCGGGGGCCCTTGGGGCTGGCCTCGACCTCGAAGGTCACCTTCTCGCCGCCGTTCAGGCTGTCGAAGTTGTCGACGCCGTCACGATGGAAGAAGTACTCCTTGCCGTCGTCCGCTGCGATGAATCCAAAGCCGCGGTCGGATACGAGCTTCTTGATGGTTCCGTTGGTCATGTACTGACTCCTGCTATCTCGAACGCCTGGTTGAAACAAGCGACTGGTCTGTTCGAGAAAAGCAGTGACCAAACGCGAGCCGTCGTCCCGAGAGGGAACGATCCAGGGGTGTTTGTGCCCGGATTGTGCGCAGGCCAAACCTTTCGGGCGGTTCTGAAGCGCTTCGGTGGGCGAGTATCGGGCGCTCGCAGGGCCGAATGGAGGCAGCCGTGACGGTGTCCGGGAGTGCCGGATTCCAATCGACACGACGCTGTCTGGGCGCCTGCGCGGGCACCGTGCCGGCCGACCAATTTTTCCGATCCGACTGTTAGTTAAAGATGTACTCTCGCAGGCAGTCTTTCTATGGCTGAAGCGCTCCAGACACTCACCTACGCGGTCAGCCTGGCGTTCATCCTCCTCGGCGTCCTGACGCTCCGCGACTACCTCCGCCACCGCGAGCGCAGTCGCGGTTTCCTCGCCCTGGCGATCGGCCTGCTGGCGATCACCAACGCACTTGGCGAGATCGCGACGCTGACCGGCAACGCCCTCGGTCTGATCGGCCGGGACCTAGGGGTGCTGGTCTTCCTCGCCTCCGGCTATGCATTGCTTCTCTTCCGGGGCAGCTTCATCCGCCTCAGCCCGCGGGCGCGCTGGATCGCCCTGGTGGCCGTCGTCCTGGCCGGACTGCTGTTCATCGTGGCCAACCTGGAGTTCAGGCCGGGCGCCCGGCCGAACGGCTTCGAGGCCGGCGTCACGCTCATCGTGATCCTGGTCTGGTGCGCCTGCGTCGCCGAGCCGATCGGCCGGTTCTGGCTGGCGTCAAGCGGGCGTCCGGCGGTCCAGCGGGGCCGGCTTCGCGCGCTTGCCGGCGGATACGCCGCGCTGGTCGTGATCCTGCTCTTCGCCGGTCTGGGCGGCGCGCTCACCCGGCTGCCGCCCGTGGGACAGCTGGCGATCGACCTGGTCGCCCTGGCCGTCGCGCCCCTCCTCTACATCGCCTTCGCGCCTCCCCGGATGGTGCGCCGGGAGTGGATGTACCCGGAGGAACAGGCGTACCGGGACGCGGTCCGGGAGCTCCTTCTCTTCAGTCCGACGCGCCAGAGGCTGGCCGAGAGGGCCCTCGAGTGGGCGATCCGCTTCGTCGGCGCGGACGCCGGCTTCATCGCCGACTCGGACGGCTCGGTCCTCGCCGCCCGGGGCATGAACGAGGGGCAGGCGGAGCGCCTGAAGGCCCAGCTCGGCGCTCCGGACCAGGAGGGGATGCGCGCGATCCCGGGGAATGAGCCGCAGACCGCGGTCGTCGTCCCCCTTCCGCTCGCCAGCGGAACGGGTGTTCTCGCGGTCGTCTCGGGGCCCTTCACGCCCTTCTTCGGGACCGAGGAGGTGGGCCGCTTGACGGGCTACGCGACCAATGTGGTCGCCGGCCTCGACCGGGCCATCCTGACCGAACGGATCGCCGCTCTGGAGCGGACCAAGACGGAATTTCTGAACCTCGCCTCCCACGAGCTGCGCGGTCCGATCACCGTGATCCGAGGCTACCTCTCGATGCTCGACCGGGGATCGCTTGGCGACATCCCGGAGGGCGCCCGCAAAGCTCTGCCCGTGCTCACCGCCAAGGCGGACGAGATGAACGCCCTGGTCGAGCAGATGATCGAGGCGGCGCGGCTCGAAGAAGGCAAGATCGAGCTCTCCCCGCGCCACGCCGACCTCCGCGAGGTCGCCCGCGCGGCGCTCGAGATGTCAGAGCCTTTCGCCGACTCCGCCCATGCCCTCGTCTTCGAGAGCCCCGATATCGAGATCCCGGTGCTGGTCGACGTCGACCGGATCGCGACCGTGATCGGGAACCTGCTGACCAATGCGATCAAGTACTCTCCCGGCGGTGGCCCGGTCACCCTCAGCGTGTCGACCGACGATCACGTCGCGAGGATCAGTGTCACCGACACCGGGGTGGGCATACCGGCAGACCGGATCGACCGGCTCTTCACCCGTTTCGGCCGGATCGTCACCCCTGAAACCAGCCACATCCCCGGCACCGGGTTGGGTCTCTACCTGTCGCGAGAGCTGGCGCGCCTCCACGGCGGCGACATCACCGCCACGTCGGTGCTCGGAAAGGGCAGCACCTTCGTGCTCGCCGTCCCGCTCACGGAGAAGTGAATCGGACACTGACGCTGCTCATCTCGCCCCTCTTCAATGACGCACTCATGACGAGGGAGGCGAGACGGCCGGCCGTGCCTCCCTTCCTTCCCTGGCGACTTGCCGGGGGCGAGCTGCGCAAGGCGCGGATCCTCCTGATCGAGGACGACATGGCGATCGCGCTCATGTACCAGCTCCAGCTGACCACCGACGGCTACGAGGTCGAGCTGGCGACTGATGGCGCGAGCGGCCTGCACCGGGTCCAGCACGCTCCGCCCGACCTCGTCCTGCTCGACCTCCGGCTCCCCAACCTGCCCGGGCTCGAGGTGCTCCGTGCGATCGGGCTCGACCCCCGCCTGGCCGCACTTCCGGTGCTGATCCTGTCGAACTACGGCGAGCCGGAGATGGTCAGGGAGGGCCTCGGGCTGGGAGCCCGCGACTACCTGATCAAATCGCGGCTGACTCCGGGCCAGCTATCGCTCAAGCTGCGCGATTACCTACCGCCGGCAACCTCCGACTAGGTCGGTATCCGCCCGCTTGCTGGCGTGGCGCGTAGGCCGGGTTGATTCCCGGCCGAATGAGTTGTGCTCATGAAGCCCAAGCGTCGCGCCGAGAAGGGGGTTTTGGAAGGGCTTGGATAGGGGCCCGCCCGAAGTGTGGGGAATGCCGACTTGCTCCCCCCTTGCCCTTTTATGTAGCGACGAAGAGGGTTCGCCAGGCGGCGTCCACCAGCTCGGGCGTGAGCTCGGGCTTGACCCCGCGGGCGCTGGCGACGTCCACCAACCGTTCGAGGAGGTCGCGCGGGTGGTTGCCCCGGATCGCGCTGCTGCCATAGAGCTGCCCGATCTGGGGGAATACGGTCGGGTTGGCCGGGATGCCCAGGCGCTGCCGCTCACGTTCGAAGATCCGCTGGAAGACCTGGGGCGTGGGATCGGGCATCCGGACCTTGTAGGCAAGCCGCCGCATGTAGGCCTCGTCGAGGAGCTCGCTCGGCGTCAGGTTGGTCGAGAAGAGCAGCATGGCCCGGAAAGGGATCTCGACCTTCCGCCCACTGCCCGCGAGCTGGAGGTGGTCGATCGCCTGCTCGAGAGGCACCATCAGCCGGTCGAGCATCTGCTTGGGCGTCACCTGCTGGCGGCCGAAGTCGTCGATCAGGAGCACGCCGCCGTTCGCCTTCAGCTGGAGGGGCGCCTGGTAGACGCGGCCCGCCGGGTCCCAGGTGGCGGTGAGCATGTCGAGCGTGAACTCCCCGCCCACCTGGACCAGCGGCCGGACAACGCGCAGCCAGCGACGATCGTGTGGCTGGTCGGAGTCGAGCTTGTGGACGGCGGGGTCGTAGACCACCATCACCTCGCCGGCGCCGAGGTCGATGGCGTGGGGCACCAGGATCGGCCCGCGGAGAAGCAGCGGAATGCGCCGCGCCAGCGAGGTCTTGCCGTTGCCCGGTGACCCGTAGACGAAGATCGAGCCGCGTGAGTTGACGGCCGCCCGGATCGCGTCCTCGACCCCAGGCGCCAGCTCGAGCCCGTCGAGCGCCTTGCGCACGAGCTCCGGGTCGAGGCCCGGGAGGATCACCTCGGTCGTCATCCGGTTGTAATCGGCGAGGGTCACCGGGGCCGGGCCCAGGTAGTGGGTGCCGGCCTTGCTCATCTCCTCGGTCATCGCCCGGCCCTGCTTGGTCATGGTGTACGTCATCCGCTCCTGGACCGGATTGTCGGAGGCGGCGGACGCGATCCCGCCCGCCTCAAGGAAGCGGTCGAGGGTGAGCTTCGCGACGACCGGCTCGAGGCTGGCGAAGGGGAGCGCGAGCAGCTTCGCGATCTCGAAGGCGGGGAGGCTGGTCGGGTTGATGGCGAAGGCACGCATGACGAGGCCCTCGAGCAGATGCCCGTCGATATCGGGCAGCGCCTGCGGAAGCGGCGTTCCGACCTCAGCCCGAGCCGGGTGATAACCACCGGCCAGGGGAGCCGGGCGGTCGACGGCCTCGCTCACCGTCTCGATCAGGCGAGCGCGGAAGTGGGCGCGGTCGGAGTGGTTGGCGGGCTTTCCGGCGAGCCGGCGGCCGATCCAATCGGGCACGCCGGAGAAGATCTCCATGCTGCCCACCCGGAGCTTCACCAGGGAAGGTTCCTCGGCGGTCACGAGGAGGGTGATCCGGGTTTCGTAGCCCTGGTTGCGGGCGGCCGACCAGTTCCGCTCCCAGGCGACCGAGGCGCCGCTGCGGCTCTCCCGGACGGCATGGTCGGCCATCACCGTCACGTCCTTGCGGCTGCTGTAGCGGCGCCGCAGGATCTCGGTGATCTCCTTGTCGATGTCCCCGCCGACCAGCGCGGCCAGGGCGAGGGAGCGGTCGTTCACGGCCGGCAGGTGCTTGATCTCGCGGATCGTGCCTGCATTCACGGCGAGCGCCCGGATGACGCTCGCGTGGCGCCTGCAGAAGGCGTCGTTGCCCACCTGCGAGATGTGCTTGCCGCACCACCAGGTCCCACAGCCATAGCCGGTGCGGTCCTGGTAGATGCACATCCATTCGGTGTGGTGAGCGCAGTCGCGCTCGGTGCAGGTCGTGCGAGCCTGGGTGTGCTGCTCCTCCAACGGCTCCGGCGGCCCGGCAGCCTTGCGGAGCCCGGGCAGCCGGAGGGCAAGACCCTTCGCGGGGGGCGCTTCAGGAGCCGCCGGCGGGCTGGGCGCCGTCGACAGCTGGGCGGTGTCGAGCTGGAGCAGCGCTCCCGCGAACTCCTCGCAGGACGCGAACCGCTTCTTCGGCTCTTTCGCCATCGCCTTGCGGATCAGCGCCATCACGGGTCCCGGGATGGCCGGTGACTCGGGCGGGTCGTTGTAGAGCTGGGAATGGAGCACCGCGGCCAGCTGGCCTGTGAACGGCGGGGCTCCGTGGAGAAGCTCGTAGAGGATGCAGCCGACAGCGTAGGTGTCGGAGCGGCCATCGACCGCCTCGCCACGGACCTGCTCGGGCGACATGTAGGTGGGCGTGCCGATGATGGCGTCGGTGCCGGTCAGGCCGCCGGTGTCGACCAGCAGCTTGGAGATGCCGAAGTCCATCACCTTGACCTTGCCGATGCTGGAGATGGCGATGTTGTCCGGCTTGAGGTCGCGGTGGACGATGTTGTGAGAGTGGGCGGCGCCGACCGCGGAGAGGAGCTGCTGGGTTATGTCGAGCGCCTGGTGGACAGCCACCCGGCCCTTGTTCTGGAGGATCGAACGGAGCGACTCGCCCTCGACGAACTCCATCACGATGAAGAGCGACTCCCTGTCCTCGTCGAAGTCGTAGATGCGCACGATGCCCGGGTGGTTCAGCGCGGCGATGGCCGCGGCCTCGCGCTGGAAGCGGCGCCGGAACTGTGCGTCGCCTGAGTAGACGTCGCCCAGGACCTTGATCGCCACGGGGACCTCGAGGCCTGGGTGGAAGCCCTTGTAGACGACGCCCATCGCGCCGCGCCCGAGCTCGGCCTCGACCGGGAACCGGCCGAGATGATCGACGGGCGGCGGGCTCTGCTGCTCCACTAGGCGAGCACCACGGCAATGCGGCACTGCCCATGCACGGACGCCAATGGACCGCGGAGGAAATCCACTGTCCTGACTAACGGCCCCGGGGCCGAAAAACTGTGCCCCCGGGGCTACTCAAATCTGCTACCTCTGGGCAGTCGCGGTGGCGGCCTCGCTGAACGGCTTTGCGCCGCTGCGGAGAACCTTCTTGTCGAACTTGCCGACCGACGTCTTGGGCACCTCCTCGATGAAGCGGATCTCGTCCGGCAGCCACCACTTGGCGATCTTGCCGTCGAGGAAGTCGCGGATCTCTTCCGGCGTGACCTTCCCCTTGTGGTCGGGGTGCTCCACGACGAAGGCGACCGGCCGCTCGTCCCATTTCGGGTGGGGAAGGCCGATCACCGCCGCCTCGAGCACCTTCGGGTGGCCCATGATCGCGTTCTCCAGGTCGACCGAGGAGATCCACTCCCCGCCTGACTTGATGACGTCCTTGGTGCGGTCGACGATGATGATGTGGCCGTCGGGGTCGATCTTGGCCACGTCGCCGGTCCGGAAGTAGCCGTCGGGCGTCATCTTCTCCGGGTCCGCATCGTGGTAGTAGCCCTTGGCTATCCAGGGGCCCTTGACCTGGATCTCGCCAAAGGCGACGCCGTCCCAAGGAAGCTCCTCGAAGGTGACCGGGTCGGCGATCCGGATCTGGACGCCGGGGACGGCGATGCCCTGCGTCAAGCGCTCATCCAGCTCTCTGTCCTTGGGGGTCCAGCTCCGCACGACGGCCGTCGAGCCCAGGGGCGAGGTCTCCGTCATGCCCCAGGCGTGGAGCATGCGCAGGCCCAGCTTGTCCATCCGCTCCATCAGTGCGCGAGGGATGGCGGAGCCGCCGCAGATGACGGTGTGCACCTTGGGCAGCCGCTTCCCGGTCTGCTCGAGGTAGGCGGCGGTGTTGGTCCAGATCGTCGGAACGCCGGCGACGATGGTCGCGCCCTCCGACTCGGCGAGCTCGACGACGCTGGCCGCGTCGCCCATCCAGCGGTCCGGGAAGATGATCTTGGAGCCGGCGAAGCCGCAGGCGTAGGGCAGGCCCCAGCTGTTGGCGTGGAACATAGGGACGATCGGGAACACGGTGTCCCGCTCGCTCAGCGCCAGGTTGTCGACCTGGAGCACTCCCATCGTGTGCAGGAACTGGGAGCGGTGGGAGTAGACGACCCCCTTCGGATTGCCGGTCGTGCCGGACGTGTAGCACATGGCGGCGGCAAGGTTCTCTTCCAGCTGCGGCCAGGGATACTCGGGCGACTCAGCCTTGAGGAGGGTCTCGTAGTCAAGCATCTCGCCCAGCTGGTGCTCGGGGACGGGCTGGCCGTTCGAGATCAGGACGATGTGCTTGACCGAGGGGAGCTTGCCGGCGAGCTGGTTGAGGATCGGGATCAGGGTCTGGTCGACGAAGAGGACCTTGTCCTCGGCGTCCCGGATGACGAACTCGAGGTCCTTCGGGAAGAGGCGGAGGTTGAGGGTATGGAGCACGGCGCCCATGCAGGGGATCGCATAGTAGAGCTCGAGGTGCCGGTAGTTGTTCCAGCAGAGGGTCGCGACACGGTCGCTCTGGCCGACACCGAGGCGATGGAGGGCGCCCGCCAGCTGGTTGATACGAGGCACCATCTCGCCGTAGGTGGTGCGGTGGACCCCGCTCTCCTGCTTGGTGACGATCTCCTTGCGCGGGAAGAGGCGCTCGACGCGCCACAGCCCGTGCTGGATCGTCAGCTCGTAGTCCTGCATCAAACCTTCCACAAATCCACCTCCGGTCCGAAATCCTCTCAATTTCCTGCGCCGTTGTGAATACCTATGCCAAGTTGTCGGCAGAACGCAGACACGGTATTAGAATCTGACGTCCACCGATGCCCTCCAGAGGACTTGCCGACCTTCACCTTCATACGTCCTTCAGTGACGGCTGGCCGTCGCCGGCGGAGGTGGTTGATCACGTTACGCTCGAAACCGGCCTCGATGTGATCGCCATCACCGACCATGACACGATCGAGGGCGCCCTTCGGGCGGCCGAGCACAGCGCGCGGACGAGCGGAGTCCCGGTGATCATTGGGGAGGAGGTCTCCAGCCGGCAGGGCCACATCCTCGGTCTCTTCCTCGAGCGCCGCATCCGGCCCGGCCTGAGCGCCGCCGCGACAGTCGACGAGATCCACAACCAGGGCGGCATCGCGATCGCCGCCCATCCCTTCTGGCGCAC
>DATCOZ010000235.1:0-14104 GCA_036564345.1 Candidatus Dormiibacterota bacterium | reverse complement strand
GATGTTCATGGGTGACGGCGCCTACCTGGAGGGGCTCGCCGGCGACCAGAAGTTGACCGGCAGCCAGTGGGGCATGATGAACGAGACGGGCAGCTACCCGGGTCAGACCTGGCTCTGGCTCTACACCTTCTGGTACCAGATACCGCCCTTCACCAACGACGGCTTCCCGGCCGATCTCGCGGTCGTGCTGGTGATGACGGCGCTCAGCCTGGGACTGCTCCTGATCCCCTTCATCCCGGGTCTCCGCGACATCCCCTACTGGATCCCCATCCACCGGCTGATCTGGCGCACGCCGCCGCCCGCCGGCAGCGGCACAGCCCCGACGCCTTTGAACAACGAGCCTCGACCGGCCGCTCCGCTCGTGCGCTGAACCCTTCCCCCCAAAAAGAGCCGGGACCGGAGAAGGCCCCGGCTCTTTCGCGTTCTACCGCTGCGGCCAGCCAAAGTCAGCCGATAAGGCCCGGTTCTGGGGGTGCCATCCGGCCCTAGCCGCTACACCAGGCCGGCTCGACGATGCAAGGGCTGTGTTCGAGAAGGTCCTCATCGCCGTCGACGATTCCGGCCCGGGAGCCGACCTCGTTCGCGCCGCCATGGCGCTGACTCACCCAAGACGAACCGAAATCTCCGTCGTCAACGTCAGCCGGGTCCCGGTGAGGCCTGGCGATAGCGGCGGACTCGAACCAACCGAGGAGAGTCCCGGCTCGGTTGAGGACGCCGCGAGGCTTCTACGCCAGTCTGGCTACGGGGCGAGGACAGAGATTCGAGAGCTGGACTCGGGCGGCGTCGCCGATGAGCTCGTGAGAGCAATCGAGGAGCTTCGGCCCGACCTCGTCGTGATGGGATCGCGGGGTCTTTCCGACCTGGCTGCCCTGATAACCGCCAGCGTCAGCTACCGGGTGCTCGCCCAGGCCGGTTGTCCGGTCCTCATCGCGCGCCCCAATGCGCGGATCGAAGCGCCACGCCGGCTGCTGCTCGCCTACGACGAATCCCACCACTCCCGCCGGGCGGCGCGGGTTGCCTCGGATCTCGCGAAGGCGACAGGGGCGGAGATCGAGGTCGTGACGGTCGAGCAGCCACTCATGGCCTGGCCGGGCGCCGTCCTCGACTTTGGCGCCGACGCGCAGCGGCAGCTCGACGAGATCGTCGCCAAGCTCCGCGAGGACGTCGTGGCGAGGGGCTTCGTGAAGGTCGCCGCGGCGGGTCGTGCCGCCGCCATCGCCCAGGTCGCCGACGAATGCGGGTCCGACCTGATCGTGATGGGCACCAGAGGCCTGTCGCGGATCGCCGGGGCGGTCATTGGGAGCGTCAGCCACGAGGTGATCCACCTCACAACGCGCCAGGTCCTGCTGGTGCCCTAACACCGGCGGCAAGGAGGTCTGCCATGAGCTGGAAAGTGAACAGCGTGATGACGGCCGAGGTCGTTCATGTCCTGCCCACCACGCCGTTCAAGGAATGCGTCGACATGATCCGCGTGCACCGCGTTGGTGCCCTCCCCGTCCTCGACCTTTCGGGCCGGCTGCTGGGGATCCTCAGCGAGTCGGACCTGCTCCGCAAGGAGGAGCACTCGACCGGGCCCGACGGGCGCAGGGCCGTCGCCCGGACCGCGGCGGACGCGATGACACGCGACCTGATCACCGCACCGCCCGGGGCGACTCTCGCCGAGGCGGCCCGGCTGATGCACACATCGTCGATCCGGCACCTGCCGATCACCGACGCGAGTGGCAGGCTGCTCGGCATCGTCGCGCGCGCGGATCTTCTCAAGGTCTTCCTCCGCTCCGACGAGTCGATCCGCAGGGAGACCGACGAGGTGCTCCTGCCCCGCGCCTTCGGCATTCCCCGTGGCACGTTGGACATCGCGGTGCGTGAAGGGGTCGTCCACATCGGCGGCGAGGTGGATACCCCCGGCACTGCCCGGCTCATCGTCGCGTTCATCGAGCGCATCGAGGGGGTCGTCGGGGTCGAGGGCAGCATCGGCTACCGCCAGGACAACGCGCGCCAGCGGGCAGAGCGTTCGGCTGCGGCGATGTCGGTTGGTCCGGGTGGGGTCCCGAAAAAGGTCCCGACCCTGACCGGCGAAGTCCCGTCCGTAGCGGGCCGATAGGCAGGCGACCTCGCTTCGCCCAGCACGTTCAATGAGACCAGTGAATCGCGGAAATCTACAAGCGGTCACAAGAAACCATTCATCCCGGATAACGGGATAACAAAAGGAGGGCACGAAAGTGACCAAAGGATTGCGGTGGCGGTTTATCACACTGATGGCGGCGCTCGTCATCATCCTCGGAGGGGCGTCGGCCTTTCTGATCAACGAAGGCAACTTCGTCAACAGCACCGTCCACGACCAGCTGGCGGCGCAGCAGATCTTCTTCCCGGCTGCCACGACCGAGGTTCCGGGCGGCGCGCTCGACCCGGCCGAGTTCCCCGACCTCCAGCAGTACGCCGGTCAGCAGGTCGACAACGGTACCAAGGCCAAGGCCTATGCCGAAGGCTTCCTCGGCCGGCACCTGGACAAGGTCGCCAACGGCAAGAAGTACGCGCAGATCGACACCAAGTCGGGAACCGCGGCCGAGAACGCCACGGCAACCGCCCAGAAGACGACCCTGTTCCAGGGTGAGACGCTGAAGAACATGCTCCTCAACGCGTGGGGCTGGTCGATGCTGGCGACCTACACGACTTACGGCGGCTACGCCCTGCTGATCGCAGCGCTCGTCGTCCTGGTTGCGCTCGTCTACGAGCTCTTCTTCGCGACCAAGCCGGAGGAGGTCGTCGTTGCCAAGCCGAAGGCATCCGGTTCGCCGGTCACCGCCTGACGCTCGGAAACCAGAAACAGGCTCCGGCGGGTGTGACCGCCGGAGCTTTCCGTCTACTGTCTTCCTGGCATGCCTGACACCGTGTCTCGGGATCGCGAGCCGGCGATGATGCAGGAAGCCGACGCAGCCCTCCGTGACGGCTCGACCATCCACCTCCGCGAGGCCCGCACGGCCGACCGCGACGCGCTGGTCGACTTCTACGAATCGCTCTCGCTCCAATCGCGCTACTTCCGCTTCTTCGGGGGCATCGCCACCTTCGGACACTTGGTCGACCATTGGCTTCAGCGTGGTAGCCTCGGCCTTCTTGCCCTCCAGAGCGAGCGGATCGTCGGCCACGCTTACTACGGCTCGGTCAATCCCCATCGAGCCGAGGTGGGGTTTGCCGTCGCGGACGAGATGCAGGGACGAGGACTTGGGACAATTCTCCTCGGCCAGCTGGCCGCGAACGCAGCTGCGGCCGGGATCGAGGAGTTCGAGGCGACCATCCTGGCCGAGAACCGCCAGATGCTGGATGTGTTCCGCGACAGCGGGTTCCCGATCCGGATCCGATCCGGCTCCGGGGAGATCCGGATCGAATTCCCGACGTCGCTCACGCCAGAGGCGCGCCGGAGGTTCGAGGACCGCGACCGGCTGTCGGCGATGGCCGCCATGAAGTCCTTCCTTCGGCCCCAATCGGTTGCCGTCATCGGTGCTTCGCGGGAACCTGAGTCGATCGGCGGCCGGGTGATCGGGAACCTCCTGCGAACCGGGTTCAAGGGTCCCATCTACCCGATCAATCCCGCCGGCGGAGAGTTGCTCGGCCTCCCCGCCCACTCCACTGTCAGCGAGGTCGCCGGCCCGGTTGAGCTGGCGGTGATCGTCGTCCCCAAGGAGGCCGTCACCCGGGTTGCGTGGGAGTGCGCCGCCAAGGGCGTCCGCTCTCTGGTCGTCATCTCCGCTGGTTTTTCGGAGACCGGACCCGATGGGGCCCTGCGCCAGGTCGAGCTGCTCGGGATCTGCCGCGGGGCGGGAATGCGGTTGATCGGACCCAACTGCATGGGGATCCTCAACACCGATCCCCAGGTACTCCTCAATGCCTCCTTCGGTCCCATCTTTCCTCCCTCGGGCCGGGTGGGCTTCCTCTCCCAGAGCGGCGCCCTCGGACTCGCTGTGATCGACCACGCCCGGGCCCTCGGGATCGGGCTCTCCTCCTTCGTGTCGGTCGGCAACAAGGCCGACATCTCCGGCAACGACCTGCTCCAGTACTGGGAGGAGGACCCCGCCACCGACGTCTGCGTCCTCTACCTGGAGTCGTTTGGCAACCCGCGCAAGTTCGCCCGGGTGGCCCGCCGAGTCTCTCGGCGCAAGCCCATCCTGGCCGTCAAGAGCGGCCGGTCCGCCGCCGGCGCACGCGCCACCTCCTCCCACACGGGCGCCCTGCTGGCGGCCTCCGACGTGACCGTCGACGCCCTCTTCCGACAGGCCGGGGTGACCCGGACGGACACCCTGGCCGAGCTCTTCGACGCGGTCCGGCTGTTCGCCAACCAACCCCTTCCGAAGGGCTCCCGGGTGGCCATCGTGACCAATGCCGGCGGGCCCGGGATCATGTGCGCCGACGCCTGCGAGGCGGCTGGCCTGGCGGTCGTCGAGCTTTCCGCGGAGCTTCGCGAGAGCCTTCGCATGCTGCTCCCGGCGGAAGCATCGACAGCGAATCCGGTCGACATGATCGCCTCCGCCACGCCCCCGGAGTACCGAGCGGTCGTCGAGGCGGTCGCCTCCTCCTGCGAGGTGGACGCCGTCATCGTCATCTTCATCCCGCCGCTCGCCGTCCCGAGCCACGAGGTGGCCGCCGCGATCCGAGGGGCCCAGGTGCCTGGTGATGTCACCCTCCTGAGCGTCTTCATGTCCTCCGAGCGCGTTCGCAACCTCGATCCCATCCCGACCTACGTGTTTCCGGAGGAGGCGGCGCGGGCGCTGAGCCATGCGGTCCGCTATGCGGGCTGGCGCGCAACCCCGGAGGGACGGATTGCTGAGCTGACAGGCATCAGGGCGGACGAGGCGAAGCTGGTGCTGGCGACCGCTATGGCCGGCGGGGCCGGCTGGATGAACCAGGCGGCCGTGCTGCGCCTGCTCGACTGCTACGGGCTTTCACCGATCGCGTCGGAGCTGGTGGACACGCCTACCGCCGCGGCCCATGCCGCGCAGCGTATCGGCGGTCGGGTGGCGCTCAAGGCGTTGGTACCGGGACTGCTCCACAAGACCGAGGCGGGAGGCGTGCGCCTCGGCCTGACGGGCCGCGGGCCGGTCCGGGAGGCCGCGAGGGAGATGGTCGCAGCGCTCGCTCGGGAAGGGCAGCCGCGCTTGCGCTTCCTGGTCCAGGAAATGGCCCCCAGCGGAGTGGAGATGCTGGTCGGTGTCGTCAACGATCCCAACTTTGGACCTGTGGTCGCGTGCGGCGCCGGTGGGACGGCGACCGAGCTCCTGAAGGATGTCGCGGCCCGCATCACGCCTCTTACCATCGAGGACGCCGCGGCGATGCCGCGGTCGCTGGCGACCTTCCCCCTTCTCGACGGTTACCGCGGGGCGCCGAAGGTGGACGTGGCGGCGCTCGAGCAGCTCCTGCTGCGTGTCAGTCAGCTCGTGGAGGGCAACCCGGAGATCGCGGAGATGGATCTCAACCCAGTCATCGTCCACGCGCACGGGGTCGCGGTAGTGGACGCCCGGGTTCGACTACAAGCGGCCCTACCGGAGAAGCTGCCCGGGACACGCTGAGCCGAACCGCCTGCCGGCCCGGCCGGGCGAGGCTACCTCCAGAGAGGACCCATCAGGGGATGGAGATCCTCGGGTAGGAGGGCCCGGGTGTCGTCGTAACGAAAGCCAAGCCGCTCCACCACTCCTACGACGCCGTCGAGGCTCCCGACCATGCTTGCCAAGACCGGGATGTCGCTCTTTCGGTCGACCTGGCCAACGAGCTCCACGACGCCGCCTGCGACGTGTACCTGGATGGATTTGGGGTCCATCCCCAGCGACTTGACTATCACACCCTCGACCACGTCTTCGCGTATCAACGAATCTGGGCGCAGGAAGACTCTGAGCAGGTCGCTGCGGGTGACGATCCCGACAACCCGGCCCTCCTCGTCGACGACGGGAAGGCGCTTCACAGCCTTGTCGTGCATCACCCTGGCGGCCTGGACGATCGGCGCGTCGGCTCCGATCGTCACGGCTGGGCTGGTCATCAGGTCCCGCGCGAGGAGAGCTCCTGCCTTGACATGCTCGCGACGCATGCGGCTCGATTCGACCAGGTGGTGTTTGACCCCCAGACCGAATGCCTCTTTGAGAAGAAGGTCGGCCTCGGAGACCACACCGACCAGGCGGCCGACGTCGTCGACCACGGGTAGCGCGCTGATCCGGTACTCGGCGAGGAGACCCGCGATCTCCTTGAAACCGGTGGTTTCCGATGCCACCACCGGTCGTGCTGTCATCACGGAACTCACTCTCGTCTTCATGAGTTGAGGCTAGAGCGAGGTCGGCGGGTGGATGAAGGGCCGAAGGTCCCACCTCGGATGGGACAGCTTCAGGACGGTCGATTCAGGCAGGCAAGGTCATCTCGACCCGGGTGCCCCCCGCGCCAGACGTGATCGACAGGCTGCCGCCGAGCTTGGCGGCTCGGTCGCGCAGGTTGCCGAGGCCTTGGCCAGGCGTGGTCGCCTTGTCGTCGAAGCCATTTCCGTCGTCCTCGATGACCAGGACTGCCGCGCCGTCGTCGCGCAGCAGGCTCACCCGGCATGTCGCCGCCCCCGAGTGACGTGCGACGTTGGAAAGGGACTCGCGGACGAACTGGACGATGTCGCCGGCAGAGTTGGACAATTCCGCGGCGAGCCGGGGATCGACCTCAACTGCGACCGAGATCCCCGATTTCTCCTCGATGTCGGCTGCGAGCTGCGCGATCACCGGGCTGAGCTGGCGATCCGCCAGGATTCCGGGCCGGAGGCCGAAGATGTAGTTGCGGAGGTCGCGTATCGCCCGGTCGAGCTCGGTTACCGCTCCTTCAAGCCGGCCCTGCACCTCGCCCGGTCCCGCGACAGTCGCCGTCGCCTGGAGGTTCATCCCAACGGCGAACAGGGACTGGATCACTCCATCGTGGAGTTCGCGTCCGATTCGCTCGCGGTCCTCGACGACCGCAAGCCGGCGTAGCTCGTCGCGGACGCGCGAGTACTCGAGAGCGACGGCGGCCTGGTTGGCGAAGAGCTCTACAACACGAAGGTCACCCTCCACGAAGACCCCCCGCTGCTGCAGTTTGGCGACCGTGAGGGCGCCGAAGGCCGACTCGTTGGCTAGCAGCGGAACAACGATGGCAGCTCCGTAGCCGACCGCGACCAGGAGCTCGCGCGCGATGCCCTGTCTCGGATCGGCGACCGCATCGTCAACAACGAGGCTCTGCCCGGAGAGGAAGACCGCGCCGGCCAGGGAATGGTCGACCGGAACCCGGCTGTCGCGGAGCTGGTCCTCGGCGACTCCGTCGGCCACCTCGAAGACAAGCTCCGCACGGTCCGCCGTCGGCGTTGCGATGGTTGCGATGTCTGCGCCTATCAACTCACGGGCACGGCGCGCGATCAACCCGAGGACTTCGCCAGCCGGGTCGCCTCGGAGAATCCGCTGGGAGATCTCGAGGAGCCCTTCGATCCGGCCCTCGGTACGGGTACGTTCGGTCGTCTCCCGGATCGCCGCGAGGACCTGGGTGTTGGCGGCACCCTCCAGTGGTCGGAGCGCGATGTCGACCGGCAGCTCGACGTTCTGCTTCGTCAGCAGCCGGGTCCGAAGGTTGGTACCCATCGTTCGCGTCGGTAGGCCGGCGGCGACGTATGACTCGCGATGGATGTGGTGCTGCGCCCGCTGCGCGTCCGGAACCAGCTCGTCGACCGGATGCCCCACCAGCTCCTCCCGGGCGTAGCCGGACATCTCGCTCAGCTGCTCATTGACGTATGCGATCCTCCCATCGAAGTCGACGATCACGATCCCGTCAGGCAGCAGGTCGAAGACCGACCTTCGAATCGCATCCAAAGCCGGCTCGGTCCGAGCCATGGCTCCGAGTCTATAGGCCGCTACGCGTTCGCAACCTCATCGCGCCAGTGCGAGCGCCGGCGCGCCGAGCCAAGCAATCCACGGATCGCGGCCGGCTTCAGAAGCGACGTGTCCGCGTACCAGAACGGGCCGGCTCCTCGTCGTTCCACCTCGTCCGCGAACACGCAGCCCAACTCGACGCCGAGCGAGTGCAGCTCGTCTGCCACCGGGTCCGCGAGGACCGGGCTGGCGACGATCAGTTTCGCGGGAACCTGGACGAGTGCTTCCTCTGCGGCAGCCAGCAACTCGGCTCGAGACGAGAGGCCGTCGTCGACGATGACGACGGTTCGCCCATGCAGATCGGGGGGGGCCGCGTGGTCGCGAACGAGATTCTCCTCTCTGAGGGCCTCCTGCTCTTCGACGTCCGCCAGGTAACCCGGCGCCCAACTGGGGAGGTGATACCGCTCGACCGCCGGGAGATCCACCGATCGGGTGCCTCCCGACGTGACGGCACCGACCGAGAGCTCGGACGGGCCCGGTACGATCAGGGGCCGGACGACCATGACCTCCAGCGCGGCATCGAGGGCTTCGGCCAGCTCTGCCGCCACCGGGACGCCGCCGGGGGCGAGGCCCACCACTGTGAGGTCCTCCCGGCCGGCCAGGAAGCCCAGGCGATCTGCCAACTCGTGGCCGGCCTGGCTGCGATCGATGAAGGGCGGGGCTGCCGGCAGCATGTCAGGCACCCCCAACTCGGGGTAGCGCGAACACCTGAACCGCATAACCCTGCGTGGCCGTCACCGACATCCCCTTCACGAGGAAGTCGATCGCCCCCAGGCGGCGGCACTCGTCGATCAGATGCCGTTCGCAGCGACCGCTGACGACGACGACCGGGATGTCCGTGGTCGCGGGGTCGCCCTTCAGGCGGCGCAGCAGCTCCAGTCCATCGCCGCCAGGCAGCATCACGTCGACGAAGATGATGTCCGGTTGCTGCCGGCGGGCGATCTCGAATCCCGCTCCGCTGTTGGTCGCGCGGAGGACGGCATTGCCACCGCGTTCCAGCTCGCTCGCCGTCACCTCGAGGTAAGCGCGGTCGCCATCGACCAGCAGGATCGTGGCTGTCCTCCGCCCGGGGCTCGTTACGGCCTGTTCAGGCGTCGCATGAGTCGTAGCCATGGATGAATCGTCAGCCAAGCGAAACGACATCCACAGGGTCTTTCCGCCCGGCTGCGACAGGACCTCCGCCCCAAATAAGGCCGATCCGAAAGGTCCCGCCGATCCCGGGACCGTTGGTCCCGGCAGGAGGCGGCCGCGGCAGGCAAACTACCACGTCGAATGACCCCCGAACCGATCGCCCACCGCCTCCGCGTGATGCTGGTGGACGATCACGAGGTCGTCCGCAGCGGAATCAAGGCAGTGCTCCACGCCACGCATGACATATCGGTCGTCGCGGAAGCCGCCTCGGTCGGCGAGGCGGTACGGTTTGCGGCCGCGTCCATGCCCGACGTGATCGTGATGGACGTGAGGCTTGCGGACGGCAGCGGCATCGAGGCGACGCGCGAGATCCGGGCACAGCGTCCGCAGACGCAAGTGCTGATGCTCACCTCCTTTGCCGACGATGAGGCCCTCTTCGCGTCGATCATGGCCGGGGCCGCCGGCTACGTCCTGAAGCAGATCCGGAGCGGTGAGCTGGTGAGCGCCATCCGCGCGGTCGGAAAGGGACAGAGCCTGATCGACCCGGCGGTGACCCAGAGCGTGCTCGACCGGCTGCGCAAAGGCAAGCATCTGCTCCGCGACGAGCGCCTGGCACGACTCTCAGCCCAGGAGGAGCGGATCCTGACCCTGGTCGCGGAGGGCAGGACGAACCGGGAGATCGGAGACCAGTTGAAGCTGGCCGAGAAGACGGTGAAGAACTACCTCTCGAGCATCATGTCCAAGCTCGAGGTCGCTCGGCGTGCGGAGGCCGCAGCCTACCTCGCCCGGCACACCCAGAACGAGGGCTAACCCGCCAGCGGGGACTTCGGCCGAAGCGACTCAGTGCGGGCCCGTTCCTCGTCCCGAAGCTCACGGTCCGCCCGGGCAGAGGTAAGCCATCCAGCGACAAGCGCCGCGGCGACCAGGCAGAACGGAACCAACAGGCCGATCCAGAACCAGATTGGCATTCAGTTCAGCTCCGCCTCAAGCGTCCGCTCGATGTCGCCAGGCAGATAGGGCCGGTTGGCCTGGAGGCGGAGGGACCTAATCCAGTGTGGTTCGGCGCAGAGTCCGCGCACGCTCTTTACGGGCGCCAGGGATCGCCCACTCGAACACCAAACCACAAAGGAGTGAGGCGCCATGAAGGCACTCGTTTATCACGGACCCGGCCAGAAATCCTGGGACGAAGTTCCCAACCCGACGCTCCAGTTCCCGACCGACGCGATCGTCAAGATCGACACCGCGACAATCTGCGGAACCGATCTACACATCCTCAAGGGCGACGTGCCGGCCGTGAAGCCGGGAACCATCCTCGGTCACGAGGCGGTGGGGACGATCGTCGAGACCGGCGCATCGGTCACCAACTTCCAGATCGGCGACAAGGTTCTCGTCTCCTGCATCACCTCCTGTGGCAAGTGTCGCTACTGCAAGGAAGGCCGCTACGGCCAGTGCTCCGGTGGCGGTGGCTGGATCTTCGGCCACCTGATCAACGGCCTCCAGGCCGAGTACGCCCGGGTGCCCTTCGCCGACAACTCGCTCCACAAGGTCCCCGCCGGCATGACCGACGAGCAGGTTCTCTTCCTCTCCGACATCCTCCCGACCTCGTTCGAGGTCGGCGTCCTGAACGGCGGCGTGAAGCCGGGTGACACGATCGCCATCGTCGGCGCCGGGCCGATCGGGCTCGCCGCCGTGATGACCGCCAAGCTCTACACACCCGGTCGCATCGTCGTCATCGACCTCGCCGACGCCCGGTTGAAGAAGGCGAAGGAGTTCGGCGCCGACGTGATCATCAACAACGGCCGCGAGGACGCGGTGAAGATCGTCATGGAGTTGACCGGCGGCCTGGGAGCCGACGTCGCCATCGAGGCAGTCGGCGTTCCCGCCACCTTCGAGCTCGCCGCCGAGCTGATCAGGCCGGGTGGAACCCTGGCCAACATCGGTGTCCACGGCAAGCCGGTGACGCTCCACCTGGAGACGCTCTGGATTCGGGACGTGACGATCACGACCGGGCTGGTCGACAGCAAGACGATTCCCCAGCTGCTCTCGCTGATCTCCGGCGGGCGGCTCGATCCGACCGTGCTGGCAACCCATCGCTTCCCGCTCGCGGACACGATGGAGGCGTACGACGTGTTCTCCGCAGCCGCCACGACACAGGCGCTGAAGGTCGTCCTGGAGGGCACGCCGGTCTCCCCCGGCCTCGCCCCGAAGGTCGCGGTGACGGCGCCGGCGTAGGTTTCGTTCTCGAGCCGGCCGGGTTCACCGCGAGCCTGGCCGGCGCAGTTCTTTCCTGGAGGAATCAAACGTCGATGACCCGGACTCGAGTTCCAGCGGAAGACCTCATCCAGGCGGCGGCGCACTTCGTCGGCGAGTGTCAGGACGCCGCCTTCCTGGTGGCCCGGGACGGGACCATCGTCGCCTGGAACACACGGGCAGCCGAGCTGTTCGGCATCCCGGCCTGGGAGGCCAGCGCCCACAACTGCGCCAAGCTGGTGCGCGGCCGCTCAGCGGATGGCGCGCCCCTCTGCAGCACCAACTGCCCGCTGTTGGCAGGCCTGGCCGAGCCGGTCCCCGGGCCGGTGCCGATCTGCGTCGGGTACGGCAGCCGCGGCTCAGGCCGAGCGGTCAACGTCCAGCATGTGCCGATCAAGAACCCGTTGCGAGGCACCACGATCGCAATGGTTCACCTCGTCGACCCCGTGGCCTGAGCCGCCTCAGGAGTTGGTGGTGGCCTCGACGAGGTAGGCGGCGAACTTCTCGCGGGCAGCCTCCCTGCGACTCGGGATGTGGTCGGTGGGCCAAGGCTCATCCGGTGCGCGGTAGTCCCTCAGCACCAGGCGCGCGACGGTTTGGCGGTGCACCTCGTCCGCCCCGTCGTACAGACGGGCCCCCCGCGCGACCCCATACATCTGCTCGAGCGGGAGGTCGGACGAGTAGCCGAGGCTCCCGCAGACCTGGATCGCCCGGTCGATGACGTCGTGGAGGACTCGCGCCCCGAAGAACTTGATCAGCGAGATCTCCTTCCGCGCCGCCTCGACTCCGCTGGTGTCGATGACCCAGGCCGCGTGGAGGGTCATCAGGCGAGCGGCCTGCATCTCCGCCGCCGAGTCGGCGATCCAGTTCTGCACCGTCTGCCGCGAGGCGAGCGGCTCGCCGCCGACCTCGCGCTGGAGGGCCCGCTCACACATGATGTCGAATGCGCGCCGCGACTGGCCGAGCCATCGCATGCAGTGATGGATGCGTCCTGGTCCGAGGCGGGCCTGGGCGATCCGGAAGCCGTCGCCGGGAGCCCCGATGATGCTCTCCCGCGGCACCCGCACCTCGTCGTAATAGAGCTCGGCGTGACCAAACCCCCAGTGCTCGTCGCCACCCGGCACCGGCACATTGCGCACCTTGCGCACGCCGGCCGCGTTGCCCGGCACCAGGAACATCGACGCTATCGGGTGAGGTGACGCGTCAGCATCGGTGGTCGCCATCACGATCAGCAGGGCGGCGACCATGCCGTTGGTAGTGAACCATTTGTGGCCGTTGATCACCCACTCGTCGCCGACTTCGTGCCGGCCGGCATCAGCGCGACCCTTGGAATCGCTCTGACCCTGCAGCTGGTCCTGAGCATCCGGACCGACGCCCCTGCCTTCTGGTTCAGCCAGCCGGTCAGCGGCGGCAGCTTCGGCGCGCGCCCTCGAGTCATCAGCAGGTGAGAACCGAGGGACCTTTGGTCACCTAGGGGAAGGACCGTTGGCCATTGGCCGGCGTGTCCCTCCCTGCCAGGCTGAGGACGAAATGAAAGGGATGCAATTCGGCAAGATCTTGTTCGCGGTCGACGAATCCAGTCACATGCGAGCCGCGGCACAGTCGGTCAGTCGCCTTGCCCGCGCCACCCAATCTGAGGTGGTCGTGCTTCACGTGAATGCGGGCGACGGCCCGACTTCAGGGCCTGCAAACGCTCCTGCGCCGAGCACCCGGATCGAAGCGATCGCCGCGCTATTGACCGATGCAGGCGTACGAACGACAGTCGAAACGAGGGTTGCGCCACATGACGAGATCGCCGGGACGATCGCGGCGGTCGCGAAGCAGCTGAAGGTTGACATGCTGGCCCTCGGTTCGCGCGGCCTGTCCGACCTGAGCGGCCTGTTTCGCGGCAGCGTCAGCCACCAGGTCATCGCCCGCTCCGATTGCCCGGTTCTCGTGGTGCGCTACGGAGTGCGCCATCCTGGCGGGCCGATCCGCCGCATCCTGCTGGCCATCGCCGGGGGCGAAGACGTCCCTCACGCGCTTGAAGCCGCGATGACGATCGCCCGCGCAACCGATGCCGAAGTGCTCGTCCTGCACGCGCGCTACCTGGTAACAGGCTTGGACAGCTGGCCCTACGTCGAGCCGGACGAGTACGCCCAGCAGGCGTTGGTCAAGGTCGTCCGCAAGCTCAGGACGGCCGGCATTCGCACGGCGGTTCACTCGCCGGTCGCGGCGGCCGGTATCGCCCGCACCATTGCCCACGAAGCGCATGAGGCGGACGTGGACCTTGTCGTCATCGGATCGCGTCGCCTGTCGGACCTCGCCTCGCTCCTTCTCGGAGGGCTGGATCACGACGTGATTCACAGCAGCGACCGTCCAGTCCTGATCGCGGAGCGCCCGCGCCCGCTGGTCGCAGAAGCCAGTCGGGAGCGCTCGAGAGCCAGGTAAAGAAAAAGAGCTGGCAGCAACGATGAGCGAGTCCATCCGGCGTCTCACGGCCGCGGATGCAAGCAATCTCTCCTACGAGACGTCGGCGACTCCCTTCCACATCGGGGCGGTCGCCGCTCTCGAAGCGGCGCCGCTCATCGACGCCGGAGGGATCCTTCGAATGTCCGTCATCAAAAGCCGCTTGGAAAGACGGCTGGCAGACCTTCCCCAAATGCGCCGCCGGCTGCATGTCCCCGGACCCCTCAGGGGCAGGCCGATCTGGGTCGACGACCCGTCATTCGCGATCGACCATCACGTCTTCTCGGCGGCAGTCTCAGCGCCGGGCGAAGAGGTCGAGCTGCTGGCGGCCGCCGAGCGGATCATGCGGCCGCTGCTCGACCGCAGCC
>DATCOZ010000197.1:0-5179 GCA_036564345.1 Candidatus Dormiibacterota bacterium | reverse complement strand
CGGCGTCGTGACGACCCGCCGGGATGGCCGCCTCACCTACTGCTCGGTCGACCTCGACACCATCCGCCGGCGGCTCACCGGATTCGAATCGCTGCTGGAATCACGAACCGCCAGGCCGGTGGGGAATCTCAGGAGAGAAGTATCGGGATGAAGAACGGAAACGGAAACGGAAACGGCAAGGTCAAGGTCGCGATCGTCGGCGTGGGCAACTGCGCGTCATCGCTCATCCAGGGCGTGCAGTATTACCGCGAAGCGAACGAGGACGAGTTCGTTCCCGGCCTGATGCACGTCAACCTGGGCGGATACCACATCCGCGACATCGAGTTCGTGGCGGCCTTCGACGTCGACAAGGACAAGGTCGGCAAGGATCTCTCAGAGGCCATCTGGGCGGGGCAGAACAACACCGTCAAGTTCTCCGACGTGTCCAGGCTGGGCGTCAAGGTCGAGCGCGGCATGACGCACGACGGCATCGGCAAGTTCCTCGAGCCGCTGATCGAGAAGGCGCCCGGTGCGACCTCCGATGTCGTCCAGATCCTCAAGGACACGCACGCCGACGTTCTCGTGAACTACCTGCCGGTCGGGAGCGAGGAGGCGACCAAGTGGTACGTCGAGCAGGCGCTCAACGCGGGCGTCGCCTTCGTCAACTGCATCCCCGTCTTCATCGCCCGCGAGGATTACTGGCAGCGGCGCTTTCAGAAGGCCGGCCTGCCGATCATCGGGGATGACATCAAGTCCCAGGTCGGCGCCACCATCGTCCACCGGATGCTGGCCCACCTGTTCCGGGAGCGCGGCGTCCGCCTCGAGCGGACCTACCAGCTCAACTTCGGCGGCAACACCGACTTCCTCAACATGCTCGAGCGCGACCGGCTGATGTCCAAGAAGATCTCCAAGACCCGCTCGGTCACCTCCCAGCTCGACTACTCGCTGGGCGATGACAACGTCCACATCGGGCCCTCCGATTACGTTCCCTGGCTCGACGACCGCAAGTGGGCCTACATCCGGCTCGAGGGCCGCGGCTTCGGCGACGTTCCGCTCAACGCCGAGCTCAAGCTGGAGGTGCACGACTCGCCCAACTCAGCAGGCATCGTTATCGATGCCGTCCGCTGCGCCCGCCTCGCGCTCGACAACGGGCTCACCGGCGCGCTCGAGGGCCCGAGCTCCTACTTCATGAAGTCGCCCCCCATCCAGTACCCGGACAGCGATGCGCACCGGTTCACGGAGGAGTTCATCGCCAAGAACCCCCGCAAGTCGGCCAAGCCGCAGCAGGCCTCGACCGAGTAGCCGAGCATGTTCACCACCCGCTTCCAGCAGTGGGTCCGGCGCCGTGCCCAGGCAGTCGCCGGGTGGCTGGCGAAGCTCCCGATCACGCCCAACCAGGTCACGGTGGCGGGCATGCTGGTCGTCTTCGCGGCGGGCGCCCTGGTCGCCGGCGGGCACCTGCTGGCCGCCGGGGTGGTGCTCGCCTTCGGGGCGAGCTTCGACATCTTCGACGGCGCCCTGGCCCGCGTCACCAAGCGCAGCTATCCCTACGGAGCGTTCCTCGACTCGACGACCGACCGCTATGCCGAGGCCGCCGTCTACATCGGCCTCGCCGCCTACTACGTCGGCCAGCCCAACCCGCGGCCGGCGGTGCTCGGCGTCCTCCTGGCGCTGGTCGGCTCGATGTCCGTCAGCTACGTGCGGGCTCGCGCCCAGAGCCTCGGCTTCAGATGCGACAGCGGATTGTTCGCCCGGCCGGAGCGGATCGTCGCGACCATCGTCGGGCTCGTCTTCGGGGGTTGGGTCCTCTTCGTCGTGATCTGGACGCTGGCTCTTTTGACCAACTTCACGGCCTTCCAACGGATCCTCGAGGTCTGGCGCCAGGCCCGCGTTCAGCGCGGTGCGGCGGTCGAGGCGATCGCGGCGCCGGCGGCGGTCGCTGCCGCGGAGGCGGCCCCGACGACCCACCGGCGGACGGCCAAGCAGAACCTCGCCGGCCAACCGGAGCTTTAAGGCGGGCTGCCGGCCCTAAACCGCACGGCCTGGCGTGTGGAGGGCCAGCCGGTTGCGGAGGGCCAGCCCGAGCAGCTCGAAGGCGAGAGCGAGCAGGGCGATCGCCCCGGCCGGAGCCAGGACCGGCGTCCATTGCTCGCTGATGATGTAGTCGCGAGCGATCGACAGGAGCGCGCCCAGCTCGGGCTGCGGGAGCAGGATCTGGTTGAAGGTGAACGGCGTGCCGAGGAAGAACTTCAGGTAGCCGAGCTCGCCGAGCAGGACGAGAACCGCGCTCGCCTGGAAGGCGATCTCGGTGATCAGGACGGGCCGAAGATGGGGGACGACGTGGCGCCGGAAGGTCCTCAGACGGCTGCTGCCCAACGCCGTAGCTGCTTCAGCGTAGGGCTGGGAGAGGACCGCTTCGACCCTCTCCGAAGTGAGCTGGGCAATGTCGCGCCAGCCGACCATCGCCATCGCGATCACGAAGGCTCCGAAAGGTGACCAGGTGCTCAGCGCGGTGATCAGGACGATCGCCAGGACCAGGTAAGGGAACCCGGCGACCCAGCGGCTGAGGATGACCGTCAGCGTCCGAACCGGGCGCGACCCTAGCCCCATCGCCACCCCGACGAGGAGCCCGAGAAGGAGGCGAAGCACGACGACAAGCACCACGAGCTCCAGCGAGAGGATGGCGCCGTGCGCGATCAGAACCAGCACGTCGCGACCGCCGGCGTCCGATCCGAGCAGGTAGAGATGACCGGGCTGGAGCGTGTTCGACCCCTGCTCGTAGACATCCACCCGGCTCAGGGGGGCGAAGGGCGGGATGACCTCGCGGCCGCTCCCGGTGAGGTAGCCGAGGATGAACTTGTGCTCGGCCCAGCGAACCGGCTGCTTGATGCCGTACACGAGGAGGGCGGCGAGCAGCCCGAAGAGCAGAAAGGCGGGCAGGAAGGGCAGGACCGCACGCAGCCGCCTCATGTCGCGGTCCTCAGCGTCCGCAGCCGGGGGTCGAGCCAGCGCTGGAGTCCTCCGGCGAGGGTTTCGACCAGGATCAGGATCAGCGCGAGCACGACCACCAGCCCGATCGCGATGTCGCCGCGGATGACGGTCGGCCTCACGTCGTAGTGGATCCCGATCGACTGGACAAGGATCCGGCCCAGGCCCGGGTAGCCGAAGAAGTACTCGACCAGCGGCAGCGAACCCAGCATCAGCCGAAAGGAGTTGCTCCAGGTCGCCACCAGCGCGCTGCCGCCGGCACGGAGGAGGTGGTGCCGCACCACGCCGTTCCATTCCACGCCCTTCGCCTCGGCGGTACGGACGTAGTCCTCTCCCGTCTCCCGCTCCAACACCGTCCGCGCGTGGCGATAGAGATAGGTGGCCGGCCGGATGCCGAGGACGAGCGAGGCCCAGAAGATCTGGACGCCGTTCACGTCGCCGTAGCCGGCGGCGACGATCAGGCCCGTCTTGCCGAAGACGAAGGCCTGCAGCTCCTGGACCAGGATGGCGAGGAGGAAGGTCGGGATCACGAGCAGGACGGCACCCGCCAGCTCGATCCCGACCAGCCTCCGCTCGCGGAGGCTGACGACCGTAATGGCCGCGCCGAGTCCCACCAGCGTCGCGCCGGCCATCGCGAAGGCGATCAGGGTCAGGCTCCGCAGGGCCCCCTCCCAGAGCACCTGGCCAAGGGGTTGATAGAAGAAATTCGAGATCGCGCCGCCCGGCGAGCGAACGTTGACGAGCAGGTGCGCGAAGTAGAACAGACCCCAGGTGGCGACCACCACTCCACCCGCCTGGAGCGCGAGCCGGCCGAGGCCCAGGCCCAGCCGGCTCGGCTTGCGCGCGCGGCCGAAACCGAGGAAGGTCGCCAGCCCGCCCACCAGCAGGGCGACGCCGGCGATGATCCAGCCACTCTCCGGCACCGTCGGAGAGGCGCTGCCGGGCTGTCCAGCCGGCGGTCGCGGACCGCCGAAGACCTCGGCCGATGTCAGCCGGGCGGAAGGGCCGGCGCCCCCCGCGACCAGCACTCCCCCGTCGGCGAGGGCCGCCACGACGGGAAGCGCGCGAGGCTCCTCCATCGACTGGAGGCTCGACCAGCTGTTCTGAGCGGGGTCGTAGAGGTCCGCGGCGGCGCTCG
Organism: Candidatus Dormiibacterota bacterium; assembly: GCA_036564345.1. Taxonomy (GTDB): domain Bacteria; phylum Chloroflexota; class Dormibacteria; order Dormibacterales; family Dormibacteraceae; genus UBA6019. The sequence continues at coordinate 1,074 of DATCOZ010000197.1, read as the reverse complement.
GCTGGCTCGCGCCGCCCGCGAACAGTACCCGACCGTCGGGCAGCACCACGCCCGGCGCCGGGAGTGGATGGGGGAGCGGCGGCGCCGCCGTCCAGCGGTCGCTCGCCTCCTCGTAGACGGCGACCCCGGCGTGGCTGCCCGCGATGAGGGCCAGCGCCCGGCCGGCGCCCAACGGCAGCAGTTGGTAGACGCCGGCCAGTCCTGGATAGGAGGCGGCGGAATGCCAGCCGGCCGCACCGGCCCAAACTTCTGCCGAGTCGAGCGGCGCAGCCGCCGGGCCGCCGGGGCCATTCCCTCCCGCGATGAGGACCGCCCCGTTGCCGAGGGCCGCGGCGCTTCCGCCCGACCGCGGCGCCGGCAGCGGCAGCTGGGGGAACCAGGCGTTTGCCCGCGCGCTGTAGATGGCCGCCTCGGCGACCGGGCCGGCGACGCCGTTGCCGCCGGCCACCAGGATGTTGTCGGCGTCGACCTGGGCGGCCGCGAAACCCTCGCCGCCGACGCCCGGTGGGTCGGCTACCGGCAGCCAGCCGAGGTCGGCGTCGAAGCTCGTGACCATGGGCGGCCGCGTCCCCGACTGGATCCGCGTTCCCGCCGTGAGCAGCAGGACCCGGCTGTTGCCCAGGAGGAAGGCTGTCGAGCGCTGCTCAAACCCGGTCGGAACCCCGGGGACCGCCTTCCACGTCCGCGATCGCGGGTCGTAGAGCTCGGCCGTCGGGGCGCCTCGCTGTTGGCCTCCCACCACGAGCACTCGGCCATCCCTGAGAACCGCCGTCGCGGGCGACGCCCGCGCGGTGTGCATCGAGCCGGTTACCGCCCACGTCGAGGCGGCGAGGACCGAGGCCCCGAAGGCGAGCGCGGCGGTGCCCGCAAGCAGCGCTCCGGCGGCGAGTCTCAGGCCGGCGACCGGAGGCGGACCCTCAGCCTGACCGGGGTGCCGCCGATTCGGACCGGGTGCACGGCCATCAGGCAGGCGCCCTGGACGATCCGTTCGTAGCCGCTGTCGGAGTTGTTCACGGTCTCGATCGGGTAATACCAGACCCGGCCGCCCTTCGCCACCTGGAGGCGGTACTCGGC
>DATCOZ010000168.1:0-4479 GCA_036564345.1 Candidatus Dormiibacterota bacterium | reverse complement strand
GACGGCGACGGCGGGCACCCTCGGCATCCTGCTTCTCTACAACCTCGACGTCATCCTCGCCAAGCACTACCTGGGCTCACATGACGCCGGGATCTACGGCTCGCTCAACAAGATCGGCACCATCGTCTACTTCCTGACCCTCTCCGTCAGCCAGGTCCTCTTCCCGCGCGTCGTCGAGGCGCTGGCGACCAACAACCACCCGGGGCGCCTGCTGGGCGTCTCGGCCGGGCTCATGGGCCTCCTCGGTGCCGGCGCCCTCCTGGTCTTCGGCGTCCTACCGGGCCTGGTGGTGCGGCTGCTCTTCGGCGCCGCGTTCGTGGATGCGCAGAACTACATCCTTCTGGTCGGGCTGATCGGCCTCGCCTTGAGCCTCAACAACCTCCTGGTCCAGTTCTGCATGGCGGCCCACGACTACTGGTTCATACCCCTGCTGGCGGGCGCGGTGGCGATGCTCGCCCTGTCGATCGTCCTCTACCACGCCGGCGTCGGCTCGGTGGTGAGCGATGTGCTGGCGACCATGCTGGCGCTCCTGGCCGCGCTGACGGTGAGGCTGCTGTTCCTGCTGCCGCGCCTCAAGCCGGTACCGGTCGAAGCGATCTAAAAGCAAATCCCGCCGCCCTTGCGGGCCGCGGGATTTGAAGAATGCTCGGCAACGACCTACTCTCCCACCAGGTAACCCTGGCAGTACCATCGGCGCTGGAGGGCTTAACTTCCGTGTTCGGAAAGGGAACGGGTGTTTCCCCTCCGCCATAGCCACCGAACGCTCGAAGTATATCTAACGCTGGGACAGGACTTTAGTTCAGCGCCAGGCTTTGATGATGCCGAGCAGCGCCGGCCCCAGGAGGATTATCCAGATCGTCGGGAAGATGCAGCCGACCATCGGGAAGATCATCCGGAGCGAGGCCTGGGCGGCGCGCTCCTGGGCGAAGGAGCGGCGGGTCCGGCGCAGCTCGCCGGCCTGGACCCGGAGCGAGCGGCTGATCCCGATGCCCATCTGCTCCGACTGGGTGATCGCCTGGACCAGGTTGTGCAGCTCGGCCACCCCCGAGCGGCGGCCCATGTCCTCCAGGGCTGCCATCCGGGGCCGGCCGAGCCGTACCTCACGGAGCACCTTGCTGAACTCGTCGCCAAGGGCGTTGTGGAAGCGTCCCGTGATGTCGGCCATCCCGGCGTCGAGGCTGAGCCCAGCCTCCACCGCAAGGGTCAGGAGGTCGACGGCGTCGGGCAGGTTGCGTTCGATCGCGGTCCGCCGGGCGCTCGCCATCTGGTTGAGGACGACGACGGGCAGCCAGAAGCCGACGACCCCGCCGACGACCGCGGCGAACAGGCCGGTGAGGGGCAGGCCGAGCAGCAGGCTGACCAGCAGCGGCAGCGCGACCAGCGCCGCGGCCGCGCCATAGCGGATCGCCTCGAACGCCGCCGGCGTGATGTGGCCGGGATTGCCCGCCAGGTTGAGCTTGACCTGGACGGAGGTGCCCTGGCCGGTGACCCGGTTTCCGAGGAAACGCCGGCCGAGGCGGTCGAGGCGGTAGCCGAAGCTGCGCCGGCGGAGCGTGAGCGGGTCGGTCTCGTCCTGCAGCGGGAGCTCCGCTATGACCTCCTTCTGCTTGTCCATCTGGACGAAGTAGAAAAAGATCAGCGAAGCGAAGACGAGGCCCGCGACCGACGCGATCGGGTCCATCAGTGTCCTGAGTCCGAGATTCGGCGAAGAATCGCCGCTGAGGGCGTCGAGATCAAGACGCCGGCGAGTAACGCAGCGCGCATGCCCGACGGCCTGTAAGCGAGTAACGCAGGCGGCAACGCGGAGATTGGCGTCCTCAGCGGATGAGCCCGCAGGGTCACCCGGTCGCCGCCGTTCGGCGACCCGGACATGTTCGTTGAATTTCGGACTCGGGGCACTATGTATCGACCTTCGCCAGGCGGTTCATGAGCAGGTTGCCGATCACCACGAGCGCTCCCGCGACGACGAAGAGGAACCAGCCGATCGGGGACTGGAGCATCGGCGCGAAGTACTTCGGGGTGATCGTGTACATGATCAACCCGAGCACGATCGGGAGGGCGCTGATCATGGTGGCCGACCCTCGGGCGTGAGCCGTGAGCACGCTCATCTCGCGCTTCATCCGGAGCCGGTCGCGGATCGTGTCGGCGATGTTGTCGAGGATCTCCGGCAGGTTGCCGCCCACCTTGCGGTGAAGGAGGATCGCCACCACGATGAAGTCGAGGTCGGAGCTCTGGACCCGCTTGACGAGCGCCGCCAGCGCCTCCTCGACCGAGGTTCCGAAATGGATCGAGGTGGTCACCACCTCGAACTCGTCGGAGACCGGCGGCGGCGCTTTCCTGGCGATGATCTCGATCGCCTGGCCGAGGGAGTAGCCCGTCTTGAGCGCGTTGGAGAGGAGCGTGATCATGTTGCCGAGCTGGTCGGCGAACGCCCGCTGGCGCTGGTCCTGCTTGCGCCGCATGTAGATCCGGGGTGCCAGGTAACCGGCGCCGCCGAGGAGGAGGAGGGGCAGGCCGAAGCCGAAGGCCCAGAACCCGAGGAGGGCGAGGCCGAGGGCGAGGGAGAGCTGGATCAGGAGGTATTCGGAGCTCGTCAGCCGCATGCCTGCCTTGGCAAGCTCCTCGGCCAGGGTCACCTTGCCCGCCCGCCGGTTGCGCTCGCTGAGCACGTCGGCGATCGGCTGCATCACGCGGTCGACGGTGTCCCGAAAGTCAATGCCGGAACGGCGGCGAGGAAGCTGCGAGATGACCAGGTCGACGTTGGTGCGCTCGCGGCGGACGGTGTCGAGGCTCCAGAAGAAGACCGCGATCGCACCCGCGAGGCAGACCCCGATCAGGATCGTCTCGTAGGACTGCGCGGTCACGGGACGAGCGCGGCGCCGTAGCGCCTCGCCACGTCGGCGTTGGTCACGCCGCCGGCCTTGTCGATGGGACAGTCGGCCGCCAGCTGCGGGTTGTTCACGGTGCCCTTGTTGTAGTCCGTGGAGGCTTCGAGGGTGTAGCGGAGGTTGGTCTTGGCGAGGAACCAGGTCAGGTACTCGGCCTCGCACTGGTTGAGCACGATGGTGAGGCTGGACTGCGCCGCGCCCGCCACCCGGCTCGCCGTCGGGCCGTTGCGCCCGGCGGTGATGTTGACGGTCGCCGTCCCGACCTGGATCACGTGGACGTTGTTGAAGACCGTCCTGGAGACGGTCGACCCGCCCTTGTCGACCGTCGCGATGATGCCGATATAATCGCCCGGCTGTATGTAGCCGGCGACCCCCTGCTCCTCGCTGGTGGGAATCGTCATGGCGACGAAGCCCGAAGGGATGGTAAGGAAACTAGGCGCCGGCGGCGCGATGTCGGCGGAGGTCACGATCGCGTTGGCCAGCACCGGCTGTCCCGCCTTGATGTCGATCAGGGCGAAGCGCGACGTCTTGCCGGCCACGTCGGCGATCGCGTGGAAGCTCTGCGGCGGAACGTCGCCGGCCTTCAGCCGGGCGATCGTCAGCTGGTCGGCGGTGATCGTCGCGCGGCTCGGGATGTCGACCTTGGCCACGACCACCGCGACGTCACCGCTCAGGGGGATCGCGGCGCCGCCGTTGCCAGGGCGGTTCAGCGCAAGGAAGATGAACGCCGCCAGCGTGATGAGGGCGATCAGCATTCCCAGGATCGTGAAGGGCCGGCGCCGCCGGGCGGTTGTGATTGCTTCCTGCATGTTGACCAAGACTGACCCTCCTGGGCTGTGCCGAGCCCGGCGGAGATTCTAGTGCACCTGATCCGCAATCGATACCAAATGCGCGGCCAGTCCCTGGCCGAGTTCGCCATCTCCTCGGTGGTTCTGGTCCTTCTCTTCGGCGGCCTGGTCGACCTCACCCGCGCGATCCACTATGCCGACGTCCTCCAGAGCGCGGTCCGGGAAGGGGCTCGGACGGGCGCCGCCTTCGACACCGGGTCGGCAAGCAACACCGCGCTCGACGACGCCGACATCCAGGCGGTGGTCGACGACCAGCTGCGCGCCGGCGGGCTCCCCGGGTCGACCCTGAAGAACCCCGGCGTCGACTGCCCGAGCGTGGCGGACGGCAACGGCTGGCACAACCCGCCCTACGTCAACGCCGCCTTTCCAGGGGTGGCCAACCAGCCCTGGCTCTACATCTGCTACGACAACACGGGCGCCACCGACTACGCGACGACGCCCGCCGCCAACCTGGCCGGGCGCGACCTGAACGTCGTCCTGCTGATGGCCTACGGCCCGATGACAGCGGCCGTGCCCACCCCCCTCGGCGGCACCTTGGGGATGGCGGCGAGCTGGCATGTCAGGGTCCAGGGCGGATGAGACCGCGGCTGCGTTGCCAACGGTCGCAGGCGATGACCGAGTTTGCCCTCGTGGCTCCGGTCCTGCTCCTGCTGACGTTCGGGATCCTCGACTTCGGCCGCGCCCTTTTCTTCTATGCGGCGACGGGCGACGCCGCCCGTGAGGGCGCCCACGTCGCCGGCCGC
>DATCOZ010000153.1:0-2637 GCA_036564345.1 Candidatus Dormiibacterota bacterium | reverse complement strand
GCCAGGTGACTGGATGATCTGGACGGAGCCGTCGCCAAAGACGTCGTGGTCTTCGGTGACGAGGATGGTTTCGGCAGCCTCCAGGACGCCGTAGTCATCCATCGCCTGGGTAGCGCGCATCTCGTCGTCGAACATGGCGGCTCGTTCATCCGGATTCACGATCCAGGTCGAGCCGGCGAAGAGACCGGCATTGCCCGAGTGATCCCAGTGGCCGTGCGAGACAACGAGGAAACGAATCCCGGCCGGCGTCAGTTCGAGCTCTGCGAGTTGCTCCTCGAGGGTCGCGCCGAACTCGACCTCCACCTCGAGGTCCGTCCGGGTTCGGGAGATGCCGCTCTCCCACATGAGGTCGCCCTCGGGGTGACGGATGAGGAAGCAGGGCGCCGGGAGGTCGATAAGGCGGCCGTTGTAGGCGCCGTCATCGGACAGGTCGGAGGCGTCGTATCCCTTGATCTGCCCGCCATCGAGGACATAGAGGCGGATTCCGGGCTCGGCGCCCACCAGCCGCTAGTGCTTGAAGTGGCGGCGTCCGGTGAAGACCATCGCCATGTGATGGCGGTCCGCCACCTCGATCGCCATCTCGTCGCGGATGCTGCCGCCCGGCTGGATGATGGCCGTCACCCCGGCCTGGGCCGCGATCTGGATGCCATCGGGGAAGGGGAAGTAGGCGTCCGAAGCCATGACGGAGAGCGGAGCGCGCTCGCCCGCCTTGCGGAGGGCGACCTCGACTGAGACCACCCGCGAGGGCTGGCCCGCGCCCATCCCGATCAGCGCGTGGCGCTTGGCCAGGACGATCGCGTTGCTCTTCACGTGGCGGACGGCGCGCCAGGCGAAGAGAAGGTCGGTCAGCTCGTCGAGGGTGGGGCGCCGCTGGGTGACGACCTGCAGCTTGTTGCGGTCCTCCTCCAGGTTGTCGAAGGTCTGCACCAGCAGCCCGCCGCCGATCCGCTTGAAGTCGAAGTTGCCGATCCCCAGCTCGGGGCCGTCCGCATCGGTCTGGGGCACCTCGATGATCTCGAAGCCCTTCTTGGTGCGCAGGATCTCGAGCGCCTCCGGCGTATAGCCGGGAGCCACGATCGCCTCGAAGAAGCCGGGCCGGATCGCTCGCGCGGTCGCGTCGTCCACCACCCGGTTGGCCCCGATGATCCCGCCGTACGCCGACACGGAGTCGCCCTCGAGGGCCAGGCGGAAGGCCTCGGCCAGGTCGACGACGCTCGCCAGGCCACAGGGATTGCCGTGCTTGACGATCGTGACGGTGGGCGTCTTGAAGTCGCTGGCGATCTGCCAGGCAGCGTCCAGGTCGAGCAGGTTGTTGAACGAGAGGTCCTTGCCGGCGATCTGCCGCGCCCGGCTGATGGAGGTGCGGTGCTGGGCGGGATCGGCGTAGAAGGCGCCAAGTTGGTGGGGGTTCTCGCCGTAGCGCAGATCGGCCTTCTTCTCGACCACCAGGGTGAGCCGGCTCGGAAAGAGGGTGCCGGCCTGGTTGTTCAGGTACGAGGCGATGTGGGCGTCATACGCGGCGGTCAGGGCGAACGCCTCGGCGGCAAGCTTCTGGCGCGTCTCCGGGCTGACCGTCCCATGCGACTTGACATCGCGCATGACCGATGCGTACTGCGTCGGGTCCGATACGGCCGCCACGCCCGGGAAGTTCTTTGCAGCCGCTCGGAGGAGGGCCACGCCACCGATGTCGATCTTCTCGAGCGCCTGATCGAGGGTTGTGCTGGCGTCCATCACCGCGTCACCGAAGGGGTAGAGGTTGACGACCACCAGGTCGATCTGCTCGATCCCGTGCTCGGCCAGCTGCGCGAGATGATCCGGCTGGTCCCGACGCGCGAGAAGTCCCGCGAAGATCTTCGGGTGGAGCGTCTTGACGCGGCCGCCCAGGATCTCGGGCGAATCGGTGAGGTCGCTGACCGGCCGGACCTCGATCCCGTTCTCGGCCAGGTGGGCGCGTGTCCCGTCGGTGGCGAAGCACTCGATCCCGGCCTCTACCAGCCCGCGGGCAAGTTCGACGATGCCTTCGCGGTCAGAAACGGAGAGGAGTGCGCGCAACGGGCGACCTCGATGCGGGGACGTTGCGTGGTTCAGTCACGGTTGGACGGTCGAGGCGCTCTGTTGGGCAGCTGCCTCGGAGGTCAAGTATAGCCGCGGTCGCGGGGTCTGAACCCGAGGAACTCAGAGGCGTTGTGCCGTTTCACTCCGGTTCGGGTGCCTATGCACGAAGAGGACGCCAACGCGGTAGGGCTTGGGCTCGGGGTCCATGACGCTCTCCCTCCCTCACGGGCGATGCGGGCTCGTGCTGGCGCCGATGGTACGCGCGAACGCAAGGCTCCCGGCGCTCTAGGCTGTCGGGGTGTTTGGCACCAATGAGCCGATCTACCCCGACCCGTCGCCCGAGCTCATCGCGGCGGCCGAGGAGCTGCGCGAGCAGGTGCCGCCGGCCCGGCTGCGCGCCATCGTCGAGTCGATCCCCGGGCCCCGCAGCCGCCTCCATGCTCCCGAGGCCATGGATCAGGCCGATGCCGTCATCAGCAACGCCTGGCGCGCTGCCGGCTGGATCGTCGATCGCCAGGAGCTGGACCTCCAGGGGGAGTGGGGGCTCCGCGATGAGCCCTCCCGGGGAAAGCCGAAGAAGCG
>DATCOZ010000134.1:0-3812 GCA_036564345.1 Candidatus Dormiibacterota bacterium | reverse complement strand
GCATCAGCGCCAACGGCAGCCTGTGTGACGCGGTGGCTGAGAACACGAGCCCCTTGCCGGCGCCCCGGTTGTCGGTCCAGCCCAGGGTCAGGCTGTGCGCATTCCCGTCCCCACCCCAGCTCACGGTCGTGGAGCAGGTCGGGAAGGGCGCGGTCTGAACCGGAGGCGTGGGCGGATCGGCGCACCAGGACGCGCTGCTCGCTCCGTAGATTCGCTCGTTGGCGGCGAAGACGGCGGCTCCCGCCTGCTGGGCGGCGGCCATGCTGGACCCAGCCTCGAAGCGGTCGGCGGTCGCCAGGGCGCCGGCGTCGGCCGCGGCCTGGAGCTCCCTCCGATCCACGTAAGCACGACCGCCGTCAATGGCCAGTCCCACGAAGCCGATCAGCACGATGAGCATGAATGCGATCAGCACGATGGCCTGGCCTGATTGTCGATTCGGATTCGGTCGAGGGCTTTGCATCATTTCAGTACTCGGTCAGGTAGGTCGCGAAGGCCTTCAGCACGATCCGGTTGGCGGCAAAGTTCTGGATCAGCGGGGTCAGCGGTACGAAGTTGTAGTAGAGGGTCACCTGCAAGGGCAGGTTTCCCGCCGCCGGCACGACCGAATTGCAGCCCGCGGCGAATACGGGCGGTGTCTGTCCGGGGCCTGCGGCGCCCAATCCGGGCGCATTGGGTGGAGGGTTGGCTTCATAGGCCGCTGGGATCGGCGCTTCCGTGATGAAGATCCAACCCTGGTTGGGCGGCGGAATCGGGTTCGCGGGTATCGGACCGTTGGCACAGGGGTTGGCGAGCGAGAGGTCGATCGCATGCGCGCGCACCGATGCCTGGACGTCGACATCGCTCGGCATCGCGTAGTCGGGCGGTAGGCCCCGCACGGCGGTCCGCGCTCCCTCGTTGGCGGCCTGGTCGAGCGTTGCGACGTAGTAGACAACCCGTCCGAGGTCGACGATCCCGAAGGTGATCAGCAGGAGCACCGGCGCCACGAGGGCGAACTCGGTGAGCGACTGGGAGCGCTGGCTGCGGAAAAACCTCAGGCAACTGGCAAACAAGTCACTGACCCCCCTGCACGGTGAAGTGGGCGTTGGACGCCACGTGGATGCCGCCGAACGCGTTCAGGGTTGACTGCATGAAGGTTGTGGCGAGCCCATAGTTGAGCAGGACGATCACGTTCACGTCGCCCAGCCGCCAGGACGTGTCAAAAGGTCCCGGAGGCGTGGCGAGGCTGCCGAGCGGCGAGCCGCCGCCGGGCCTCGTGTAACAGGTGTAGAGGTACGCGGCGTTGAGCCCCGTCGGGTAGAGGCTCGCGGCGTAGGGTGGATCGTTGACCGAATTGTCCAGGCCGGTGGGGCAGGTCCCCTGGGGACCGTTCACGGGGGCCATGCCGGCGCCGGTCAGGCCCCGGTTCACGGCGAGCGTGATGTCGGCATCGTCGAGGTAGCGATTCTGGTGGGAACCGGTATCGAACCAGACCGCGTGCCGCGCTCCCGCATAGGCGGAGCCGTGGATGGCTACATCGAAGAAGAAGACTCGGCCGAAATCGAGGAGGCCGCTCAGGAGCAGCATCAGGACGATCGAGCCAATTATGAACTCGACCAGCGACTGGCCGCCCTGCGAGGACGCGAGGTTGCGCGCGCCGGCGCGACCCCGGGCGTTCAATGAACCTGTGCTTTTCACGATCACCAACCGGCTCCAGCAGCGGAGGCGCTCCGCTTCGACCAGTCGGTATCCGTGGACGTGGAGCCCGCCATGTGGGAAATCAACGGGATTATAGGCAGCAACTTGCGGCCTGCTTGAAGATCGGCGAGGCACCCGAATGCGAAGGCGTCGAACCCTACTCCTAACGCGACCGGGCGGGTTGGCCGTATTTAGGTCCGCCGCTCGGTGAGGCTGCCGGGAGACGACCTCCCGGCCGGTTCGTCGGAGAAGGGGAGCGGCAGGTTGCGATCCCTCGCCCGCCGGCGATCCGGGTCACGCGCCCGATCGAGGCGGCCGCGCAGCCGCAGCCGCCGCTTCTCCAGGTCGGGCTCGCTGCCGACCAGCTGGAGCGCCGCTTCGACGACCCGCATCGCCGCCTCCGGCCGCCGCAGCCGCCACTCCAGCACAACCGCCTTGCGGCGGGCGACCAGGAAGGTGGCGTCAAGGTCCCCCAGGTCGGCCGCGACCCGCAGCGCCCGCCAGCCGGCGGAGCGGCGTCCGCGGCGGAGGAGGTGGCGGCCGAGCGCGTGCCAGTCGCAGGCCTCCATCGCGGCGTCGGCGCCGCGAAGCCGGTGAAGGAGGCGGTGGAGGAGGTGCTGGAGGCTCAGGACGTCCTGCCGGTTGTGCTCCAGCGTCGGTTCGAGGGTTGTGCTCCAGCCGCTCCGGAGGTAGTCGAAGTAGGCCTGTGGGATCAGGTGGCCGGGGATGTCGTCCTCGCGTTCGAAGCCGAGCAGCCGCTCCTCCACCGCGCGCAGCGAGCAGCTCTCGAGGCGGGGCCTGAGCAGGCTTCGGGCCAGGTGGAGGAGGTCGACATGGTGGCCCTCGCTGAGCTCACCCGACATCCGCGCCATCAGCCAGCGCGTGCGCAGGAGGGGCAGGTCGAAGGCGAGCCCGTTGTAGGTGGACAGACCGGGCGTCAGGCGGAGCTCGCCGTCGAGGGCGGCGAGGAAGGCGGGCTCGTCGCTCGGCTCGGCCAGGAAGAGCTGGACCAGCTCGACGCCATTGGCATGGGGTCGGGCGATGGCTGCCGTGAAAACCTGGGTCCCGGTCCCGCCCGCCAGCCCGGTCGTCTCGGTGTCGAGGAAGCAGAAGTCGTCGACCTCGAGCCCGCCCAGCTCGGAGCGCGCCTCGGCCCGGTCGAGCCTGCCGACCGGCAGCACCTCGGCCCAGCGCCAGGCGATGCCGTAGTCGTTCTCGACCGGCTCGAAGCCGCGCGGCGGCATTCGTCGCGGGGGCTCGAAGTGGGGGCCTGCGACCGCCCGGCGGGGAAGCGAACCTAGGCTGCTGAGGCGTTGGCGTAAAGCATCGACAGACACGCTTCCTTGGCTCCTTCGACGTTCTGGAGGGGACCGACGCAGGATGGGCAGCCGGCCGCGCAGGGACAGTCCCCGACCAGCTCGGCGGCCGAGCGGAGCAGCTCAGAGTGGAGCTGGTAGAGGCGCGCCGCGTAGCCGACCCCGCCCGGGTAGACCTCGTAGACGGTGACCGTCGGCTTGCCCGTGAAGGGAGAGCGGACCTCGGGCACCGAGCCGAGGTCGCGGGGATCGCACATCAGGCGCAGGGAGGCGACGTGGCGGAGCGCGTGGGCCATGCCCTGAAGGCCCGCCTCCATCTCATCCCGCGTCAATCCGGACCAGGCGGAGTCGTCCAGGCTCGTCCAGTAGGCCGTTGTGTGGAGGGTCTGCTCGGGGAGGCTGATCGGCCCCGATCCGATGTTCTCGTGGGTCTGGAAGCGGATCTTCTTGAACATCGTCGCGAGGGAGGTCAGCTTCACCTCGCCGTGTGAACGATCGAGCCTTTCGCCATCCGGCCCGGCGAAGGCTTCGAGGACGCGGATCGAGAGCGAGTTGAGGGCGGTCGTGTAGTAGTCGACATCGACCGGCCGGATGTACGCCTTCTTCTCGCCCCAGTCGAGCCGGTCGACGTGGTACTGAGCGCCCTCCTGGAGGTAGATGGCCTCCTCGTGAAGGAGGGTGGGCGCCGAGAACTGGTCCATCTCGCCGATCACGTCGGGGCGGGGGTTGGAGGTGTCGATGATGACGACGTTGTCGGCCGCCATCCGGCGCAGCGACACCCCCTCCGCCGGGAACGACTCCCGGTTCCAGTACCAGCGGCCC
>DATCOZ010000129.1:0-2910 GCA_036564345.1 Candidatus Dormiibacterota bacterium | reverse complement strand
GCGCCAGCCCCAGTCGCCGGCGATCACGAGATCGGGGCGGTCGGGGACGGCCGACCAGGCGTCGAGCAGCGTCGGCAGGTTCTTGCGCGGCTCGATCGAGCCGACGAAGAGGATGAAGCGATCGGGCAGCTCGAGCCGGCGGCGAACGCCTTCCAGCTCCTCCCTCGGGAGAGGGTGGAAGTCCGGCGCCACGCCGAGGTGGACGACGCTGATCTCCTCCGGCCGCCGGTCGAAGAGCTCGGCGATGTCGGCGGCCGTATTGTGGGAATCGGCGATGAGCCGGGTGGCCCGCTCGATCGAGCGGGGAACGACCAGACGCGTGCTGAGCGGCTGGCCGGGGGGGAACCACTGGGGTTGGATGTAGATGGCGAGGTCGTGGATGGTCAGCACCGAGGGGCAGCCGACCGACCCGAGCGGCAGCTGGCCCATCGGTCCGAAGAAGAGATCGGGGGCGAGGCGACGGATCCGGCCGGGCCAGAGCAGGTGGCGGCCGGCGAAGCGCGGTCCGGGGATCTCCCGATGGCCCGGTCCGTAGATCGTGAAACGAGCCCGGCCGGCAAGCGCGGCCAGGATCTCGCGGGTGTAGGTGCCGATCCCCGCCGCGGGCGCCGCCAGAGCCGAGCCGTCGACGACGACGTGAAGCTGGCTCAGCGGCTCACCGGAGGTAGAGCTGGTTGCGCTTGAGGACCTCGAAGTGCTCCAGCGCGAGGCCCGTGCCGCGGGCAACGCAGGTCTGGGGATCGTCGGCCACGATCGCCGGAACCCCCGTGTGCATCACCAGGTAGCGGTCGATGTTGCGGAGCAGTGCGCCCCCTCCGCTGAGCACGATCCCCTTGTCGTAGATGTCCGCGGCCAGCTCGGGCGGCGTCTGCTCGAGCACCCCGCGAACGGCGCCGACGATCTGGGCGAGGGGATCCTGGATCGCCTCGGCGACCTCGCGCGAATCGAGGACGATGTTCTTGGGAAGGCCGGAGACGAGGTCGCGGCCGCGCACCTCCATCGTCAGCAGCTCCTTCGGGGGGAGGGCGCTGCCGATGCCGATCTTCACCTCCTCGGCGGTCCGCTCGCCGATCAGGAGGTTGTGCTTGCGCTTGACGAAGGCGGCGATGGCGTCGTCGATCCGGTTCCCCCCCACCCGGATCGAGTTGGCGACGACCATGCCGGAGAGCGAGATCACGGCGATCTCGGTCGTGCCCCCGCCGATGTCGCAGATCGCGTGACCGCTCGGCTGGCTGATCGGCAGGTCGGCCCCGATCGCGGCCGCCAGCGGCTCGTCGATGAGCCAGGCCTGCTTGGCACCGGCGCTGATGGCGGCCTCGGTCACGGCGCGGCGCTCGACACTGGTCACGCTGGAGGGTACGCAGATCATGATCTCGGGCTTGAAGATCCGCTGCCGGCCCTGGACCTTGGCGATGAAGTAGTGGAGCATCCCCTCGGTCACCACGAAGTCGGCGATGACGCCCTCCCGCATCGGCCGCACGATGGTGATCGAGTCCGGCGTCCTTCCCACCATCTCGGCCGCCTGCCTCCCGACGGCCAGGATCTTGGTCCCATCCCGGTTGAGCGCTACCAGCGAGGGCTCGTTGATGACGATCCCCTCACCTTTGACGTACACCAGCACTGTCGACGTACCGAGGTCGATGCCGATCTTCTTGGCGAGCACGGCTACTCGTAGGTCCCCGGGTTCGGATGGTCGCCGGGCAGCGACTCCCGCGCGATCTCGGCGCCCAGCTCGGTCAGGCGGGACACCAGGTCGGGGTAACCGCGGTCGACGTGCCAGGAGTTGTGGAGGACGGTCTCACCCTCGGCGGAGAGGGCGGCGATGACCAGGGCGGCGCCAGAGCGGATGTCGGGAACGACGACGTCGGCGCCGTGAAGACGGGTCGGCCCCGTCACCAGCGCGGTGCGCGCCCGGAGCTCGATCACGGCGCCCATCTTGACCAGGTCGGGAACGTGCTGAAAGCGGTTCTCGAAGAGGAACTCGGAGACCGTGCTGGTCCCCCGTGCCTGCGTCATCAGCGCCGTGTACTGCGCCTGGAGGTCGGTCGGAAAGCCGGGGTGGACCCAGGTCGTCAGGTCGACGGCCCGCATCGTGTGGCCGGCGCGGCGGACGACGTGCAGGTCGTCACCTTCGACCTCGATGCTCACGCCCGCCTGCTCCAGCTTCAGCAGCAGCATCGGCAGGTCGTCGATCGGGGAGCACTCGAGGTGGACGTCGCCGCCCGCCGCCGCCACGGCCATTGCGTAGGTCCCCGCTTCCAGGTAGTCGGTGGTGATCGTGTGCTCGCCGCCGTGGAGCGAGGCAACCCCCTCCACCACGACCTCGTGGGTACCCGCGCCGATGACGTTGGCGCCGAGCGAGTTCAGCATCCGCGCGAGGTCCTGGACGTGCGGCTCGCGCGCCGCGTTGATGATCTCGGTCCGTCCGGTTGCCAGCGCGGCCGCCATCATCAGGTTCTCGGTCCCGGTGACCGTCGGCATATCGAGGACGATCCGGGCGCCGCGAAGCCGGACAGCCCGGCCGATGATCTCGGTCTGCGTCTCCTCGATCTCGGCGCCCATCCGGCGCAGGCCGGCGATGTGCTGCTCGACCCGGCGGTCGCCGATGTCGTCGCCGCCCGGCTTGGGGAGGCGCACCTCGCCGGTGCGGGCGAGGAGCGGGCCGAGGAGGACGATGGAGGCCCGCATCCGGCGCGCCAGCTCCTCCGGGACGTTGGCCACGACACTTGCCGCGGTGATCGTGTCGCCGGCGACCGAGCAGCCCAGTGCGGCGAGGATGTCGAGCATCACCGCGGTGTCGGTGACCTCCGCCAGGTTGTGCACCGTGACCGGCTCGGAGGTCAGCAGGCAGGCGGCCAGGATCGGCAGGGTCGCGTTCTTGGAGCCCCCGATGCAGATCCTGCCGGACAG
>DATCOZ010000116.1:0-6631 GCA_036564345.1 Candidatus Dormiibacterota bacterium | reverse complement strand
GCAGCTCCGGGTTCTTCAGTCCCATGTACCAAACCCGAACCTCGAGGCCTGTCTCGAGCGCCCGGTTGAGCAGCGCTGTGATCGTCTTGCCACCGAGCGTGGTCTCGAATGCGAAGTCGCGTCGCTCGGTGATCGCTCTCTGCAGCAGATCCCTCCCCATCAGCCAAGCCTTCTCATTGGCTTCTTCCTGGTCCAGCCGAGGGTGCGCTGCCCGGAGCTCTCGAGCCGCCGCGTCCGGGTTGTAGAACTCGACCTCGCGCTGCTCGAGGACTGCGCCTAGGAGGCTGGTCTTGCCGGCTCCGTTGGTTCCCGCCAGTACGTAGATACAGGGTGCGAGAGCATCAGGCATGCTGCCGGACAGGCCGCCGCTTCGACGCAGCGGCAACAGCCGACCTTCCCATCTCTTCTGGCGTCATGGAAGCGAATGCAGCGCGCATGCTGCGACGGGCCTTGGGCTCCTGCATCCGGGCGAACATCGCCTCGTATCGAAGACTCAGCTCCTTCAGGAGCTCATCGTCGGTGATCGCCACCGGCGTCTCACCGTCCAGAACGGGAAACTCCGCCTTTCGACTCTCGATGACCCTGGTCACCTCCCGCTCGGCAACGGGTCGCGTGAGCCCTCTGCCCTCGAGGAGGAGGACAGCCTCCGGCGGCGCGACACGCTTCTCACGTCCGATCGCTTCAACTTCAACATGCTGAGAGCGGACATAGCGCCCAAACCCAGATACCGACATGCGAACGATCCCGGCCAGATCCGAGTAGCTCGGCCAGACGGCGGGAGCGGCATTGGTCACTTCGGTCACGGCGTTATTCTAGCACAGATAGCACACGTCGCACATATCGCACATGTCGCCACCTTGGCTCGTTGACTCACTTGAAGCATCCGACTCGAGGGGGGCGGCGCGTGCCGCCCCCCTCGCCGGAGCTGAGACCTAGTGCGCCGCGGCGACCAGGTCGGGCAGCAGCTTGGCGGCATCGGGCGTTCCGAGGCCGGTGATCGGGTCCCATCCCTTGGTCGCGGGGTAGCCCGGAACCGTCGGAGCGGTGGTGTTGTTGCCGACAGTGACGTCGAAGAAGTCGGTGGCGTACTTGGCGGAGTTGGCGACCTTGTAGAGGGCCGGGTTGATCAGGCCCAATCCTCCGCCGTTCAACTGGTCGGCGATCGCGACCAGGCCCGCCCACTGCGGGCAGGACAGCGAGGTGCCGCCGATGTCGTACCAGCCGGTGCTGCAAGGCGGGCTCCCGAGGGGCCCGCAGATAAGTCCGCTGTTGCCGTCGGGCGGCAGGCTCAGGAACACGAGCGCGCCGGTGCCGGCGCTGGCCTGGAGGCCGATGTCGGGCACGCCCCGCATCGCGCCGATGGGAGTGCTGCCGGCGGGCAGGACGTCCTGGTAGGCCGGCTTC
The DNA here is from genome assembly GCA_036564345.1 of Candidatus Dormiibacterota bacterium. Taxonomy (GTDB): domain Bacteria; phylum Chloroflexota; class Dormibacteria; order Dormibacterales; family Dormibacteraceae; genus UBA6019. The sequence continues at coordinate 5,227 of DATCOZ010000116.1, read as the reverse complement.
GAGAAGACGTGGCTGAAGCCGCCTCCGCTGAAGGTCCAGCCAATCTCCGTCTGGCTGGCATCCTTGGCGCAGCCGCTCTTGCGGATCGCGTAGTTGGTCCGCGGATCGTTGGTGCCCGCGTATGGGTTGGTGCACAGGTAGGTGCCGCCGACCCCGGTCACCAGCGGGTCGCTGGCCGGCCATTCGACGGTCGGGAACGGGAACTGGCTCCCGCCCTGTCCGACCGGCTGCTTGGCGCCGTTGGTGCTGCCCCCGTCACCCGACGACCCGAGCACGGTCACCCCGTTCTGGGCCGCCGAGATGTACGCGTGGCGCAGGTTCTGCAGCGACTGCGAGCTGCCGAACGCGTCCTCGGCGGACGCGAAGCTCTGCGAGATGACGTTCGCCAGGTGGTGGTCGACCACGTACTGCTCGGCGTTCATCATGGTCGGGAAGCCCTGGACGCCGAGCGTCTCGGCGGTCGGGGTGGTGACCAGCAGGATGTTGGCCATCGGGGCCATCGCGTGCGACGTCTCGACGTCGAGCGCGACCTCGAGCGCCCAGGCGGCCCTGTTCTCGAGGCCCGGGCTCTTGGCAGTGGACGGCGGCGCGTTGGTCGCCGGCGTGCCCTGGAAGGCGAAGCGGCTGAAGGTGGGCATGCCCGCCGCGCAGGTGACGCCCTCCTCGCCGCACATCGGCTGGAGGCCGAAGGCCTGGTCGAAGACGTGCAGATCGTGCGCCATCGTGTCACTCCCGTAGGAGTCGACGATGGCGATCGTGATGCCGTTGCCCTTCTTGCCGGCCGCGTAGAGCGGGCCGAGGTCGTAGGCCGACTGGATCGCCTGCGGCGTGAAGCAGAGCCGGCCGACGGACTCGCATTGAGCCTCAGTCGGCGGCGTGTTGCTGGTTGCGACCTGCGCGTAGTCGGAGACGGTCGGATGGAACGTGACGGCTGCTTGCTGAAGCAATGGCGCGGGCCCAGCGGCTGCCATCGCGAGCGCGCTCAACGAACCGATGGCAAATTTGGCCACTTGGCCCATGACGGCAGGTCTAGTCATACGGCACTCCTTGCCAGCGACCCCTTCGCGAATCGCCGTACCCCCGCTGCGGCGCCCTTGTCGACGCCGACCTAGCCGCATTCTGGCTGTTCCGCAGCCTGACTTTCAACTGCCCGACCTGGCCGTGGGAGAACCTCGGATCGCTAGCGCAACCGTGGCCTTGCGCGCCCGCCGCTCGGGCGATCTCGTTTGAGCCGTTCCCCCGATCGGCGCATCATTGGGAGGCGGATGTCGGGGATAAGCCACTACAACCCGCCCGAGCTGCCGGTGCCGTCCGGCTACTCGCACGCGTCGTCGGGCTCCGGCGAGCTGGTCTTCGTCGGCGGCCAGGTCGGCTGCGACGTCAGCGGCCGGATCCTCGAGCCGGGCGACATGGCGGCGCAGTTCGGCCGGGCGATCCGCAACCTCGGCATCGCCCTCGCCGCGGCCGGCTGCCAGCCCGCAGACGTGGTCAAGGTCACCTACCTGGTCACTGACGCCGCCGCCTACCGCGCCGCGTTGAAGCCGATCGGCGCCCACTACCGCGAGGTCTTCGGCCGCCACTATCCGGCCTCGACGCTGATCGAGGTCAAGGGCCTCTTCGACACCGACGCGCTGGTCGAGATCGAAGCGGTCGCGGTCCGGGCCTGATGCCCCGCGAGAACCTTCCGCGCGGCTACTGGAACCCGGTCATGGAGACGATGCCGCGCGACGAGCTGCGCCGCCGCCAGCTCTACAAGCTGCAGCTGCAGCTCGAGCAGGCGTATGCGGGGTCGGCATTCTGGCGGGAGCGGATGGACGCCGCCGAGTGCCCGCCCGGCTCGATCACCACGCTGGACGACTTCACCGCTCGCTTCCCGATCCTGAAGCGGGAGGAGATCGCCGCGGCCGAGGCGGTGGCGCCTCCCTACGGGACGCTGCCCAGCGTCAACCCCCGGCTGGCGGTCCGCCACCACCAGACCAGCGGCACCAGCGGCGCCAACCCTGTCCGCACCTTCGACACCGCGCGCGACTGGGCCTGGGCGGCGGACATGTGGTCCACCGGCGCCTACGGGATGGGCGTCCGGGCCGGGGACACCGCGCTGGTCGCCTTCGGCTACGGGCTCTTCATCGGCTTCTGGGGCCTCCAGTACGGGCTCGAGAAGATCGGCTGCAAGGTCATCCCGACGGGTTCCTTCGACTCCGAGAAGCGGGTGCAGCTGCTGATCGAGCAGCAGTGCGACGTCCTCGCCTGCACCCCGACCTATGCCCTCCGGCTGGCGCTGACGGCCGAGCAGATGGGCCTCGACCTCGCCCGCGATGGGAAGGTGAAGATCGTGATCGCCTCCGGCGAGCCGCGGCCGGAGGCGACCAAACGGAAGATCGAGGAGGCGTTCGGCGCCTTCTGCGGCGACACCGCGGGCATGACCGAGGCCGCCACCATCTTCATGTTCGAGTGCGCTGAGGAGCCCGGCGGCTGCCACATCATCGAGACCGACTACATCGAGGAGGTGGTCGATCCGGAGACCCTCCGGCCGGTTGAGTACGGACAGGTGGGCGTCCGGGTGATGACCTCGCTCGGCCGGGAGGGTATCCAGATGTTCCGCTACTGGAGCAACGACCTGGTCGTGAAGCAGCCCCACACCGAATGCACCTGCGGCCGGACCTGGGACTTCTACGAGGGCGGCATCCGAGGTCGCCATGACGACATGCGGAAGATCCGCGGGGTCTGGTTCATGCCCTCGATGGTGGAGGACGTCGTCCGCGGCTTTCCCGAGATCGACGAGTTCCAGTGCCTGCTCGTCAACGTCGACGAGCTCGACACGCTGGTCGTCCAGATCGAGCCCAGGTCGGGCGTCCCCGAGGCCGACCATGAGGCGCTCCGGCTCCGCTTCACGGCAGAGGTGAAGCGCCAGCTCTCGCTGACGCCGCGGGTCGAGGTCGCCAAGCCCGGCCAGCTTCCCCGCTTCGAGATGAAGGCGAAGCGGTTCCGGGACCTCACCACCGAGGCGGCCAAGCAATGAGCGGCTACGCCCGGCCCGTGCTCTCGGCGGCGGACCAGGATAAGTTGAAGCGCATCTACGAGGACCTGCTCGACCTCTCCCTGAGCGAGGTCCCCTCGGTCGCCGCCGCCGCGCGGGCGGCCCTCGCCCTGGTCGCGACAGCGCTAAACGGCCAGGGCCTCCATTACGAGCTGTACTCGAAACGTTGGATCTAGGCGTAGGTCTGCCGGGCGTCGTTCCCGGCGCGTCGGCCGACCTGATCCTCCGTTGGGCCCGCGACGCGGACGCCGCCACGTTCAGCACGCTCGGCGTCCACGACCGGTTGGCGTGGGACGGGTTCGAGTGCCTCGGCGTGCTCAATGCCGCCGCTGCGGTGACCGAGCGGATCGGGCTTGCCTCCCTCGTCCTGATCGCCCCGCTCCGCCCGGCGACCCTGGTCGCGAGCCAGGCGGCGGCCATCCAGCGACTCTCCCAGGGCCGGCTCACGCTGGGTGTCGGCATCGGGCCGCGGCGGGACGACTTCGAGGCGGCCGGCGCAGCTTTCGGTACGCGCGGGCGGCGGCTGGAGGAGCAGCTGCACGAGCTGCGCGAGCTCTGGGACGCCGGGGTGGAGCGGCCTCGGCTGCTGATCGGAGGGGGCAGCGACGCGGCCCTCGCCCGGATGGCCCGCCATTCGGAGGGCTACGTCCACGGCGGCGGTCCGGCTCGCGCCTTCAAGGGCGCCGCCGACCGGGCCCTGGCCGCCTGGTACGACGCCGGCCGGCCGGGCCGGCCCCGGCTCGTCGGCACCGGCTACTTCGCGCTCGGCGGCGCCGAGTCGGAAGGAAAGGAATTCCTGCGCCGCTATTACCGCTTCGTGGGTCCCTTCGCGGAGCGGATCGCCGATGGCGTGCTGACCGGCAAGGCTGATATCGAGGAGCTGGCCGGGGGCTACGCCGAGGCCGGCTGCGACGAGCTGGTGCTCTTTCCCACCGTGCCGAGGATCGAGCAGCTAGAACTGCTGGCGGAAATTGTGAAGGGGGCCGGCGCCTGAGCCGCCGGCCCCCTTCGATGGATCTGACTCAGACGATCCCTCCCGCCGCCTCGATCTTGGTGGCGTAGTTGTCGACCATCTGGGAGAAGCGGATGTGGTTGCCGAACGGGTCCCGGAGGCCGCAGTCGATGCCGTACGGGCGCTCGGTCGGGGCCTCGGTGAACTCGACGCCCTTGGCGACCAATTCCTCGTAGGTCTTCCGGCAGTCGTCGGTCGTGAAGAAGAGGTGGCCGCCCGTCTGGCCCTTCGTCAACTGCTCGCGGACGACCGCGGCCGCCGTCTCGTCCATCGAGGGAGGTCCTGGATGCTCGAGCAGGATGGTCCGGTCCGGCTCCCCGGGGACGTTGACGGTCAGCCACCGCATGTAGCCGAGGTTGATGTCGTCGCCGACTTCGAGCCCAAGCTTCCCGACGTAGAAGTCGAGCGCCTGCTGCTGGTCGAGGACATAGATCTGCGAGATCCGGAGTGACTTGAGCATTCTGTTTGTCTCCTTGGCTTTGATTCTTTTTTGGGGGGTGCCAGCTGGGCTGATCACCACGCTAACGGGGTCAGCCGGACCTCGCTTCTCCAAAACTGCTCGGTCTGGTCCCGGCCATCGCGAAGCAGGTCGGAACCCTGACCGGCACCGCGTGCCTGCGGAAGCCGGTAGGCGACTCGCCCACGATGTCGCGGAAGGTGCGGCTGAAGCTCCCGAGGCTCGTGAAGCCGACCTCGAGGCAGATGTCGGTCACCTCACGTCCGCCCTGGCCGAGCAGGAACATCGCCCGCTCCACGCGGCGGCGCTGGAGGTAACGGTGGGGAGTCTCGCCAAAGGTCGCCTTGAACGTCCGGATGAAATGGGCCTCCGAAACGTATGCGATGCGTGCGAGGCTCGGGATGTCGAGCGGCTCGGCGTAGGTCCGGTCCATGGCATCACGGGCGCGGAGCATCCGCCGGTTCAGCTCCTCGACGGCGCGGCTCATTCCCGAATTGTGGCTCGGCGGTAGTCCTCAGGGGTGTCGATGTCGATCGGGTGGTTACCCTCGGTCTCGGCGGGCAGCGCCGCCACGAGCTCCGGCCGGCCCCGGATCACCGCCCGGCAGCCGACGTCACCCTCGAGCGCGGCGAGATCGCCGAAAAGCGAGCGGTCGAGCACCACCGGCGGATGGAGGAGGTCGCCGAAGCGCAGCGCGGCCGACGGCAGGCCGGAGCTCGCC
>DATCOZ010000101.1:0-4468 GCA_036564345.1 Candidatus Dormiibacterota bacterium | reverse complement strand
GTCGCGTTCTAGAGGACAGTCCCCTCAAACACTTCCGGCGGGCAAACGAGGCGGTTGGCTCCACGACTACTGTGATCCAACAACACCTCACCTCCTTTGCCTCCAGGGCAGTGAACTTCGGGGCCAGTATACACTCGGCCCCGATGCCTTCCCAGTCCCACCGAAGCATGCTTTCGGAGATCGGGATTGGTCCTGCTTAGGCTCGTCAAGCGGCTCCTCAAGAAAGTCGACGGCCGCTATCTGATCCTCTATTCGCGGAAATCGTGAGCGAGCTCCGCTGGCACCCGCTGCTGCGGGAATGGGTGACCGTCGCGCCGGTCCGGCAGGACCGCACCTACCACCCCGACGAGGCCCATTGCCCGCTCTGCCCGACCCGTCCCGGGATGCGCGAGACCGAGATCCCCGAGCCCGACTACCACATCGCCGTTTTCGAGAACAAGTTCCCCTCCTTCACCCACGACCAGGGACGCTGCGAGGTGGTCTGCTACACGTCCCGCCACGACTCCAGCCTGGGCGAGCAGAGCATCAGCCACATCCGCGACCTGATCGAGGTCTGGCAGGAGCGCTACACCGAGCTGAGCGCCCTTCCCGAGGTCAAATACGTGTTCATCTTCGAGAACCGCGGCGAGGAGATCGGCGTGACCCTGTCCCATCCCCACGGCCAGATCTACGCCTACCCCTTCGTGCCGCCGGTGGTCGAGCGGGAGCTGGAGTCGAGCGCCGCCCACTACGCGGAGGAAGGCACCTGCCTCTACTGCGGGATCCTGGAGGGCGAATGGCAGGGAGAGCGGATGGTCGTCGAGAACGATCGCTGGCTTGCCTTCGTTCCCGAGTTCGCCCGCTGGCCGTACGAGGTGCACCTGGCTCCCCGCGAGCATGTCGGCGACATCACCGAGCTAAGCGCGGGCCAGGCCGATGCGTTCGCCCACGTGCTCAAGCTGCTCCTCCAGAAGTACGATGCCCTGTTTGGGAAACCGCTTGCCTACGTGATGGCGATGCACCAGCGGCCCCACGGCGAGAAGAGCGGCCACTACCACTTCCACGTCGAGTTCTATCCGCCCAACCGGACGGCCGACAAGCTCAAGATGCTGGCCGGCTCCGAGCTCGGCGCCGGCGCCTTCATCCTCGACGCGCGCGCCGAGGAGACCGCCAGGCAGCTGCGTGAAGTCAGGATCTGACGCGCTTTTCGGGGAGCGCTTCGGCGGCGAGCCGCGTTGGCGCAGTCGAGCCCCGGGACGGGTGAACCTGATCGGCGAGCACGTCGACTACATGGGCGGCCTCGTCCTGCCCGCCGCGGTCGACCGCTTCATCTGGCTGAGTGGCGCCCCCGCTCGCCGCTGGGAGCTGGCCAGCGAGGTCGACGGCGGCGAAGATTATCTCCGCGCCATCGCCGCCGAGCTGGGCGCCGGACCCCAACGCGTAGCCGCCGCTGCCACCCTGCCGGCCGGCTTCGGGATGAGCTCGTCCGCCGCGCTGTTGGTCGCCGCCGCGGCCGGGCTGGAGCCCGAGCTGGACGGGCGCGAGGCGGCCCTGGCCTGCCAGCGCGCCGAGCAGAAGGCCACCGGGGTGATGGTCGGAGTGATGGACCAGTTCGCTTCGGCGATGGGGAAGCAGGGCCACGCCATCCTCCTCGACTGCGCCTCGCTCGATTTCCGCTACGTCCCCTTTCCGGGGGCCATGCTGATCGTGGTGATCGACTCCGGTGTGCGTCGCGAGCTCGCCGACACGCCCTACAACCAGCGCCGCCGGGAGGCGGAGGCGGGGATGCCGAAGCGGGTGCGCCACGTCGAGAGCGAGATCCAGCGCGTGCGCGATTTCACTGTCGCGCTCGAGGCGGGCGACGGCGCCCGCTGTGGGGAGCTGCTGAAGGAGTCGCACCGCAGCCTGCGGGACGACTTCGAGGTCTCGACACCGGAGGTCGACGCCATCGTCGAGCGAGGCTGGGCCATCCCTGGCTGCTTCGGGGCGCGAATCATGGGCGCCGGCTTCGGCGGCAGCATCCTGGCCCTCGTCGAGCGCGGTGCAGAGGCGGATTTCGAGGCCGCTATAGGAGCCCCAACGGTCGTGTGCGCAACGGCTGATGGGGCATTCGTCCAGTGAAGAATTGCCTCTCGCTGCCCCTCCGCCGGCCGCAGGGCCGGCTCGGAGACTTCTCGGCGGGGTCTGGTTTTTGAACGACTGCCTCTCGCTGCCTCTTCGCCAGGGGTCCGGCGGAATCCGCCGGCTGGAGGGGTTCGAGTCGCTCTGGATGCCGCTCGGCGAGGGCGAGTCGGTTGGCCTCCCGGCCGGCCGCGGCAACGGTTGGGAGCCCGCCGAGGTGCCCGGCCAGCGGCTTGCCATTGAGGGTCGGAGCTCGCTCTGGTACCGCTGCAAGTTCGCTCGCCCCGACCACTCGGGCCGTGTGATGCTGCGGGTCGGCGGCGCCTTCCTGGCCGCGAATGTCTGGCTCAACGGCCGCCTGCTCGGCTCCCACTACGGCTACTTCGCGCCCTTCGGGTTCGACATCACATCCTTCCTGGCGGCCGACAACCTGCTCGTTATCTGCTGCGAGTCGCCGATCGAGACCGACCTGACCCGCAAGAAGCACGTGATGGGCATCTTCAACGACGGCGACAGCCGGCCCTATCCGCCGAGTGCCTACTTCAGCCTCCCCGTGCCCTACCGCTGGGAGGTTCCCGTCGGGCTCTGGCGGGGCGTCGAGCTGGAGTACCTTGGACCCGTCGCCCTCGACTGGCTGCGGCTCCGGCCGCGGCTCGAGGCGGGTGACGTGGGCGTGCTCGAGGCGGAGGCGCGGCTGCGCAACCTGGACGGCCGCGACATGTCGGGTGAGATCGCCTTCGAGGTCATCCCCGAAGGTGGCCGGCCCCTCCGCCTGGTCCGCGAATACCGCATCCCAGGGGGCCTCGAGCTGACGGTCCCGTTTGGCGTCACAGTGCCCCAGCCGCGCCGCTGGACGCCCTGGCGCCTGGGCGAGGCGACGCTTCACCGGGCGATCGCCACAGTCACCGTCAGCGGCCGTGAATCGGTGCGGGTCAGCGAGGACTTCGGCTTCCGCGACGTCCAGGTCCGGCCGCGCGCGGAAGGTTGGGAGGTTCGAGTCAACGGCTCGCCCTTCTTCCTCCGGGGCGCCAACTACCAGCCCGAGCTGTGCCTCGACCGGCTGACCTCGGAGCGGTTGCAGGCCGACCTCGACCTGGCGCGGCAGACCAACCTCGACGCCCTCCGGGTCCACGGCCACGTTCTGCCGGAAGAGTTCTACCGGCTCGCCGACCGGGCGGGCATGCTCGTCTTCGCCGACTTCCCGCTCACCGGCGCTTACGCCTACCACGCCGCACCCGAGGAGGGCCGATTCTTCGAGGCATCGGTGCGCGAGCAGGTGCCAGAGCTCGTCGAGCTGCTCCGCAACCGGCCCTCCGTCGCGCTCTGGACCGCCCACGACGACCCGCCCTGGATCGCCGCCAACGCCTCCCTCGCCGACGTCCATTCGGTGCGCCAGAACTACTCGATCGACCAGGAGGCGCGCGCTCTCTTCGAGAAGCTCGACCCATCCCGGCCGGCATTGGCGGGATCCGGCGAGCTCGACAGCCAGGTCAGGGCCGGCTGGGGAGGGGGGAACTGGCAGGAGATCTCCGAGCTCGAGCCGCGCCTCGTCTCCGAGTACGGGGCCCAGGCGCTGCCCTCGGCCGGCTCGCCGGTCTGGGACGATCTCGGCCGCGCCTGGCCGGTCGCCGACGACGACCCCGCCTGGCTCTACGCCGGCTTCCAGCCCTTCGCCTGGACCGAGAGCGGCGTCGGTCTTCCCTCCGATCACGAGTCGCTGGCCGCCTACATCGAGGCCGGCCAGGCATACCAGGCATGGCTCCTTCGCTACGCGACCGACCAGTTCCGGATGCGCAAGTTCGAGCCCTGCTGGGGCGCCTTCGCGTACCAGCTGGTCGACCCCTTCCCGGCGATCGGGTTCGGCCTCGTCGACCATGCCCGCCATCCCAAGGCCGCCCTCGCCGCGCTCCGGCAGGCGATGGCTCCGACCCGGCTGATCATCGAGCCCCTCGGTTTCGACGCGGCGGCGGGCGCGCTTCGCTATGCGCCGGGCAAGGCGATCGAAGCCCGGCTCGTGGTCGTCAACGACGACTTCGACGCCAGCGGGCCGGCGCGGGTCCGCTGGAGCCTCCATCGCGAGCGTGCACCCGATCGTTCGGGCATGGCCTTCGTTCGCGACGCGCTCGTCCGCAAGTCCTTCTCCGGATCGATCGACTTCGAGCTGCCGGCCGCGGTCGAGCCCGCCGTTCAGGTGGCCAAGCTCAGCCTCCCGGCGGGCGGGGAAGGCGTCTACCGGCTCGCCGGCGAGCTGCTGGTGGGGTCCCGGATGGCCGATGCGACCGAGCTCGACCTCGAGGTCTCGGCCGTGCGCTCGCCCGAGCGCCGGCGCCGCCCGCTGCCGGCCTACCTGGTCGACCGCCTGGTCGAC
>DATCOZ010000077.1:0-4527 GCA_036564345.1 Candidatus Dormiibacterota bacterium | reverse complement strand
CGTCGCAGAGAGCACGCCCGACGAAGAGGAGCGCCTCCCGCTCCTCCAGCGGCGGCTCGAACTGGCGGTTGGCGGAGGTCGAGCGGGGCGGGACCCAGGCGGTGAGGTGGTCGGGTTCATCGCCTCGCGCACGAAGCGCCGCCGCCCGGCCCTCCCGGCCGAGCTGTGACTCCAGCTGGCGGGGTCCGATCCGGGCGACGTCCGCCAGCGTACGCAGGCCGAGCAGCTCCAGCCGCTCCGCCTGCCAGGGCTCCAGGCCCAGCTCGGCGACCGGCAGTGGAGCGAGGAAGCCGGGGGCGGCGTCGACGCCGAGCAGCCGGCCGGGCCGCGCACGCGCCGCCGCCACTCGAGCGCAGAACGGTCCCGGCGCCAGGCCCAACCGCGGCTCGGAGCCGGTGGCGTCGCGCAGCCGGCGCCTCATCTCGCGCAGCGCCAGGGTCTCCTGCACGACCCCTTCGAGGTCGATCCAGGCGACGCCTTCGACCCGTACCTCGACCACCGGGGAGAGGTCGTAGAGAGCGGTCGCGATCCGCTCCGCCAGCCGCGCCGCGCCGGCCGGGTCGGGCTCCAGCAATTCGGCGTCGGGGCAGAGCTGCTGGGCCTGCCGCTGGCTCATCCCCTGACGCACCCCGGCCTCGACCGCCTCCGGCGAGGCGCAGACGACGATTTCGCGCCAGGCGGCGACGATCACCGGCCGGCTGTAGAGGTCGGGACGAAGCGCGAGCTGGAGGTGGGGGACTAGACCACAGCAGACTCGCGCTCGGTCCACCCTTGTTCCACCTCAGCCAGCCTTGTTTCCGGATACAGCCCCGCACCGAGCGGGTAGTTGATCTCGATCTCCGCCACTCGCCCTGGGAGCGAGACCTTGTTCTTGATGCAGGTGATCCGCGCCCGCAGGCCCACCAGTTCGCCCCGCTCGAACTTCCAGGTCGTCCGCTCGACCGCCAGGCTGAGGCTCGAGGCGTGGGCCAGCGACCGCGCCGTCTCCTCGACCAGCGCGACGACCAGCGCGCCGGAGCGCTCGGCGGCGGCCGCCAGCAGCGGCAGCCACGGCTCGGCTGAGGCCGCAACGCGGGCGGGGAGGGAGAGGAGCAGGAACCCGGCGCCCGCCTTCGCCAGCGAGACCGCCGCCTCGCCCGCCGCCTCCGGGTCGGGGGGCCTCACGACCGTGAGGGTGTGGAGGTCGGGCTGGAACTCGAGCAGCGCCCAGGGATCGAAGCTGCGGCCGGGGTCGATCGCAATCGCCGCGCCGAACTCCCGCGTCGCCTGGGCCAGCAGCGCCAGGCCGAGGCTGGTCTTGCCGCAGGAGCCGTGCCCGCTGAGCACGCTGATGCGCCCGCGCGGCAGCCCGCCGATGCCGGTGAGCCGGTCCACCGCGCCGACCCCGCTGGGCCACGCCTCGACCGGTGGCAGCCGGTCGACCGCGGCCAGGGCGTGCTCGCCGAAGCGGAGGTGGATGACGTCCACCGCCTGGTTCAGACGGACGTGCTTCGATTCGATCTCGCATCTCTCCGGGTGGGTCCAGGACGACAAAGGCCTCCGGAAAGACGTCGAGGGTGGCAGGAGGCTGGCTAAAGAGTATCGAACAGATGTTCGCTAGTCAACCACTCGCGTCCCCTGCGTTAAGGTGCGGCCGGCATGGATGACCGCCGCGCTCGCCTCGACCTGGTGGCCGCCCAGCTGGCCGCCCGCGCGCCCGCCCTCAAGCTCGAGTACCTAGCTCCCGGCTTGGTGGCCGGCTACTGGTATGGAGTTCTGCGGAACGAGTTGGAAGGCCTCACCGTGACCACCTCGCTGATCTCCGGTGGCCTCGCCCAGGTGGTGGCGATCGAGGTCAACCAGTTCGGCGGGATGCTGCCCCGCTACGACCTCGCGATCTTCGAGAAGGCCAGGGACAACGTCCATCCATCGGGAACGCCGGTGCTCCTCGAGCACTATGCCGATCCGGTCGCGTTGGTCGAGAAGGTCATCGACTGGGCGACGGGGCCGCTGCGGACTGGTGGGGGACTCAAACACAGCGCGGAGGACCTGGAAAAGCGAGCCCGGCTTCGAGTCACCGCAGCGCTGCGCGATGCACAATCGCCGCCCGCGATGGCGGAGGCGATGGATCTCCCGGGCGTCCACCCGGCGCTGCTGGCCTTCAATTTCCCGCGCGACCAGCGCGGCCGCATGCTTGCCAAGGCGCGCGTCCTGATCGACACCCTCGAACCTCCTGATCCGCCCGGTCGGACTCGCTGCCGTTTCCTGAGCATCCTCGATGGGCGGTTCGAGCTCGTCAAGGCCGACGAGCACGTCGAGAACCAGGACTACCGCTGGGACGGCCAGCCCTGGCGCTGGCGGGCGGACGGGACGCCGCCGGAGGAGCGCTGGGGGATCGAGGACCTCGAGCTGGCCGACGCCGTGGTGATCCTGCTCGAAGCCGCCGAGTGGGAGGTCGCGCTCCGCGAGTGCGGCGTGGGGCTGGGCGACGACCTTCGCCGGATCCTGGCCGCGGAGCCTTTGGGCTACCTGCTGCGTGACCTGGCGGCGGGTTGGGCGACAACGGCGGCCGAGCAATTGGTGCGGCTGGCGCCCTGGCGGCTGGCGCGCCTCGCCGCTAAGAAGTCGATCCGGCTCTTTGGCCTGGGCGGCGTGAACGTCCAGCGAAAGCCTGGTGTCTGCCTGAAGCTGGCCGAAGGCCGGCCGACCCTCGACATGGAGGCGAGCGCCAGCAACCGGCGATTGGCTCGCGAGGAGTGGGAGCGGCCGCTCGACTTCGAGGCCTACCGGCTCGGAATCCGTCCTCCTGCCGGCTTTCCAATCGACTGGCCGGAGCCCGCCGAATAGCGGGTCTTAGGTCGTGCTGCGCCGCCGCGCCGAGTAGACGAGCAGTCCCGCTCCGACCACCGCGCAGGCGAGGCCGATCCAGAACCACTGCATCGCGCCGGTCATGAAGCTGCCCCTGATGTAGCCGAGGCCCTGCCCGATCCAGACCGCGCCGACCAGCAGGAGGAGCACGCCGAAAACTGCGCCGGCCACTTTTTGCACGCCAATCAATACGCCGCCGGGCTACACGTTGTTCCAGAGTGGTGTGCCTGGCAATAAGGTCGACAACGGGTCGCCTCAGGACGCCGATGTCGGGCTCAGGGGGCCCGGGCCGTCGTCGTCACGCAGCTACGGCTGCGTCCGCATTCCCCAGCCTTCGGTCGGGGCCCCCTATCCAAGTCCTAGTGCCACCCCTTCGCGCGACCTCAACGTCCTGACCGGCCATTGGGTCGACCGAATTACCAGGCACCCCACTAGAAGGAGAGAACCCGGTCGGCCTCCATCGTGAGACGGACCAGGTCGGGCGGGCCGATGAAGTGCTGGTTCTCACCGAGTTGGGAGACCCCACGGGCCTCCGCGCATCCCTTTCAAACGTGGATCGGTATCTTCGCCTCGGCACATTTTTCGAGCAGGGCGGCCAACGGCGGGATGCCGACCCCCTTGACACCTGCCGCGACACCTTCCCGGAGCAGCTCGGTGGCGTCGCCGGCGAGGATGATCAGCGTCTCCACGCCCGACGCGGCGGCGCCGTTGGCGGCGATGTGGAAGGGGATGCTGGCGCGGGTCGGATCCGAGGGTCCCGAACTGCCGACGATCGCAAGCTTTGGCACGACGCCCACGATCCTCGAGTCAAGCGTCGCCGTCAAGTCGGCATGATGGGAGCGTGGCTGGTCCGGTCGACGTCGAGGACTCGGTCCGGACCCCGATCGCGCCCTCGCCCGAACGGCTCCGCGACTTCTACTTCGCCGCGACCGAGCGTCTGACGCTGGGCTTGGTCCGCTACCGCGACCGCTCGTTTCGGCTGGGGCCGCTGACGCTGATCAGCTTCGGCGAGCCGGCCCGCACGGCGCAGGGATGGAGCTTTCCGATCAGCGGTGGCGTCCTCGCCGCGGAGCCCGGCGGCGAGCTCCGCATCGGCACCTCCGACGGCGTGACCACGGTCGCCCTGGCCGGCTACCGCCCGCTCCTGCCGCTGCCGCTCTACCGCATCAGCCAGTACCTCTACCACCACTTCGTGACCCGCCTGGCCCTCCTCCAGCTCCGCGGTCGGTTCCCGGCCGAGGCGCCCCCGGCAGCCCCGGCCGCGCGGCTGGCGGCCGCCGCCATCGATGCGGGGGTCTGCCTCGCCCTTGCCGGCGGCAGGCGCCGGCGTGCGCTCCTGGTCGCGGTCGCCTACCACGTCGCCTGCTGGAGCTTCGGAGGGCTAACGGTCGGTGGCCTGCTTCTCAGGCAACGGGTGGTGGCCGTCGATGGAGGGCCGGTAACCCCCGGCCAGGCGCTGCTCAGGCTGGCAGCCCTGCCTCTATCCCTGCTCCGGCTCCGCGCCGTCCACGACGCGGTCGCGGGCACCGACGTGGTGCGGCCATAGCCACGCGACGATTGGCGGCGAGCAGGTTCATCAGGCGAGCGCCCGAAGAGGTGTTCGACTGGGTCGCGGACTACCGGAACGTGCCCAGGGTGATGGCCGGGATCAGCGAATGGCGGCCGCTCGGCGAGCAGGCC
>DATCOZ010000053.1:0-2532 GCA_036564345.1 Candidatus Dormiibacterota bacterium | reverse complement strand
GCCCTCGGCCAGGGCCAGCAGGGAGGCAACCATCGCCGGATCCTCGTCGTGGCCGTGATCGGCGGCGAGGTTCAGCTTCCGCTCGCTGACCTCGACCATGTAGGCGTGTGCCTTGAGGTAGGACTTGGGAAGGGGCGTGGGCTCACCCCGGCCGTAGCCATGGAGGGTCTGGTTGGGGTGGTCGGACCCGTACTTGCCCAGGATCTCCTCCACCATCTCACCGAGGAGGGCGAGCTGGGCCTCGTCGCGCCGGGCCCTGGCGACATCGAGAGCCGCGATCAAGCCGCGCAGGGCGTAGCCGGCGGCGAGCCGGCCGGTGTCGACCCAGGTGGCCGCCGCCCGTGCCGCGACCCGCTGAACTTCATCCCAGTCCCCGATCAGGCAGAGGGCGTAAAGGCGCCAGGCGAGGGCGTGGAGAACCGGCGCCGGGGCCTGGCCCGGCCGAACCAGCGCGATGCCGGCGGCGGATGCGCGGTCGGCCTCGTCCAGCTCACCGAGGAGGCAGGAGGCCCAGGCCACCATCGAATATGCATCGAGCCGCTCGTACAGAGTCAAGCCCTTGAACTCGAGCCGGCGGGAGGAGAGCTCGCGAACCTTGCGCCAGCCGTTGCGGAGCTGGATGCCGCCGCTGATGGCGTCGAGGGCCGCGCTCATCAGGTTGGTGTCGCCGATCTCGCTGGCGATCCGGTATCCCTCCTCGGCGGATCGATCGCCCGCCTCGATGATCTCGGCGCTCGCGTCTGCAGTCAGCCAGAAGGGATAGAAGCCGTCGGCGACGCGGAAGCGCGCGATCGCCGCCCTGTCGTCCGTCCCGGCGGCGAGCTCCTCGCCCCTCGCGCGGAGGCCGGCCATCTCCTCCGGGCTCATCCGGTTGGCGATCGATCCCTGCATCCGGGTGACGCTGATCAACCTCGCGGCCAGTACTCGAAGCTGGTCGCCGACCGGCGCACCGCTGCTGCGATACAGATCGAAGGCGGTTACGTAGGCGTCGACGCCCAAGTCCCCGCCCAGCATGTCGCCCAGCCGTTCGTAGAGACGGGCCTTCTGCTCCGGACGGGCGAGCTCGAGGGCGGCACGGGCATGGCGAACCGCCTCGGGATTCGCCTCCACGGCAGCGGCGGACTCCAGCGCCCGCTCCAACCAGGCGACCGCCTGGTCGCGAAGGCGGATCGTCGCCGGGGTCTCCGGGTCGATCGAGGAGGCGATCGTCGCCGCCTCCCGGTAGTGGAGGGCGATGATCTCGGCCACCGCCTGCTCGTGACCCTCTGCCCGAGCCGCCAGCCAATCACCGGCCGCGGCGTGGAGGCGGGATCGTTCGAGCCGCGGCAGCGTCCCATAGGCCACCTCGCGGATGAGAATGTGGCGAAACGTGCAGAGGTCCCCGTCACTCGGGCGGATGAGGTCCCGGAGGGCAAGCCGCTCAACCAGCTGCTCGGAGTCGTCGAAGCCGGACTCGAGGGCGGCGACCGCGGGAACCCGGAAGGAGCGACCGAACACCGATCCGAGCTGCAGCACTCTTCGCTCGCGTGGTGGGAGCATGTCGAGGCGCGCCAGGACTGTGGCCTGGACGGTGTCCGGCAGCTTCTGGCGGCCGCCCTGCTCGATCGCCGACCGCACCAGCTCGCCGGCGTAGAAGGGGTTGCCCTCGGCGCGCCGGATGATGGTCGCAACAAGCTCTGGCGAGTCGGTCTCCAGGAGATGCCGGACCAGCTCCGCGACTGCGGAATCGGAGAGCGGCTCGAGGCTCACGGCCAGGTGGTTGCGACGACCTCCACCCCAGTTGGGACGCCGGTCGAGCAGCTCGGGCCGGGCCAGGGCGAGCATCAGGATGGGCGCCTCGCCGCGAGGCTGCATGAGGTACTCGAAGAGGTCGAGGAGGCTATCCGAGGACCAATGCAGGTCTTCGAAAACGACCACCAGGGGGGCCGAGCGCGACGCCGCCTCGATCGCCTCCCGCCAGGCGCCGAAGAGATCGGTCGGATCCACAACCTCGACCTCCGACATCCCGATGGTGGCGGCCAGCAGCTCCGCCACCGCGGGGTCGGCACCAACCGTCGCGAGCCACTCGCGCGCCGCGGCCAGCAGCTCGGCAGGCGTGGCGTCCTCCGACACGCCTGCCAGGGTGAAGAGGATCTGGCGCATCGGCCAGTAGGTCAGTTGCTGGCCATAGGGCAGGCACTGAGCGGTCGCCACCCGCGCGTCCGGCTGGAAGTCTGCGAGCCAATCGAGAAACTCCTCCAGCAACCTGGTCTTGCCGGTCCCGGCGGGCGCGATCAGGCTGACCAGGGAGGGTCGCCGCTCGGAGAAGGCTCGCTTGGCGACGAGCTGCAGCTGCTCGAGGTCGGCGCCGCGTCCCACGAGCGGTGGTCGCATGGGAAGCTGCTTGGGGGCCTGCCGGCGGCCGACCGCCTCACGTGCGGTGATCGGCGCCGACTTGCCCTTCGCCTCGACCGCGATGTCGGACCCGAACTCGAAGTTGGAGGCGGCCGCGTGCGAGGTCCGCTCGCTGACCAGCACCTGCCAGGGATCGGC